>JAGQRI010000066.1:5416-41281 GCA_020425515.1 Planctomycetota bacterium | reverse complement strand
GCTGCTGGTCGTTATCGCGATCATCTCGCTGCTGGTCACCGTGATGGTGCCGGTGATGCTGGGCTTCATGAAGGGACGCGGGCTGAGCATGTCGGGCAACAACATCGGCGGCTTCGTCGCCTTTGCCCGCAGCGAAGCCATGAACACCCGCCAGAAGCACGCCATCGTCTTCTACGAGGAACCCACCGTCCTGAACGAAGGCGGGGCGGTCCCGCTCTCGGCCGGCCCCGGCATGGTGGTCTTCCGCATCGACGAAGACCTCGGCCCGGACGAGCAGACGGTCAACTACGTCAAGCAGCTCGACTTCGAGGGGCAGATCGGCGGCAGCGTCGACTTCGCCCCGAGCTGGAAGGAACGCGCCCCGCGCGGCCCCAACACCTACCTGCCCGACGCGGCCAACAGCCGCTTCTCAGGGCTGTACAAGATCGTGGTGCTCGAAGACGGGCGCCTGATCATCCCCGAAGACAAGCCCGGCTACGTGCTGGACACGAACGAAACCAAGTCACTGAAGACCGACCTGGTGCTCACGGACGGCGACCGTTTCGTTTACCTCGACTTCAACTCGGCCACGGGCGCGGTGAAGCGCTCGGTCGTGATGACGCGCGAAGAAACCGGCGAGCAGTAAAACCCGCCAGGCAGCACAGGAAGGACAGGCCATGTACATGAGAACGAAACGCAGGGGCTTCACGCTGACCGAGATCCTGGTCGCACTGGCGATTTTCGCGCTGGGCGGCACGGCGATCATGGCCCTGTTCATCACCAACGTGCGGCTTTCGCGCCAGGCAATGGACTACACCCGCGCCGCGGAAATCACCCGCAACGTGCGCTCGCTGATGACGCAGTCGCTTTCGCGCCCGCACAGCATCGGCGATGAGAACAACGTCTACGCCTTCTACTACCCGGGCACGCAGGTCAACTTCAACCCGGACCGCTACCGCGACCAGTACGAAGGCGGCGGCGGCTACGACAAAAACATCGTCCCGCAAGGTTTCGGCGAAAACGGCGTGGAACAGACGCTGTTCTTCCGCCTGCCGAAGCAGCGTTTCGACGCGGGCTCGATGAACTACTTCGACCCCAACCAGCAGCTCACGGTAATCCCGCGCGACGCGCTGACCGCAAGCGGCAGCAAGGCGACTTTCCAGAACGAAGACGGCGACCCCAAGGTCTTCGGCTTCCTGCCTGACAAGCTGCGCCAGGCCGGCGCTCTCGACGGGCTCGACCCGGACGACCGCATGTTCTACCAGTTCGACGTCTCGATCCGCCGCAGCGTGCAGCGCGCCAGCGTGGACGACGCCGCGGGCAGCGGCGCGAAGCAGCCCCTGGAAGACCTCTACGTCGTGCACGTGCGGATTTACAAGGGTTTCGACTTCACCGACAACATCAAGAACGACCCCTACTTCGAATGGGACTTCTACGTCAACGCAGCACAATAGGGGCCGCCCGCGGATAACGCGGGAGTCTGGAGAGAACCATGAGAAACCTTCGTCGCGGCTTCACGTTGCTCGAGTTGATGATCGCCATCACCCTGATGCTGATCATCATGCTGATGCTGCGCTCGATGTTCACGAACGCGCAGTACATGTACCTGCGCGCCGCCAAGCGCGTCGACGTGTACAGCCAGGCCCGCGCCTCGCTGGACATGATGGAACAGGACCTGATGCGCCTCGAGACCGGCTACGAGGATTACCACACGCTCAACTGCCGCACCCTGATGCCCAACCAGCTCGCCGACCCGGAACTGGTGCGCAACTCCAAGTCCTACTCGCAACTCGACGACTGGACCGAGCCGCAGGATTCGCAGTCGCTCAACATCCACGAGTTCCTGTCCTTCACCGGACGCAACACGTGGTACGACAAGAACGAGAAGAAGTACGTCACCGGCACGGCCTACGTTGCCTACTACCTGCGCAAGCGCATGCCGATCGACGGCGAAGCACAGGAAGGCGCCTACCTGGTGCGCCGCATCATCCCGCAGCGCAGCAACGCCGAGCTGGTCGCGATCGGTAAAGGCAAGAAGCCGAGGCCGCTCGAGCCGCATGAGGATGAGCTTGCCAGCTTCGTCTACGGCGTGCGCATGTACGCCGACGACCAGGCGGCCTTCCAGCTTGGCGACCGCAACAACGCCTTCAACCGCGACATCATGCCCGAGTGCAAGGAAGGCGTGCCCAACGCCGACTGGATGTACATCAAGGGCTCAAGTGGCCCGCGCCCGAAGCCGACCAACGTCGGCGGCACCGCCATCCTGCTGCAGACCCCGATTCGCGAAAACCGCGTCGAGTTCGGCGGCATCTGGCAGACCCGCACCGGCAAGGACCGCGACTTCACCTCGGCGCGCTGGAATTACCCCAGCGTAGTGCTGATCGACCTGCTGATGGTTGACCGCAACTTCGAGCGCTTCGACGAGAAGTCGGGCTCGGGCACTTACCGCTCGTTCTCGCGGGCGGTGCAGTTGCCGGTCTCCGGGCCGATGTACCGCCTGGACGACACCGACATGTCGATCCTGACGCGCTGATTTCGCCTCGATGTGACGGCCCGGGGAGACTCTCCCCGGGCCTGCTTTTTGGGCTATGACCGCCGGTCCAAGCTTGCCTCTTGCGATCCGTCGTAAAATCGCTGAATATAGGCACTTCTGCGGTCGAGGGGCTTCGTGTCGACCCGCTAGGGCAGGCGGGTTTGGAAAGGTTTGGCAGTGCGCATCGCCTTGGTTTCGGACATCCATGCGAACATCGAAGCGCTGACCGCCGTCCTGGAAGACATCGACAGCCTCGGGTGCGAGAAAATCTATTGCCTCGGCGACCTCGTCGACTACGGCCCAAACCCCTGTGAAGTTCTCGACATCGCCATGGAGCGATTCGACCTCACGATCCTCGGCAACCACGAGGAAGCGCTGATGCTCGTGGCCGAGGACTTCAACGAGCGCGCCATGCGCAGCGTCGAGTGGACGCGCGAGCAGTTGAACAGCCCGGACCTGCCGAAGGAAAAGCGCCACAAGTACTGGAACTTCCTCGACGCCATGGCCAAGAAGCGCGAGCACAAGCAGGGCGACCTGCTGTTCGTACACGGCAGCCCGCGCAAGCCGACGCACGAGTACGTGTTCCCGAAAGACAGCCTCGACCAGGCGAAGATCCGCAGCATGTTCGCCAAGTTCGACCGCTTCTGTTTCTGCGGGCACAGCCACATCCCCGGCATCTACAGCGAAACCGGCAAGTACGGCCACCCGAAGAACCTCAACAACGGCGAGCTGGATTTGCGCCGCTTCCGGAAATTGCTGGTGAACATCGGCAGCGTCGGCCAGCCGCGCGATCACGATACGCGCGCGTGCTACGTCGTGCTGAACGGCAGCAACCTGCAGTTCCGCCGCGTCGAGTACGACTACCAGGCCACGGCGAACAAGCTGCGCGAAATCAAGCAGTTGCCCACCATGCTCGCCGACCGTCTGCTGCTGGGGAAGTAAGGCCGGTCGCTTCGCTCCAATGATCAATTCTCAATGGTCAATCAGTCGCATTTGCGTGTGGCTGTGCATTGAACACTGACTATTGATCATTGCGGCGCGCGGAACGCTTGTGTCGCGCCGCGACCAGCAGGCACGCGATACCCGCCAGTACCGCCCACCACCACGCGCTTGTGTCGCCCGTGCTGCAGCCGCCTTCGCCTGGGGGCGAGAAGCCGGTCGGGCCGGTGTCGTCGCCGGGATTGCCGGTGTTGTTCACGGTCACCAGCACGAAGTCGTCGCTGACGCCGCCGGTGCCGTCCTCGACGATTACCTCGAAAGTGAAACCCTGCGTGAACGTCACGGAAGGCGCGGTGAACGTCGGCATGGCGGTCGTCGGGTTGTTGATGGTCACCAGCACCGAGCCGCCGACCTGCTTCCAGGTGTAGCGCAGTATGGTGCCGACATCCGGGTCGCTGCTGCCGCTGGCGTCGAGCGTCACCAGGGTGTTCTCGTCGACCGTCTGGTCGATGCCCGCGTTGGCGACCGGATCGTTGCTGGTGTTGCCCGTGTAGCGAATTCGATAGAGCACGCCGTCGGTCATCACGTACAGGTTGCCGTCGGGCCCGAACTGCAGGTCGCGCACGCCGGCGCTGAAACCGTTCGCGAACGTCCACTGGACGATGCCGTTGCGCTCGCTGCCGCCGGTCAGCACCACGCGCGCGATGCTGCCCGCGGAAGCCTCGCTGCCGATGTACGCCACGCCGCCGCGGTAGCCGACGGCAGGGAAGGCCGTGCCGGAAGTCGGGTAAAACGCGACGCAGGACGGGTCGAAGGTCGAGGTGATGTCCCAGGCCGGGTCGTTGTAGCCGCTGACGCTCTGGGTGCCGCTGTTGCCGCTGGTGTCCCAGCCATAGTTGCCGTTGCTGAGGATCACGTTCAGCTCGTCGTTGCCGGAACTGGAGGGGTTGCCGGTGTCGACGCCGAACAGGTCGCCGGTGTTCGGGTTGACCGCCAGCCCGCGCGGGTTGCGAAACCCCAGCGCGTACATGGCGTTGCTGGAAATCGGGTTGCTGAGCGGGATGCTGCCGTCGTCGTTGTAGCGCAGGATCTTGCCGCGGCGGTCGGCGGTGTCCTGGGCAAAGCCGCCCGAAAGCGCGATTGCCGAGCCGCCGTCGCCGACACTGACATAAAGCTGCCCGGCCGCGTCAAACGCGATGCGCCCGCCGAAGTTGTTGCCGCTCGCCCCCATCGACACGGCCGCCACGATCGGCGTCGGTACGCTTGAGAGCGGCGTGCCGGGGTTGGAACCGTTTTCCTGGTAGCGCTGGACCTCGAGGTTCGGCGCGCCGGCGGTGCCGGTCGAGTAGCAGACGTAGATGTAGCGGTCGGTGTTGCTGGTGCCGCTGGACGGGAAGTTCGGGTGGATCGCGATGCCGTGCAGCCCCAGGTCATTGCCGCTGGGCGGCAGGAAGCTCGGCAGAGTCGCGAACAGCACCGGCGTGCTGGACCCGCTGGTCGGGTTGTTCACGATCATGATGTTGCCGGTGTCGTTCTCGACATAGAACAGCCGGCCGTCCGGCGCGAAGGCCATCGCGCGCCCGTTGGTAACCGGGTTCACGACGGTATCGAGGGCGAAACCGCCGGCGACGCTCTGGGCGGAAAGGAAAGTTCCAAACAGGCACACGGCCGCAAGCACTGCAAATCGCATCATCGTCAAGTCCGGGGATCGATCAGGGAAAGCCCATGTTGACCTATTCAACGCCCAAAGCAAGCCCGGGGTTGGGGGCCGTTGGCATGAACCACGAAAACACGAAAGCGCCAAACCAGCCATGCTTTCCGTGCGTTGGTGCTTTCGTGATTAAAAATTTCCTTCACACGAAGGGGCAAAGTCGACGCGAGTGCGTCAGTCAATCAGTTTCATGCCGCGCGGGGACAGGAAGACCGCGAAAGGGCGACCTACAAACAGCTTGCGCTCGACGAAGGGCTCGGATTGCACCTGGATGCGGTCGATCTCGGACAGCGTGACGCGCACGTGGCCGCCGCCGTCAATGTTGAAGTCGACCGCGGCGCGCCCCTGCTTGGTCGCTGCTTCGTTCAGCAGCTTTTCGACTTTCTTGATGATGCTGCCGTCGTCGCCGGGGGTGTCGCCGCGCTCAATGGGGGTGAAGTGCGCCAGCCGGAACAGCAGGTGATAGGCGCTGAACATTTCATTTTCATCGCCCGCCTTCGCCAGCAGCCCCACGAGTTCCGGGTTGGCCGGCTGGTCCATGCTGCCGGTGACCTGTGTGCCGTCTTTCATGAACAGGGTGATGCGCGTCCAGAAACGGCAGTCGGCGCTGCCCGGCGAGTTGTCGCCCAGCACAAAGTACTGGTCGTCGGCCATGCTGACCTGGAACGGCAGCTCGGTCTCGCCCTGCTCATCCTCGAGCGTCCGCCCGATGTAGTAGATGTCGCGCTCAATGCCGAGCACGTGCACCTCCGCGCCGCTCTCTTCGCCCGAGCGCAGCTCGATACGCCCGTGCCTGCCGCCGGCCGGTTCCGCGCGGGCCAGCGCCAATGCTTCGGTACCGGCCAGGTCGATCGTTTTCTGTTTGTCGCGCGCAATCAGCTGGTCAAGCAACGGCGTGCCGACTTCGACCTCGGTCTTCAGTTCGCCGTCGATGCTCACGCGCAGCACGCCGTCGGCCAGCGAAAACCAGACCTCGCGCGCGCTGCCCGCGCCCATCTCGATGGCGCTGATGTCGTCGGTCGCCATCGGCTCGAAGACGTCTTCGCCGGCGCTGTGCACCAACTTGCAGCCGCCGGCCGCGGGGCGCAGTTCAAGCGTGTAGCTGTCCTCATCGCGCACCAGCGTGATGGAGCACTCGCCGTTGTCGTCCAGCGTGACCTCGGCGCGGATGCGCAGGTCGCCTACGATGTGCTGGTTGTAGCGGTTCTTGGGCGTCTCGGTTGCGCCGAAGCTGGCGTCGTGGTCCGTGACGTCGCCCGGTTCCTCGTCAGTCTCGCCGCGCGGAAAGATCGCCGACGCGCGCTTGCGCAGGGTGATCACTCCGTCCTTGTAATCCACGTCGCCGTCGCGCTTGAAGTTCTTCACCCACTGTGTGTTGCTTTCCAGCTCGGTCACGAGCGGCAGCCACAGCACTTCGCGCGCGGCCGGCGTCTTGCGCAGCAGCTCGATCTTGCCGCTGCCGACCTTGCGCACGTAGACGTCGCCTTCCGCGATCAGCACCTGCTCGCCGGGCAGGGCGATGCAGCGCTTTACGTACGGGTCGGTGCGGCGCAGGGGGTAGCGGAAGACCACCGGCTCCCAGCGCTCGGGGTTGCGGTAGTCGTAGACGAACTTGTCGACCAGCACGCGGTCGCCGGTCACGGGGTCGCCGAGCAGCGTCGGCGCCATCGAGCCGGACGGGATGCGGAACGCCTCCAGCCCGAAGTGCCAGACCAGCAGCACCAGCACCAGCGCTGCGGCCAGGCTCTCGGTCTGCGAGAACAGCCAGCTTGCGAAGCCGACGTCGCCGGTCTTGATGTCGCGCCCGCGGATCACGGCGCGGTCCACGGCGCCGCGCAAGGCCCACGCCGCGAAGATCGCCAGCAGACCGGCCAGGGCGGTCCAGCCGCTCGCCTTGAGCAGCGCCGCCGCCAGCAACCCGACGCCGGCGAGCGCCACGCCCACGCCGCCCGCGAGGATCGGCGAGGTCTTCTGCGCCAGCTTGCGGTGCACGAACCAGGCGCCCGGGATCAGCAGCACGAGCGCCCCCAGCAGCGGCAGGCGCAGCCACACGCCCTCCAGTTTCGCGCCGCTGAACAGAGCAGCCACGGTCGCGATGAACGCAACCAGCGCGGACGCATCAGCAATTCGCCGGCGCAGCTCCGGTTTCAGTTTCGCGTAGCCCTTGGCGGGCGCGGCCTTGATGTGGGTGTCAGTCATTGCTTCTACCGCCTGCAAGCTAGTTGGTTGCCGGTGCAGCGGCAAGAAGGGAACTCATTGACCGAATTGCCTTTCCAAACTAACAACATCGGCAAACCTGAGTTTCAGGAATGATATGGCCATAACGTTCACTTGCCCTCACTGTGAAGCCGAGCAGAGTGTCGAGAAGACTCAAGCCGGTTGCACCGTACGATGTCAGTCATGCGGCGAGGAAGTGCCTGTACCCGACATCGACGAGGTGATAGCCGACGAATCAAGTCCGGCCGAAACCGACCAAAGAAAGCCTTATCGACTGACCCGGGAACGCTGGGCCTTTCCGCGACGTGTGAACTATGTGTTTGTGTTGGCCATCGCGTTGACCTTCGTCGGGTACTTCCTGCCCTGGCTCAGCGTGCCGCAAGACATACGGGCAGATCAGTCCAGCTACGAACTGACCGGGTTTACCGTTCCGTTCAAACTCAACGAATTGATTGACCAGCGCGCGAAGGAGTTCAAAGAAGCTAATGAGAAGCGAAGGCTGACTCGGGATGCGGTCCCGGAGGAACCGATGCTGGCTGCCGTACGGGCTTTCAGGTCCTTGTATGTTTTGTATCTGATCCCCTTCCTCGCCTTGCTACTACTGGTCGAAGATATCGTCTCGGCCAGGAATGCGAAGAATAGGTGGTGGTTGCGGGTGGCCTTTGCATTCAGCCTGCCAGTTGCCTTCGTCCTTATCTACGTAATGTTTCAGACAATTCCCGACGCGCCATATGCCAGGAAGAGCCCCGGACCGTCTGAACCTGTCGCAGGCGGGATCGGAATCCTCGTATCCGCATGCGGCTCGGTTCTTGCACTAGTCAGCGTTTTCTTCTTTCGTCTGCGCTATAATACCGACCTGCGAACCTAAAAAACGGAGTCACACGTGCTGAAGGAAGGCGACAAAGCCCCGGCATTCAACCTGGCTGACCAGGACGGCAACAAGCACAAGCTGTCCGACTATAAGGGCAAGTGGGTGGTGCTGTTCGCCTACCCGCGGGCCAACACCAGCGGCTGCACCAAGGAAGCGATCGCCTTCACGGGACTGGTGAAGAAATTCGAGAAATCCGGCGCCGTGGTGCTGGGCATCAGCCCGGACAAAGTCGAAGCCCAGAAGAAATTCGAGCAGAAGCACAAACTGAAGATTCCGCTGCTCAGCGACGAAGACAAGGCCGTCACCACCAAGTACGGCTGCTACGGCGAAAAGAAGATGTACGGGCGCACCGTACAGGGGATCATCCGCAGCACCTACCTGATCGCCCCGAACGGCAAGCTCGCGAAGATCTGGTCCAAAGTGCGCGTCGACGGGCACGCCGACAAGGTGCTCGAAGCGCTGAACGAGCTGAAATAGCCCGCGCCTCCGCGGTTGCGATTCGCAGCTTCGGTCGCGATAATCCCGTTTCTGCAAAACGGGAAATATCATGCCCATCGAATTCAACTGCCCTGAATGCGGCTACCACTACAACGTGGCGGATGCACACGCGGGCAAGCGCACGATGTGCAAGGGCTGCGGCGCGCGCATCACCGTACCGGGTCAAAAAGTCGGGCCGCAGCCAGGTGTGCCGGCGCACCCAATGGCCAGCACTGAACCTGCCGCCGCACCGACGCGGCCGGCCTCCAATGCCCGTCCTTACGGCGCGCAGGCGCCGGTATCGGGCAAGCCGCTCCATAGGAAGCTGAACGTAGTGCTGCTGATTTCGGCATTCATGTCGATAGTCGGGATGATCCTGCCCTGGATATCCTGGCCCGACTATACACCCGCCTCGGTGAAGGAAGAGTTCGGCAGCTATATCTCGGGCTTTGAGCTGCCCTTTGTGTTGAACAGTAAACTCAGTGAAGCCCGCAGCCAGGCCGCATCCCAAATGCGGTCGCGAAGCATGCCGGAAGACAAGATTGACCGTGAACTGGCCGAATTGGATGCGATCATCGCCGGCTTTCGCTCGCTGTATGCGCTGCTGCTGATACCAATCCTGGCGCTGCTGACCTTGGCCGACGAACTGACTTCATCGAAGAAAGGGCAAAACCGCTGGTGGCTGCGGATCCTGAACACTCTCTCCCCTGTGATTGCGTTTATCGTAATCATCGTGGCTTTTGCGCACGTGGCTGAACTTTTTGGCGGGCCGGGCTCGTCCGGTTCCAGCTCCAGCTCGGGCTCGGGCGGCAGTCTCGACGTCGTGGGGATCGGATTCTGGGTCGTTTGCCTTGGCGCCGTCGTATCTTTCGTCAGCATTTTTACCTCGCCAAAACCCGAGCTGGACGACTGGTCGCGCGAGTTCAGGGGTGGCCCGCGACCGCCGTCAGCGCCCCGCCAGCCCGGGCTCAAGCCCGCATTGCCCGCGCGCCCCGCAGCCGGCCCGCGACGGCAGGGGAACCCGCGTCTTCCCGGCAAACCAGGCATTAATCGACCTGTGCCAAGGCCCGGACAACCTCCCGCCTGATCGATGGCAAAAACCGGCGGAATCTGGATAATGGAAGCCGGTTCACACCATGCCGATCGAATTCAATTGCCCCCACTGCCTCAAGGGCTACCGCGTTGCCGATTCCAATGTCGGCAAACGGGTGAAGTGCAAGGTCTGCGGCGAACCGATGACGGTGCCGGACCTTTCCGGGCTTTCGTTCGCCGACGACACCCGCGAGGTGCAGCGCCCCAAGCGCCGCGCGAGCTCGACCAAGATCCTGCCCGCCGACCGCCCGGCCCGGAAACAGAACCAGGTACACTCCGAAACCGTCAAGCTGCGCGACAAGCCGCCGCCGCGCGCAAAGCCGCAACCGAAGGCTGAAGCCGCACCGGCCCCGCCCAAGGGCAAGCTGCCGGGCGCGAAGCTACCCACGGGGCTGAAGCCGCCGCCATCGCTGCCAGGCGGCGCGAAGGCGCCCGGCACACGCAGCATTCCCGACGCGCCGAAAAAACGCGGGCTGAACTTTATCTTCCTGCTGGGCACGCTGGCGATGATCGTCGGGTTCTTCCTGCCGCTGTTCAACCCGGGGCTGCCCGACTTCGACGAGGCGATTGCCGCCTTCACGCTGCCCCTCAGCGGCGGCAAACTGGCGGCGGCGATGGTGCAGGCGGGCGTCTACGCCGACCAGCCGCTGGTGACCGGCATCCACGGCAACCCGGACTCGGCCCTGACGCTGTTCGCGCTGTACCTGGTGCCGGTGCTGGCGCTGTACGGGATCGTCGACGAGTTGCGTTGCGCCGGGAAGGGAAAGAGCCACTGGTGGCTGCGCATCCTGGCGATGCTGTCGCCCGCGCTCGCACTCGGCGCAATCTACGTCGTGTTCCGCGAGCAGCTTTCCGCGTTCGCGATCCCCAACATCAACACGTCGGACACGATCGCGGCGCTGGGGCCGGGCGCGTGGACGCTCGGCGGCGGCTGGCTGTTTGCCCTGCTCGGCATCGTGATCGCACCCAAGGTCAAGAAACCCAAGACGCCCGAGTTGCCCGAGCGCAAAACACCCGCCACGAAGGCCCTGCCCGGAAAACCGAAACTGCCGGCGCCGCGCAAACCGGAATGAAAAGAGCCCGCCGGAAGGCGGGCTCTTCTTTGATTGCGTTCAGGCCTAGTAGCTCCAGTCGCCCACCCACGACTTGAAGTAGCCGAGCGGGTCCTTCTGGAACTCCGCGGTGTCGGAAATGCTGATGGTGACGTTGGTGTACTTCTTGTTGGTGTTCCAGTCGGTCTGTTCATTGAACTGCAGCACCAGGAAGGTGTCCGCGGTTTCACTGTGGAACCAGTAGGCGAGCGACGACATGCCGTTGCGCTTGAGGATGATCGGCTTCTCGGCGGTCTTGCCGATCTTCTGGAAACGCTTCATCAGCAGCGCGTAGCCGTCGACGCCTTCCTCGACGCCGGTGATCAGGTCCAGCGCCGGGGTCTGCCAGATATCCAGGTGTTCCTTCATCTTCTCGATGTCGCCGCTGTCGATGGCGTCGCGGATTTCCTTGAGCCCGGGGGCGTTGTAGTCGATGCGGTAGCTGGAAGCCATGTAGCTGGTGAGGTACCAGCTTTCGTTGCCTTCTTCATCTTCCCACTTCTTGAGGCGCTGCACCTGCACGAGGTTGACCGCGTCGCCGTTCTTGACCGCGACCGTCGCGTAGTTGCCGTCCTTGCCCTGCTTCATCTCGAGCCCGCCGGCATCCGGATAGCTCTTCAGCACGCGGGTCATGGCCTGCAGGTTGGTGAGTTCGTTGTCGCCGTCCTTTTCGCCCCACGACGCCTGGTCGAGACCGTCGCGGTTGTTGGGATTGAAGCAGACTTTGAGCGTGTCCGCTTCGCCGGCCTTGGCGGCCTTGATGGCCTTCACCAGCACGTCATTGGGGCGCTTGTGCCCCTCGAGCTTGCCGTCGTTGATCTTGAATTCGGTCGGCGCGGGGACTTTGTCTGCCACTGGCGCGGCCTCACCCTTGCTTTCCGTCTTGTCCGCGGTCACGGGCGAAATCAGGCCCAGGCCAAGCACGAGCGCCAGCGCACCCGTAAACAGCATCCGTTTCATGTGCTTCCCCTGTCTCGACAAAAACGGCCCGGCAAACCCGGACCCATGTGCAAATGAGCATAAGTCACCGTATCGTCACGTCAATTCAAACCGCGCTTTTGACGTTTTCAGCGGCAGTCGGTTGCCCCGCTGCGGGCTTGCCCTAAAACCTGCTGATTACCCAACCAAGGACCGCCATGGATTTTGCCCTCACCGAAGAACAGACGATGTTTCAGCAGGCCGCCGCGGACTTCTGCAAGACCGAGGTCGAGCCGGTGGCCATCCAGCTCGAGGCCAGCCACGACTTCCCGATGGAGCTCACGAAGAAGATGGCCGAGCTCGGGTTCATGGGGCTGGTGATCCCCGAGGAATACGGCGGCGTCGGCGCGGACTACCTGGCGTACCTGCTTGTCGAGGGCGAGATCGCCAAGACCAGCATCAGCCTGAGCATGACGCTCGGCGCGCAGAACAGCCTGGTCGCGCTGCCGATCATGAACTTCGCGACCGACGAGCAGAAGAAGCAGTGGCTGCCTCCGCTGGCGAGCGGCGAAAAACTCGGCTCGTTCGCGCTGACCGAACCGGGCGCCGGCAGCGACCCCGCCGGCATGCGCACGACCGCCGAAAAGAAGGGCGACAAGTGGGTGCTGAACGGCACCAAGCTCTACATCACCAACGGCGCGGTCGCGGAGTACCTGATCGTCTGGGCCGTAACCGGCAAGAAAGACGACGGGCGCCCGCTGATCAGCGCGTTCCTCGTGGACAAGGCCGTCAGCCCGTTCAAGGTCGGGACGGTCGAGGACAAGATGGGCGTGCACGCCAGCCCGACGACCGAGCTGATTTTCGAGGACTGTGAAGTGCCGGCCGAGAACCTGCTCGGTGAAGAGGGCGCCGGTTTCAAGGTCGCGCTGGTGACGCTCAACACCGGACGCTGCAGCGTCGCCACCCAGTGCCTCGGGCTGGCGGAGGCCGCATACACGCGTGCCAAGCGCTTCGCCGGCGAGCGCGAGCAGTTCGGCCAGAAGATCTGGGAATTCCAGGGCATCGGTTTCAAGCTCGCGGACATGATTACCGAGCTCAACGCCGCCAAGGGGCTCGTCTGGCAGGCCGTCTGGCTGAAGGAGCAGTACGGACTGAGCGACCCCCGGTTCATCTCGATGGCGGCGCAGGCGAAGCTGTTCGCGAGCGAAATGGCCGAGCGCGTAACCAGCGCGGCAATCCAGATCCACGGCGGCTACGGCTACATGCGCGAATACCGCGTCGAGGAGTTCTTCCGCGCGGCCAGACTGATGACGATCGTAGAGGGCACATCAGAAATCCAGCGCCTCACAATCAGCCGCTGGGAGATGAAGTAACACGGAGAAGCAGCAGGAACCCCGGCCGAAAGGCCGGGGTCACCGCGCAGCGGTGGATTCGTATCACCCGAAACCAGCATCTACTCTTCGGGCAGCGGATCCCCCTGCCGGTTCACCACGTAGTCGATGGCAAGGTCGAGAGATTTCCGTGTATACAGCCGACGCTTGCTGCCTCGCACAGCCCACACAGGACGCCCGACAAATTCATCTGCTTCGCGCAACTTGCGAGTTACCGCAGCTTTGATGCCGTTGAGCATCTTCTCGGGTTTCTCTACTGCAGCGACGACTACGTGAAAGTGGTTCGTTCGCACGTTGACCGCGCTGACGAACCACTTCTTGTAATCGCAATAGCTCTCGATGTTGCGCCTTACGATCCCGCGCTGGCGTGCATTTAGAGTTGCGGACGGATGCTTTAGGTTCGACGCATTGTGTTGTTTCAGCAACTCATCTGGTGGGAGGAACTTGGCTGGTTCGCCGTGCTTAACCGATCCACGCTCATCCCCATGCAGCCAGGCGCCGTAGGTTACGACCGTCAGCAGGAAGGCTATTGGATGATTGTATTCCAAGGTTAGTCTTCCCCGATCTCGTTCACCGCTTCGCGGTGACCCCGGCCTTTCGGCCGGGGTTCTTGTTCAACTGATGAATCGCACGTCTTTCAGCTCGGCCCGGTAGAATTCGCCTTCGGACCACTGTTCCGTGCCGTAGTGCCAGCCGGCTCGGTACTTCGTGGGGACCGTGTAGCCCTGCACGGTGCGCTCCTCGCTGAATTCGGCGCCGAACGGGGTCGGCATCCATTCGTGTTTCTCGTTCTGGTCGCCCCAGCGGTCGGCCTTGACACTGACGACGCGCCCGTCTGCATCGACCTTGTATTCGACTTCCAGCTCGAATCCGTCGAGTTTCAGTTTCGCCCTGGCGGTGTTTTCGTCGCCTTCCAGCCACTCGACGTTTTCACCGGGCAGCAGCGCCGGCGGGAACCAGAGCGCCTCCAGCATCGCCCGGTGCGCGCCGCTTTTCGCGAGGTCCTTGCCTTTGCTCTTCACCGCGTGAAACACGCCCAGCAGCCAGAAGTGCACGCCCCCGGTCTCCGCGAAGTAGTGGTCGCCGCCGCTGAGGCGCATCAACCCGCCCTGCACCTTGCAGCGCCAGGTGAACCCGCCCGGGATGCGCAACGTCTGCCAGGCCGTGCAGGGCAGCCAGGCGCCGTCCCTGGCCGGGCGAATCTCCCCCACCAGCTTGAAGCTGACGGCGCGCGCCGGTTTTGCGTCGTCGCCGATCGCGTGTTTCAGCAGTCGCCGGGCGGCGTCGGGCAGATCGTCGAGTTTCGCGTGCGGGTCCACGGGCGGCTGCTCAGCCAGCATGCGCGCCCATTGCTTCAGTTGCTGCATGTGCTTGCGGTAGCCGATGTGCCCCAGCCCCACAAGCAGCACAACCAGCAATGCAATTCCGAGCGCAACCCACTCCATCAGGAATCCCTGAAGCCGACCCGCGCATGGCTGCCGTCGCAGAACGGCTTGTTCGCGCTGCCGCCGCAGCGGCACAGGTAGCATTCGTCGTCGCGCAACACGGCGGTGTCTTCCACGTCAATGACCGTCGCGCCTCCGCGCACCTGGATCGGCCCGTTTTCGATGAAGCTGACGCTCAGCCCGGGTTTGCCCTCGATGTCCTTGAAGTCGCCGGTGCCGGGCTGCGAGTCGTCCTTGAAGCCGCACCTGCCGTGGCTGCCGTCGCAGAACGGCTTGTTGGCGCTGTGTCCGCAGCGGCACAGGGCGACGCGCATCGCCTGCTCGAGCGTCTCGCCGAGTTCCATCTCGATCGCACCGCGCAGGTACAGCGGCCCGTCCTTCACGACCTTGATGGTCGGCTCGGGGTCGGGCTGTTCCGCGTCGCCGCCACCCTTGCGCACGAAGCGCAACGCGCCCGTCGGGCAACGCTGCACCACTTCGGCTATGGTATCGGCGTCGGCGTTGTCGGCCTGGATCCACGGTTTCTGGCGCGGGTTGAACACCTTGGGGGCTCCGCGCACGCACTCGGCAGAGTGGATACAGCGCTTGAGGCTGAACTCGACGTCGATGTCGGCGCCGGTGTACTTGCGGTATTCGTCGGCCATGCTGCCAGACTAGCGCAAGTCGCCCGGGACACCAACATCAGCCGGCGCGCATCTTTCCGGAATCTCTCTCGCTTCCTTTGTGTTGGCTTGCTGGAATCCCTGCCATCTGAAACCGAGGAGAGAACATGAAAACGATCCTGTCCGTCAGCATCGCCGCGGCACTGGTGCTCGCGGCTGTCATCACCGCGCTGCAGCTCAATGACACCGCGGTCGCCCAGGACGCCGGCGAAGTGAAGGAATACTTCCCCGACATCCAGACCAAGACCGTCACCTACAAGGACGGCGACACCGAGTGCGAAGGCTTCATGGCCTGGGACGCCAACCAGGAGGGCACCCGCCCCGTGGTCCTGATCATGCACGACTGGATGGGCCGCGGCGCCTTCGATGAACAGCGCGCCCGTGAACTTGCCAGCCTGGGGATTCTCGCCTTCAGCGTGGATACCTACGGCAAGGACGTCCGCCCCCAGAACGCTGCCGAGGCCGGCAAGGCCGCGGGCTCATGGAAGTCGAACCCGGCAGCGCTGCGCACGCGCCTCAAGGCCGGCATGGACGAAGCGCTCAAAAGCGACATGGCCGACAAGGACCAGGTCGCCTGCATCGGCTACTGCTTCGGCGGCACCTGCGTGCTGGAGCTGGCCCGCAGCGGCGCCAACCTGAAGGGCTTCGTCAGCTTCCACGGCGGGCTCGGCACCGACACCCCCGCGGATGCGAAGAACATCAAGGGCAAGGTGCTGGTGCTGCACGGCGCGGACGACAACTTCGAGTCCGTCGTCGCGCTGAACAAGGAACTGAAAGACGCCGGCGTCGATTACGAGATCGACCTGTACGGGCACACCGTGCACGCCTTCACCAACCCCAAGGCCGGCAACGACCCCAGCCGCGGCGTCGCCTACAACGCCGAAGCCGACGTACGCTCATGGGAGCGCATGAAGGATTTCTTCTGGGAGATCTTCGAATAGGCGGATTTTTCACCTGCCCCAAACGGCGCCGGGAATCGTCCCGGCGCCGTTTGTTTTTCGCCTGATTCGGGATGAATGCGACGGGCAGTTTCGTTCGGTTGGCAGGAGAAGAACGCCCGCTGATGCGCACCTGGGCTTCAGGCGGACAGGTGCAATCTCACTCGCCCCCGAGATTGCACGAGGGGCGCGGCAAAGTGCCGCGCCCCTCATTTATTTCCCAGCGCTTCCACCAGCTCGCAGGTCCGGTGCATCCATAGTTCGGTGTCAAAGCTTTCGGCCAGCTCACGGGCGCGCGATATCACGGCTGGATTTCCGAGCAGATCGTCAAGCACCTTTGCAATGCGCCGTGCCTTGAATTGCTTCGGCGCCAAACCATCGCCGACGCCGAGATCGCGCACCCTCGAAAGGTTGTCGAGCTGGTCGTGCGCCATGTGCTGGATGAAGTGCGGGATGCCCGCCCGCAAGGCCTGCGCGCAGGTGCCGACGCCGCCGTGGTAAACCAGCGCCGCCGAGCGCGGCAGCACGTCACTGAACGGCACGTATTTGAAGTGCTTCACGCTGTCCGGCAGGCTGCCCGGGATCGTCTCCGGGAAGCGCGAAAGCAGCAGCCCGCGCCGTCCCGTCAACTCCAGCGCCTTCACCCCCTCCGCGAAGAACTCGTGCCCGTGGGCCATGGCGCTGCCGGGCGTGAACACCACGGGCGGGTCGCCGGCCTGCAGGAATTCCTCCAGCTCGGGCGGCAGCTCGTGCATGCCTTGCTCGTCGAACATTGGGAAGCCCGTCAGGCGCGTCTGCGGCGGCCAATCCGGCTGCGGCGGGCCGAACCATTCGGGGAACAGCCCGATCACGCGGTCCGGCGAATGCCACCAGTCCAGAATCACGCGGCGCACCGGTTTCAGCCCGTGCTCGCGTCGGAAGCGGTTCAGCTCCGGCAGGATGTGCCCGTCCGCAACCCGATTGCCCGCCCACCACTGGAAACGTTTCAGGAAGCGCGGCGCCCACTGCGGGATCGGCGCGCCGTGCATCAGCGGCATGCGGTAACTGCTGATGAACAGCGACGGCGCAAGGTGCACGGTCGCCAGCGGGATATCCAGCAGCTCGCGGGCGTTGCGCGTGCCGAACGCCAATGAGCCCGCCAGCATCACCGTCTCGCCCGGTTTGTTCAGCTCGCGCGCGTAGTCGAGGATCGGGCCGTAGGAAACGTTCAGCGCTTTTTCGACCAGCGTCCCGAAGGCCTTGGTGGGGTGCCAGAGGTCCGGGTCGTCCTGGACGCGCTCGAAATCTTCGGCGGTGCCGATGCCGCGAAACTCGATGCCGGCGCGCTTTACAAGGTCTTCAAAGTAACCGCTGGTGATGATGAACACTTCGTGCCCGCGGGCCTGCAAAGCCTTGCCGACGCCGATGAACGGGTGCACGTCGCCGAAGCTGCCCATGGGGTAAATCAGGATGCGCATCGCGTGACCCCGAAAGGTTTTATCGCGGTTGTTGACAAATCCATGACGCGCGCACGCTATACTCAGGTCATGCCTGACGATACCCCTTCCGACTCGGACTTTGAGCCGGCCGAGGAAACCGACCACACCCGCGAAGAAAGCACGATGATCGCGGCGAAGGTGAAGGTGTGGTTTTTCGACGACGACAAAACGCCGGTCGATTTCGTCATGTTCGCGCTGGAAAACTACTTCGGCTACGACGAGTTGACGGCCAAGGCGCTGGTGGACAGCATCCGCGACGAGGGCAAGGCCGTGGTCGCCGAGCTGCCGGCCATCCCCGCCGAGATCGCCCGGCGCCGGGTGGTCGAAGCCGCCGAGGAATCGGGCTACCCGTTCAAGATAGAAATCGAAGGCCAGCAGATCGTCTGATGCAGCTCCAGGCCACATCCGACTCTCCTCGGGCGGCTCGCTATGCCACGGAACTCTTTACCCGCTGGCTGGACGAGCTGCCCGACGGCGCCCTCCGGTCACACGTCGCGACACTTGCCCTCGAATTCAGGGACCTGCCGCCTGACGACCTGACGTTGCTTGTGTACTGCGAACCGACCGCCGGCGGGTACATGATCGGGCACCGCAATTTCGACAACCGTGCAGAGCTGATCGGGCCTTACGTCGCCCCCCGCTACCGGGAAAACGGCCTGGGCAAGGAGCTTGTGCAGTATGCTTGCCTGAGTGCGTCGGCCCGGGCGGATGTCTACCTGCTCGTGCCCGGCGCGCAGCAGCGGGCGCAGCCGGTGCTCGAGAGTATCGGGTTCCACCCGGTCGCTCCCTACCTGCCCGGTGGCGCCGGCGACCACCTTGCGTTTCACGCGAACCAGCTTGAGCGCGCGACAGGCAGCTTGAAGCGAAACGGCGAACCTCGCGGCAGCGGCCCGTGGGTTGTCCGCCTGCTGGATGACGACACCACAACGTTCCCTTTCGTCTGTCAGTGTCTCGCGCGTGTGCTGGATATTACCGAGGTTGTTGCGTGCGAACACGCCATCGTGGTCCACAACGCCGGAAGCGCGGTTATCCGGTACTGCCGCACACAGAGCGGTGCCAACGGGGTCGCCAAACGCATTGCAGCGCTCGCGCGTATGGGAGACTTCCCGTTGAAGGCCGTCGTCGAAAAGCGCTGAAGACACGCGGATGAAGGTAGACTCGCGCCATGGACGACTGCCGCATCATCGACGTCGCCAACCAGTTGCGCCGCATGGATGACGTGCGCGCGCTGTTTCGTGCCTACGCCGAGGAGATTGGCATCGACCTCGGCTTCCAGGGTTTCGAAGACGAACTGATCGATCTGCCCGGCTGCTACTCCGCGCCCAGCGGCTGCATCCTGCTTGCCGAACTCGACAACGCACCGGCCGCCTGCATCGCCCTGCGCCGGTTGGGAGACGCCGCCTGCGAGCTGAAACGCATGTACGTCAAACCGGAGCACCGCGGCCGGGGGCTTGCCTCGGCGCTCGTCTCGGAGGCGCTCCAGTTCGCCAACAACCAGCGCTACATGCGCGTGCTGCTGGATACGCTCGGCAGCATGAAGGCCGCGCGCAAGCTGTACGAGTCTTTCGGATTCGTTGAGACTGACCCCTACTACATCAACCCGTTGCCCGACGTGGTGTTCTACGAACTCGACCTGTACGCCCGCGCGCGGGACGTGGTCGCCGCCAACGCCCACGAAGTCGGCGACGGGCGCTGGGCCGTCGCCTTCTACAACGACGACACCAGCACCTTCGAGTTCGTCCACATGGTCCTGAACCAGTGCATGAAACTCAGCCCGGAGGTGGCGGCGGCCGTCATGCAGATGACCCACCTGCACGGCAGCGCCATCGCAAGACGCTTCCACGACCGGTCGCAAGCGCAGGCGCTGTACGAAAAAACAGAGGGCTTCCTGGTACGGCAAGGCCAACCGCTGCGCATCGCGGTAATCGACCTCGAAAAGACAAACCGCGAAGGACCGCAAAGGGCCGCGAAGTAAGACCGGCAGGCGGTTCTTCGCGGTTTCGACGCAATTGTTTTTGATCGCCGACTGCGGGGACAGTCCCGTGCCGGGACAGTCCCCTTGGTGATTGGCGCGAGGCTTGTGCTAAAATCGCGGCATGCCGGACACTACGACACTGCCGAAACCGAAGATCGACACCGACGCCGACACGAAGAAGAAGCGCGCGCCGATGTGGAAGGTCATCCTCCACAACGACCCCAAGACCACCATGGATTTCGTCGTCTGGGTCCTGATGCGCTTCTTCGCCCACGACATCGACCAGGCCAAGAAGGTCATGCTCGAGGTCCACAACACAGGCCAGGGCATCGCCGGGGTCTACCCGCAGGAAGTGGCCGAGTTGAAGAAAGACCAGGTAACGTCATCGGCGCGCACGCAGAAGTTCCCGCTCGTCGTCACCATCGAACCGGACGAATAGATGAAGCTGAAGCTGCCCGCTGAATCCGACTTCCCCGCCGACGGCAGGCCCGTCGAGCAACTGGATTTCCTGATCAACTGGGGCGTGCTCGCGCCGTCGTCGCACAACTCGCAGCCGTGGCTGTTCATCCGCCACGACAACCACGTCGCCATCCACGCCGACCGCACCCGCGCGCTCCCCGTCGTCGACCCCCACGACCGCGAACTCAGCATCTCGTGCGGCTGCGCGCTGATGTATATGCGCGTCGCGGCGGCACATTTCAATGTGCCCGTGAAGGTCTACCGCAACCCGGAAGACGGCTCCGACCTGCTGGCCAATCTCTACTTCGACGAGGACGCCCCGCCGCAACAGGCGCTCAGCGAACTGTTCGAGTACCTGCCGCGACGCGTCACCAACCGCTTCCCCTACGTCGAGGGCAGCGTCAGCGACGAGCAGATGGCCGCACTCGCCGAAGTCTGCGCCACCCACCGCGTCACCCTGCGCGCCTACCACGACGATACCTCGCGCCACGCGCTGGCCGACCGCATCGCCGAGGCCGACGTGCAGCAGATGGCCAGCAAGACCTACCGCCGCGAGCTGGCATCCTGGCTGCACCACAACCGCAGCCGCAGCCGCGACGGCATGCCCGGCTTCACGCAGGGGATGAACGAGTTCGCCTCGCTGGCGGCGCCGATCGCGATTCGCACTTTCGACGTCGGCGAAGGCCAGGCCGCCCGGGATCGCGAACTGGCCGAGCACTCGCCCGCGCTGTGCATCATCGGCACCAACAAGGACCATCACACGGACTGGGTCCGCACCGGCGAGGCGCTGGCGCAGTTGCTGCTGGTCGCCACCCGCGAGGGGCTGAGCGCCAGCTTCCTGAACCAGCCGATCGAGATCGACCGCCTGCGCGCCGATTTGGCCAAGCACGTCGGCGTACGCTTCCCGCAGATCCTGCTGCGCCTCGGCAAACCGACCCGAGAGGCCCGGCACACACCACGCCGACCGGCCTCTGAGGTCACCGTGGACGCCGGCGAGCACGAGGAATACCAGGTCTTCCAGGGCTTCTGATTCGCGCTTTCCCCGCCCACAGGCGGCGGCTCATTCGTAGTATCAGCATCCGAATTCAAAACTACGGAGAGCCCGATGCGACTTCTGTACGGACCTGCCACGCTGTTCAGCATCTGCCTCATCGTGTCTGCCTGTTCGACGAGCCGAGTCCATCAGGTCGTGATTGAGCCGTACGATGACACTCCGAACCAAGAACCCGAAGCATCCGTTGAAGTACCGATTCCCAGCCCCCGCCCCAACCTAGCGCGCATGAAGCTCGGCGAGTACTGGTACGGCATGTACCTGCCCGACGGCAGCACCGAGGGCTATGCGCGCCTCAGCCTGCGCGACACGAAACAGGAAGGCGTCCACTGCGACTGGGAGCTGCACATCAGCGGCGAAGGCTGGAAGTACGAAGAAGAACGCAAGCTCAGCTTCGACAAAGACTGGCGGATGACCTTCAGCGAAATGTCCTCGGGCGGGCAGCGCGTCCTGGGCGCCCGCGCGGGCAACGTGATGGTCGGCAAGTTCGGCGTGGACGACCTGCGCGTCGAGGTGAAAGACGACGCCGTCACCGGCATGGGCTTCATCCTCGCTGCCGCCATGCAGCAGAAGCAGGGCACGAGCATCACACGCACCGAATACAACGAGGCGCAGGGGCTGAAGGAAGCCTCCGAAATGACCATCAGTTGCGGCGAGCAGGAAGAGGTCGAGCTGCCCGAGGGCACCGTCAAGGCCTGGAAGTACACGCTCAGCCGCGGCGACGACGGCCCGGACCTGCCGATCTGGGTGAACGCCGCGCGCGAAATCGTGCAGGTGGACTGGGGCACCAACAACCTGATGAAACTGCACCGCGAAAGCACGAAGGAACTGTTCAAACCCGCGCCGCCGTTCCTGACCCAACTCGAGCCGGACGATAAAACCAAGCTCGTGCTCACGGCCGACTTCGACGGCTTCACGCTGGACGCGATGTGGGACTACTGGGCGACCAGCGAAGGGCTCGCCAAGTGGTGGCCGCAGGAGGCCGAGGTAGGCGGGAAAGTCGGTGAAAAGTACGAGGCCACCTGGCGCAATGAGGATGGCGAAATCCTCTGGCAGATGCAGGGCAAGATCGAAACCCTGGAGCCCAAGCAGAAGCTCGGCTTCACCTGGAAGTGGCAGTTCGACCCGGAAGACGCGCCCACGCTGCACGTGCTGGTGGAGTTCAAAGAGGTCGAGGGCGGCGTGAACGTGAAGATCACGCACAGCAAGTTCGACCCCAACAACGACGACCAGCAGAACCGCGAAAGCCTGAAGCAGGGCTGGGAACAGTTCTGCGTAAAGCTCAACAAGCTCGGGAAGTAACTGGAAGTCGCTTTTGGCCTGCGTGTTGTGGGCATCCTGCCTGCATCAGGCCCAGGCGTCTCGCCTGGGCCTCAACCGGGCGCGGACGCCCCGGTTGCCATGCAGCCGGGACGGCCACAACACACCAAGGGGTCAGGGAGCCTGCCCCCTTTTCCCTACCCTGGTTTCAGTTCCGCGGCCAGGCCGGGGGGCAGCAGCATCGGTGTCGCCCCCTCGCTAACTTCGACTTCACGTGTGGCGCCGTCTTTGAGTTCGAGTTCGGGACGCCCAACCGGAAGGCGCGTCTTGCTGGTGAACCGGGCGCCGCTGTCATCGAGTCGCCACGTCAACGGGCCGGCCTTGATCCATTCGCTGTCCAGCGTTCGCCACGTCCGCCACTGGGGCGTGATCGTCTGCAACTCGTCGCCGCTGATCGTGAACGAAGACACCCAGGCAAAGCGCGTCTCGTTCCAGACACACAAACACAACTCAACGCCGACCGGCAGGTCGCTCAGCAGCATGCCTTCCTTCACCTGCCGCCCGGTGACCTGATCCCACGGCCATCCCGTGTAGCCCTCGCCTTCGGCGCGTTGCATTCGCAGAGGCTCTGCCACGGCGACGGCGTCACAAGGCGCGTACCAGCACCGGCAGTATTCGCCGGGCTGGAAATCCGGCGGCAGGCTGACACACACCCGGCCTGCGTCCACGGCGTCCGGCATCTTCAGGTCGACGGTTTGCGCGGTCCCCGTAACTTCAAAGTCAACGTGTGCGTACCAGCCGTCATGCGCAATCAACGCCCGAAACGAACCCAATGGAAGCAGAACCGTCGAGGTCGTGTCCGTGTCCACCCAGATCCATTTACCCGTCGAAAGCTGGAGGACACGCCAACCCGTGGCGTCGCCGTCCCGGGGACTGCCATCCTGATTTGTGAGGCGGAAAGTGACTTCCCCACAGGCGGGTTTCAGATCCACCTGGGTCGTCTTGTCGGCGGCGACGTGCACTTCCGCGTTCGCAAGCTCAAAGCCATCGTAGTACCGCGTGCCGCCCGCAATCAGTTTCACGGTGGCCGGCCCTGGCGGTGCTCCGCACAAAACGCCGTCAGCGAGTTCCGCGCCACGTAAGCCCCGCTCCAACTGCCAGCCGGCGGCGCCGGTGACTAGCACGCACAAGCGTTGCCTATCCGGCCAACCCTTGCCTTCCGGCGCTTTCACCAGCAATGAAGGAGGCAAATCGGCCGTGAACTCTAATAGGCCCGGCGTGTCGAGACTCTGCTCCAACGGTAGCTGCTGGTTGCCGAAGACAACGGCAACAGGCCCTGCCACGCAATAGTCTCCCTTGTATACCGTAAGCAGAAGCTGGTTTGCGATTTGCCCGTTGTGCAGCAGTACCTTCGGCATGAATCCGTCGAAGGGCTCTCCGCCGCAGGTAATCGTGATCCTCACGGCCCGCGCTTGCTTCCATGGCGGCGGCACGGGCTTGGGAAAGTCCAGGTCCACGAATTCGCGGTCCCTGACCACCACGCTGACCGGGCCGCTGATCAGCCCTCCCGGATAGCCCCACTTCAGGCCGCCGTAGACGCTGACCTCCCAGCGGCCGGGAGCATCCAGCAGAATCGCGGCGCCGATTCGACCTATGTAGCCGCTGTCCCGCCCGGAGTTGAACCAGCCGGCATGCCCGTCCTCGTGGCGGCAAAAATACGCAGGCGTGAGTTTCGGCGAGAGGTCACGGATGCCGGAACGATCGATGCGCGGAACAAAGCCCAGAAGCCCCTTTGTCCCGCCATCCAGCTTAATGGTCAGGGTGTCCACATCCTCCCGGATCTGCACGTCCGCGGGGCCAAGGTCTTGCAGGGACGAGAACCTGAACGTCGGTTCCCCCAGCCAATTGCGCAGCAGGCGGTATGGCGTACCAATTACGTGTACGCCACTAGACCGCCCCTCGCCGAATCTCGTCCTCAGCCCGTTCATATCCAGCGTGGCACCGTCCACCGGGCCGTTTGCATCCTCGATCAGCAACTCGACGAAGCGAATTTCAGGACGTTTCAGCTTCAACCGGACCACACCGCCTTCGTCTGCGTCAAAGGTACCGCGGGCGACCGGCGACTGATCTTCAACCACCCACCACTCCGCCTCGGCTTTCCACGCGTAGACGCCGGCAGGCATCAGGAGACGGAAGGGCAGGCTTTTCACCTCACCATGCGCAGATTCGCTGAAGTCTCCGCTGTCGACGTGGAATGCGACGGAGTCACCTTGCTTCGGCTGGTCGTAGTCCACGAACAGAATGGCGCCGCCGATTTCGATGTCGCCGAAATCGAACACCTTCCCTTCGCGCTTCGCCTTCAATCCCTTGATGCAGTCGGGGTCAGGGCTCTCGTCGTAAACACTCAGCGCCCAGGTCAACGCAGCGAGAAGTTCATAGTCTGCTTCGTCGTGCGGGTCGAAAACGGGACGCCTGTCTGCCTCGTCGGACCAGATCGTTACACCAAAGTGCCCAGCCCTCAGGCGAAAGGCGAATTCACCGTTGTCGCCCGTCACACCGGACTTGTCTTCGATCCACTGCATGGGCGGAATGAAATTGATCGACGCCCTATCCAGCTCCCGCCCTGACGAATGCACGAGCCGCCCGCGAATCACCAGGTAGTCGTCGGCCAGTTCGGTCGTGGTGACTTTGAGACGGAAGGTGAGCGTGTGAGCCGGGCCCGGCTCGGAAACCAAGCCGTCATACTGGCGGTTAAGGTGCGCGTCGCCCCCGGCCCACGCCAGCGTCAGGTGCAGGTTTATATTCCACGCGTGCGCCAGGTAGTCGTCGTCCGGAGGGGCGTCGTCTTCCCACTTCCATCCGTCCGTCGGTTCGAGCGCACCGACATCACTATCGAACGCAGCGGTGACGTCATCTCCATAGCACAGGCTGAATCTGGATTGCGTACAGCGCAGTCCCGGCAAACTGAGCGAGTTTTCGAGCTCGACCTTCAAGTGAATGCGCCACTCGACCGGCGTATCTACCTTAGCGCCTTCAGAAGGCGGTCCGGATTCGTCTGGGGCCTCATCCGCAGAATCTCCCGGCTTGCGTGAAGTGTTGCGGGGTGCCGGCAGACTGCCGTTGGCCGCCGAACCATCGTCGGTCGGCGTGACAGGTGGTGCGAACACGTGGGACGGCGATAAGGCGAACCAGACAACCGCGGCGACTGCGGCAACGAGCAGCAACAAAACTGGGGCAGCGACGCGGCGCATGGGTCTGCCGACGGGGTAGTTCGGGACCGTAATTCTATCGCAAACACCCGGCCAGTCACAGGATTCTACAGCGTTACGCGGATGAACAGCTCAGCCTGGGTGCCGTGGATGGCGAATTCGTTGCCGTCTTCGCGACTGGTGTCCTCGATGCGGAAGACACGGTACTTCAGCGCCGCGCCGAAGCTGACTTCCCTTACGCGGTAGCTGATCGCGATGCCTGCATCCAGGTTCGTCTGCGAGTGATAGATTCGCCCGCCCTCGAAGTACCACGTGGCCAGGTTGCGCATGTACGTACCGCGTGCTTCGAACTCTACACGCAGCCCGTCGGCCGGGGTCAGTGTCAGCCTTGCGCCGAAGGCCGGCAGAGGCGTGCGCTGGGCGCCGAAGTCCTCGTGATATTCCTGCTTGGTGCTCAGGCGCAGCTTGTTCGGTTTCAGGAACACGTTCAAGTCGTCAATGCTGACGCCCGCCAGCAACGCCAGTCCGCCCCAGTCGGAACGCCAGGGGGTGAACTCGTAGTACAACTCGGCCCGCCACCAGCGCGTGGGCGCGAAGTCGATGCGCGTGCCGGCCGCGAACAGCGCGCCGTCGTGCCAGACGTCGTGGTCGAAAGTCTTGCCGCCGCGGAACTGGTTCCAAGTGAAGGCGCTGCGGATCGCGTTATGGCCGTCGAAGCGCCAGCTCGACTCGAAGCCGAAACTGAACCAGCGCCGCACGCCGAGGTCGTTGCCGAGGTCCAGGTGCTCGCCGGGCTGGTCGTGCTCGCGCACTTTCGTGAAGCCCTCGAAGTGCAGGGCGTAGTCGGCCCGGACCTCAAGCGTCAGCCGATCATCCAACGCACCGGCGCACAGCACTTGACCCGTCAACAACAGAATAAGCAGCCCGATCCAGCGCATGCGGACAGTGTCGCCGCAAACCGAATCCGCGCAACGGGGCGTCACCTGTTGCGCAGCAGGCGGCGGCGTTGCAGTTCCTTCAGCAGCTCATCGGGGATCGGCGCCAGCACCGCGTCGTCCGCGATATGCAGCGACACGACGTCGTCATGGTCGAGCACGCGGAAACCGGCCTCGAAGTCGCCGGTCGGCAGTGCGCGCGTGTTCGGCCGCAGCCACGCCATGCCCTCATGCAGGCGGATGCGCGGGTCGCCCCGGATGTCGCTCCAGCGCGGGTTGCCCCAGCAGCCCGGGCGCCAGTCGGCGGGCAGGACGTCCGACGATTCGCCCGACACCGCCAGCGGCTCCAGCCACCACGACCGCCCGCCCGTCTGGAACCAGCCGCTGAGACGCCCGACTGAATCAACCGGCACGTCCTTCAACTGCAATCCCTTGTCCGTGAAGCACCAGGCGAAGTCGACGCCGTCGATAGTAAAGCAGCCGTGATGTGCGCCGAGCCCGATCGCGGCCGGCATCGCCAGCGTCACGTCGGCACGCCGGCGCAGGGTGACGTCGCCCAGGCGGATGCGCGTGCCCTCGCCCTCCCCCAGCTCGAACTCGCGTTCCCCGGCGAAACGCGCGCTGAGGCAGCGTGCCCGGTAGCGCCCGAGTGGCAGCAGGTACTTGCCGTGGCCCCAGTCCGCGTCGGGAAATATTTCCAGGCGAACGTTTTCGTCATCGACGGATTCGATGCTCCAATCGGTGTGCTCGATGCGCAGTTCGTCCGGGACGCTTTCGTCCCAGCCGACGTCGAATTCAACGGTCGCCCAGTGCATCTCGTGTTCGACCTGCAGGACCGCATCCGTGCTGATTTCAACCCGCTGCCGGAAAAACGTCCCGCCGCCCTCGACGGTCAGCTCGGCCGGCCCCGGCGGCAGCCACAGGTTTGCTTCGCCGCCGCGAATACGCGAGCTGCACCGCCCCTGCGAGCCGGGCTCAAGCGAGCGCAGGTACACGAACACGTTCAGGTAATCCGGCACGAAGCCTGTCAGCTTGAGGTGAACGCGCGGGGGCAGCTCGGCCTGCCAGGGCTGGTAGTAGTCGTCGGTGAACTCAAGCGGGATGTCGTGGTCGCCGTCAATCAGCGCTGTGGGGAATGGCTGGCTGATTTCGCCCGGGCGCCAGTTGACCGGGGAGTCGATCGCGGTGCGGGTCCTGACGCCGTCCAACCCGACGTCCGCGCCCGCGCAACGGAATCCCGTCGTATTCCACCACGACGCGGCATCCGTTGGCGCCGGCTTGAGGTGAAATTTCGGCTGCAAGGTTTCCGGGTCCGCTGTGTCCACCACCGCGGGCTCGGCCATCAACCCGCCGGGATACCCAAAACTCTCGCCGCCGAGCAGGTACAGCTTCCACTTGCCCGCGGCTTGCAGCTCAAGCAACGAGCGCGATTGGGACGAGTACCAGACGTAATCGCCGCTTTCATGTACGGCGAGGATGTCCCAGCCCGTGAGTTGGAAGCGCCCGTCTTTTTTGACGATCGGTTTCACGACCGCCGCCGGGATGCGTTTGGGCTCGAGGGTCAGCAGCACTTCATCCAGCACCGGCGGTACGAACATCTCCGCCGATTCGTACCCGTCGCCCGTCGCCGTCAGCCACAGCCCCTCCGGGTGCATCGGCAGCGAGGCAACTCCGGATTCCACCGGCAAGCGGCCCTGCAACATCACGCCGCGCGGGGGTTCGCCGTCCGGTGTCTGCAGGCGGACACGCAACTCGCCCGTATCGACCTGCGCGGGCTGCGCGGTCACGGCTTCGCCGCCGCGCACGTCCTGGATGCAGTGCCGGTACACGTAGGGCTCGCCCGGGTAGTCGCCCCCGGATTCAACCGCCACGCTGTAACGCCCCGGCGGCACGAGAAACGTCGCCGGCAAGTGGAACGCCTCGCGCTGGATTGTGCCCGACTGGACGGTGACGATGCAGTCGCGCGCTGTGCCGGCCACGGTCAGCAGTCCGCCGGGGCAGGTGCAGTCGCCGAGGCTGAAGTGTTCACCTTCCGGTTTTGCCGAGGTCTCGAACCAATCGAACTCGCATTCGCCGCCATCCGCGCCGACGGCAATTCGCCAGGGTCGCCGAGGTATCACGGCGAACTCGTTGTACGGACTTCGTACGCCATAGAACTCCACGGAAGCGCCCTTCTCGAACATCGCGATGAACAGGCCTTCGCCGTCCGTGCGGGCGTACACTTTTTTCGTGTTGCCGCCCGGGCGCGGCGGGTCAAGCAGGACCGATGCATTCCCCAGGGGCTCGCCCGCGGCAAGCACTCGCCCGCGCACGAGCTGGGCCCGCGGGCTGATGTCGGAGGCGTGAATCTCGGCCTTGAGTTGCAGTACGCCGTCGGCGGAGACTTCGGGCGTGCCGAAATCGATCAGCCGCTGCAGCACGATCTGCCCGCCCGGCACGTCGACGTACACGAACAGCTCGCCGTGCAGGTCGTCCGCCGTCGCGGGGCGGCGGAGCTTGCCCTCCACGACGTTCGTGTTGGAGCGCCACGCCGCGTGCAGTGTCTTCCTGCCGCCGTCCATGATGTTGAGTTCGAGCTCGCTTATCCGGTGATCTGGCAGCCCGACGTCATCGATCAGCGTAATGCGGCACGAATAGTCCCACAGGCTCGCGCCTACCGGCGAGCCCTCATTCGGCACGGTGGCGCACGCCGCCAGCAGAAGCACCAGCGCGCACGCGATCCAGCGCGGTTTCGACATGGTTGATCTCAGGGGCCGTTGGCGGGGATCGCTGACACAATGCTGCCATACCGCGGGTCTGACGGCTTGCAATTTCCGAAATCTAGCGCGGCAACGGCGGCGCGGGGAACAGGCGGCCTGAGTCGCTGGGGGCGCGTTCGGTCGGTAAATGCGCGGCGCCGATGACGCCGGCATGCTCGCCGAGCTTGCTGATCTCGAACGGGATTTCCGCAAGCGGTGGTGCGAACGCGCGGGCCTTCAGGGCTTCGCGCAGGTGCGGTTCGACGCGCGCGAAACTGTTGGCGACACCGCCGGTGAAGATCACCGCGTCGAGGTCCAGCACGTTGTTGATGCACGCCAGCCCTGTACCGAGCGCGTTGCCCAACTGCTTCCAGACTTCCTCGCTGCCTTCGTCGTCGGCGTCGGCGATCTGCTTGATGCTGCCCGCGCGCCCGCCCTTGATCGCGTAGCGGCGCAGCAGGCCGGCCGTGCCCGCGTACGCCTCCATGCAGCCTGTTCGGCCGCAGCCGCAGGGCCAGGCGTCTTCGCTGCTGTCGATCATGACGTGGCCGATCTCGCCGCTGAAGCCGGCACGCCCGCGGCGGACTTCGCCGTCCAGCACCAGCCCGCCGCCGATGCCGGTGCCAAGCGTGACTAAAAGGAAGCTGCGGTAGGTGTTGCCCCAGCCGTACAGCCGCTCGGCCAGTGCGGCGGCGATGGCGTCGTTTTCGACGCCGACGGGGCAGCCGATGCGTTCATGCAACTCGGCGGCGATGTTGACGTCTTCGAAGCCGGGCACGTTGGGAAGGCGCCAGCAGCGCCCGTCGTCGCGCACTTCGCCGGGGATGGCCAGCCCGACGCCCGCCGGTTTCGCGCCCAGCACTTTCACCAGGCGGGCGATGTCATCCAGCACAACTTCGGGGCCGGCGTCGATGCGCGTGTTGACGCGAGTGAAGCCGCGCAGGTTCGCGCCGTCCACGATGGCCGCTTTGATTGAAGTCCCGCCCCAGTCGATTCCGATGCGCATGGGTAAAGAGTAACCGGTCGCGCAATCCCACGGCAAGCGCACAGCAGTGACAGAACGCCCAAAAGGCCCCGTGAAAGGATTTGGCGCCGAGTGGTACTACTCAACAGAGCAGGATTGATGGAAACCTTTGAAGGGGGTTCGGCGTTTCATGGTTGAGGACGACATGGAAGCCATGGCATCAGCAAAAATCACGCGGGTCGGCGACGAATATTTCCTGCCGATCGACGACGCGTTGCTGGATCTCATTCTCGCCCGCGCCAGCGACGAAGTCGAAATCGTCGTCAGCGACACCAGCCTCATCCTGCGTACGCGCGAAAGCTAACCATGGCGGATCAGTGGATCGTCCCGATTGAACAGGACGGAAATGACGGCCTCATCGAGCTGAACGCAGAAGTACTCGCCCGTTTGGGTTTGAAAGTGGGCGACGAAGTGGAAGTCACCTACGAAAACGGCGGCATCCGGATCGCGCCCCGCCGATAGAAACTCCCAGATTCAGCGCTTCAGTGTTCTGTTGTGACTCGCGGGCGACGCAAGCGTCGCCCCTACTTCCGCTTGTAGTCGAACTCGACGGCGGGGCTCTCATCGCCGTCGGGCGTGATGTTGTAGTGCGTGACGACCAGGTTGTCCTTGCCGCGCATCTCGAGCGTCGTGCGCCAGCCCCAGTCGGGGCCTTCCGGCGCGGGGTAGCTGCCCAGCACGTTCGGCTTGTCCGGCGATTCGCCCTCCTTCCCCTCCGACACCATGATGCGCGTACCGTTGTGGAAGTTGTTCACCCACGCCACCTGCCAGCGCTTGCCCCCGAGATAGTGGCCGATGATCGCGCAGCCTTGCATGGCCCCGCCCATCAGCGTGCCCCCGTACTCGTGCAGCAGGAAGTTGCCCTGCGCGACCAGACGCGTCGTGCCCTTGACCGGCGATTCGTCGCCGATCTTGCCCGGCTCGAACCAGGTTTTGGCGACGCCTTCCCAATCCCCCACCATCGAAGCCAGCAGCGCGTGCGGCCCGTCCTTCTTCGACTGTTCCAGCTTGTCAGACATGGTTGCTCCTCAAACTACTTCCACGCGAAGAAGCGAAGGTTGTCGAAGCCCGCGAAGAACTGCAACAGCGTTTTCCCTGAGGGAAGAACCGCCCTCCGCGCGACCCCGCAGTTTTAGCCTTCGATGGCTACGCGCCCGTGGTCGTGAGTGTTGACAGCCTCGGTGAGCTGGGCGTCGAGGTCGGCGGGTTCTTGCAGCACGTCGTAGTAGAAGTTGCGGCGGGCCGGTTTGTAGCCGGCGTCGCGGATCAGCCTTCGGATCTCGTACTCGTTCATGCGGAATGCGGCGCCTGCCAAACGCACGACGTTCTCTTCGATCATCAGGCTGCCCATGTCGTTGCAGCCGTAGCGCAGGCTGACCTGGCCTACCTGCCCGCCCTGTGTGACCCAACTGGCCTGGCAGTTTTCGAAGTTGTCGAGGTAAATGCGCGCGACGGCCTGGGTTCTTAAATAGTCGTGCGCGCCGGCCATCTCGATGTGGCTCATGTCGTTGTCGGCGTTCTGGAACGTCCAGCAGATGAACGCCGTGAAACCGCCGGTCTCGTCCTGCAAGGTGCGCAGGCGCTCAAGGTGTTCGATGCGTTCGCTGAGCGTCTCGACGTGGCCGAACATCATGGTGGCGCTGCTGCGAATGCCGAGTTTGTGCGCCTCGCGCATCGGCTCGAGCCAGTCGTCGGCGCCGCCCTTTTTCGGGCAGATGATTTCGCGGACACGGTCGACCAGGATTTCCGCGCCGCCGCCGGGGATCGATTTCAGCCCGGCATGCTTCAGTTCAACCAGAACGTCCGGCAGCGACATCTTCCAGAACCTGGCGAAGTGCTGGATTTCGCTGGGGCTGAAAGCGTGGTTGTGCAGGCCCATGCTCTCGAATTGCCCGAGCATGTCCTGGTAGTATTTTAAAGGCAGCTTCGGGTTGTGCCCGCCCTGCAACAGGATTTCCGTGCCGCCAAGATCGAGCGTTTCCTGGGCCTTCTCGCGCAGTTCATCGAGGTTCAACGAATACGCGCCGTCCTCAAGCGGATGGCGGTAGAAGCTGCAGAAATCGCAGTCGGTGATGCAGACGTTGGTGTAGTTGATGTTGCGGCTGATCACATAGGTGACCAGCTCGGCGCGCCCGGCGGCTTCCATCTTGCGGTTGCGCACGGCGTGGGCCAGCACGGCCAGTTCATGCACCGGGGCATGCTTGATCAGCCACACGCCCTCGTCGAACGTGACGCGCTCGCCCTTGAGGACCTTGTCCGCAATGCGCTCGAATTCAGATGGCGTAGCCTTCGCAATCATGCCGGGACTATAAAAACAAAGCCCGCCGCGAAAAGCGACGGGCGCTGGTCAGTTCGACTGTCCTATTCATCTTCGTTGCCGGCGGGGCGTGTGTTCACCTTCACGTCGTGCTCTTCGACGATCTCAACGGAACCGTCCGACTTGAAGTTCACACCGCCAACGGTCACGCGCACGATCTTCGGCGTCTTGGTGTCACTGGAGTTTTCAGTCATGGCAACTCCTTTGAACCTAAGTCTACCACAAAATTGCCTGCCACAACATCATTGAGCACGATACTGACGCGATACGTCTTCGGCTCCAGGTCCGTACCTTTGAACCGAGCAAAGCGCTCCACCCGCGTATTGCCTTTGAGGATCAACTCGTCTTCGCTGCTGTACGCCAGATCGGATACGCGGGTCATTTCAAATCGCGTGGAAAACGGTTTCCCCGACAAGTTCTGCACCAGCACCCATACGCAGAACTCTTCCGGTGGGCTCGGCCAGCGAAAGCGGACTCGCTCCAGCGTGCAAGGCCAACTGCCTGTGACGTTCTCGCAGCACACGGTCGAGACAACAGTAAGCGGCATCGCTACCTCTTCCCCAGCACGTCCAGCACCTTGTCTACGGCGTGTTTGGGCACCAGGTCCAGTTCCGCGGCACGGCGGGCGAATTCGAGCAGCCCTTTGAAACACTCTTCGTTTGGTTCGTGGATGATGACTTCTTCGAGGTAGCGGCTCAGGTCGGCCTCGCTCCAGCCGGTGTCCATGCCGGCGTACCGCACCAGGTCGAAACTCAGTGCGCGGCTTTCGCGATAGGCCTCCTGCAGGCGCTTGTGCAGGCTCTCGGTCAGTTGCGACCTAGGGCCTGTCCAGACGGCGAAGATGAACGGCAGCCCGGTCAGGATTTTCCACTCGGCCGCGAGGTCCACGAAAACACGATCCGTGTCGAGGTTGCGCGCGCGCAGGCACTGGTCGCCGATCAGCAGCACGGCGTCTTCGCTGCGGTCGTGCAGGTCGTCGGCGGTCAGGTCGGCGTCAACGTACTTCGGCGTCGCCCCGGCCTCTTTCAACAGGATCTTCGTCAGCGCCACGCTGGTGCGGCTGGCGCTGGTCAGAGCGACCGTCTTCACCTGGGGCAGCTCAACGCGCGTGAACAGCCCGACGCTGTCGACGATGCCGTCGGCGGCGACACCGAGGTCGCGGAAGAACGTCCAGCTTTCGTGGCGCAGTGTTTCCACCACCGGCAGCAGCCCGACGTCGAGCCTGCCCGCATCCATCATCCTGCACAGATGGGCCGGTGCGTCGGGCACGACTTCGATGTCGGTCTGGTTCTGGAGGCTGTACCAGAGCGGCACTGCATTGAGGTAAGACACCACGCCGATACGCTGCTTTTTCACGTTCACCCTTCCGTGCCCCGCCGAAACATAACGCCGCTCGGCACGGGTTCAAGCGAGGGTCGCCGCCTGCTAGTATCGATGCACATCAACAGGAGAAACCCATGCGCACCCGGCTTGCCTGCACGCTGTGCCTTCTGGCGCTGTTCGCTTTCAGCGGCTGCTCGTCGCAGAACATCATCGAGATGAAAGAGCAGAACACCACGGCCCTGCAGAACACCGGCGCCTACACCGTGGTACCGCTCAAGGTGGACTTCAAGCCGCCCGTCGCGTGGGAAATCGACCCCGACGAATGGAAGGCCTGGGTGGACCTCTGGAAAGTGGACTTCCGCGAAGAGCTGCGCACCGAGTGCTACAAGACGCTCGAGTTCGTCGACAGCAAGGAAGAAGCGGACGGCGCGGTAGTCGAGTGCACGGTGTATGAGATGGACAAGGGCGGCTTTTCCGGCTTCGGCGGCAACGGCTTCGCCCGCGCGCACATCACCGTGACGGACCAGGACGGCAAGCTGCTGTATGACGCCAAGCTCGAGGGCACCGGCGCCAACAGCGGGTTCGAGAGCGCGGTCGCCGAGGGGCGGTTGAAGTTCGCGATACTCAACCTCGCCCGCCAGATCGCCGACGTGCTCGAAAACGGATAGCAGGACGGTCAGCATGGACGAGCCGAAGCCGGCAAAACATGAGCCTGCCACGATCCGTATGTATCCGTGGGTCTGGGTATTTGTCGGCCTGGTCGTATTCTGCGGGCACGTCTGCATCAGCGGGTTGTGGATATACACGGAAGACCCGGCGGCCAACCTGCACGCCGCAATGTTCACCAGCATTCCCGTTGCGATTCTGCCGCCGCTGGTAGGCCTGCTTAGTGGCGGAGTAGTGGCGGTCACATTCAGGAAGCGCTCGAACTTTGAGCTTGCGCAGGTCAGCGCGATAGCCACGTCGGTTGCGTTCGGCGTGTTGCTCGTAATCGTGCTGACCACCCAGGGGCACCTGAGCTCGGTCATGAAGAAGGACGGCCGTTACTACACACACAACCACGGGACCATCGTCGAAGAGATTGACGAGCACGAGTACAACCTGAACCGCGTCGGTATGCAGTGTTTCGGCGCGGCATTCGGCGGCATCATCTCCGGGCTGAGTCTGTTTGGGATGGCCTACCTGAGTTCCAGACTCGCAAAGTCCCAGGCAGGGCAATAAAGGGGTCAGGCTACTTTTTAAGGCCCCATTTCTGGCGGTTTAACGGCGAAAAAGGGTCAGGCACCCTTCGGGAGCCTGACCCTTTTTCGCCTCCCCTCTTGCCCCGCTTAAACGAAACGAGCCCCGCACCTGGCGGGGCTCGTCAAGTTCAGTCCGTCTTACTCGCCGACCTTGATGCGGGCGTACTGGGTCAGCTTGAGGGTCTTGCCGGCTTCCTTGCCTACATTGGCCACGTGCTGCTCGACGTTCACCGCGCTGTCCTTGACGAACGGCTGGGCGAGCAGAGTGTGCTCCTTGAAGAACGCGTTCACCTTGCCCTCGGCGATCTTCTCCTGGATGTTCTCGGGCTTGCCGCTCTGCTTGGCCTGCTCGAGCGCGATTTCCTTCTCCTTCGCGATCACGTCGGCCGGGACGTCTTCTTTCACCAGCCCGAGCGGGTTGGTGGCGGCCACGTGCATGGCGATGTCCTTGGCGAGCGTCTTCTCGGCATCGCTGCCGCCGTCGCTGCCTTCGATCTTCACCACCACGCCCAGCTTGCCGTCGCTGTGCAGGTAGCTGCCGAAGTAGCCGTTCTCGACGCTCAGGCGCGCGTGCTGGCCGATCTGCATGTT
>JAGQRI010000066.1:0-5318 GCA_020425515.1 Planctomycetota bacterium | reverse complement strand
ACCAGCGCCTTGAACTCATCGTTGCCGGCCGTGAAGTCGGTTTCGGTCTTGACCGCGACGATCGCCGCGACGTTGCCCTCGATCTCGATGCCGACCTTGCCCTCGGCGGTCTCGCGACCGGCGCGCTTGGCGGCCTTGACTTCGCCCTTCTTGCGCAGCTCGTCGATGGCCTTGTCGACGTCGCCGTCGTTTTCCTGCAGTGCGCGTTTCGCGTCCATCATGCCGCAGCCGGTTCGCTCGCGGAGTTCCTTGATCAGGGCAACGGTAATCTCTGCCATCGGTCAGTCCTCATGTCTCGGTAACTGTCGGGGCGCCCGAAATGAGCGCCCCGTTTGTTTAACGCTCGGATGTTTCCCTGCTAGCCCTCGGTCTTGGGCGCATCCGCCTTCGGGGCTTCCGCGGGCGCTGCCTCGGCCTTGGGGGCTTCGCCCTCGGGCTTCTTGGCGGGCGGCTTGCGGCGCACCGTCGGCGGCGGGGCTTCCTTCTTCTGGTCCTCGGCCTGCTTGGCCGCTTCCTCGGCGCTCTGCTGCACCGCGGCCTTCTGCTCGGCGGTGCGGGCGTGGCGGGTGCGTCCGCCGCGGTCGCGCTGCGGGCGGCGTCCGCCGCGTTCCGGCTTGCGCGGGGCCGGGGCCTCGTCGAAAGCGCGGATGTCGAGCTTGCTCTGCATGCCCTGGCCGCTTTCGTGAAGCTTGCGCCCCTCGATGCAGGCGTCGGCGAGCGACTTCAGCACGATCTGCAAGCCGCGCACACTGTCGTCGTTACCCGGGATCACGACGTCGATCTGGTCCGGGCTGCTGTTGGTATCGACGATGGCGACGATGGGAATCTCGAGCTTGTTGGCCTCGAGGATCGCGATTTCTTCCTGGCTGGCGTCCACCACGACCAGCGCCGCGGGCAGACGGTCCAGGGCGCGCAGCCCCTCGAGGTTGTTGGCGATCTTGCTTTTCTCGCGGTTCAGCACCGACTGCATCTTCTTCGGCATGGCCGCAAGCTTGCCGCTGCTTTCGAGCTTGTCGAGCACGTCGAGGCGCGACAGGCGGCGGCGGATGGTCGAGAAGTTGGTGAGCGTGCCGCCCAGCCAGCGCTCGCACATGAAGGCCTGGCCGCTGCGGTTGGCCTGCTCGCGCACGATGTCCTTCGCCTGGCGCTTGGTGCCGACGAACAGGACCTTGGCGCCCGTGCTGGTAAGGTTGCGCAGGAAGTGGCGCGCGGTGATCACGCCGCGCAGGCTTTCCTTGAGGTCGAGGATGTGGATGCCGTTCCGCTTGTCGCGGATGAACGGCTTCATCTTGGGGTTCCACTTGCTGGCGCGGTGGCCGAAGTGGAAACCGGCGTCAATCAGGGATTCCGGGCTGACGGCCGGGACGTTGTCCGACCATGTTGCCGGGGCCTTCTCATCGAGAATGGCGGAAATCGATTCGTCGCTCATGTCTTCTTCCGTATTACCGCGGCATGGTGGGATCGTTGTATGACCGCCTGGCGGCACAACCCCGTCCGGGATAACACTTTTCGCTGTCCGCACGGCCCCTTCCACTATGGAAGGACTCAAGCCGCGTTTTGGGGCGGGAAGTGTAGGGTTAGGGATAGGGGCTGTCAACGAGGGGCGAGGCCGGGGATTTTCGATTTTGGATCTTTGATTTTGGAGTGCCTGAAGCGGCCAGGGGCCCAAAACAGTCCAAAATCTAAAATCCAAAATCCGGAATTGCGTCACCCGGTGACGATGACGTGACCCGTACGTATCCGCCGGATTAGAACGGGCTTGCGAGGCGATTTATCCTCTTGACCTGCCCCTTGAGCGCATTATCGTCAATGGTCTGAACACCCCCCTAATCGTAACTGACTTTTCCTCGGAGAAGGCCGTTTTCACTCGAATCAACGGGTGGGAGTAGCACGTGCACACCGTTACGAAGGTCTTTGTCATTCTGAATCTGGTGGTCTGCCTGATCCTCAGCCAATACGTCTGGGTCAGCCTGGCCGGCAACGTCCAGTGGCGCGAGAAGTACGAGAACGAACGCGACGCACGGCAGCGGGACAAGAACGCGCTGGAAGGCGCGTACAACGACCTGCTGGCGACGCGCGCTTCGAACGAGCACTCGGCGTCGCAGGCCTCGGCCGAGATCGCCGCTCTGAACGCGACAAAGCAGACACTGGAAACCTGGAAACTCGAAGCCGAGAAGTCGGCCGCTGACGCGAAGGTGGCGGCGGACAACCTCAAGGTCGCGGTCGAGCCCTTCGACCAGATCTCGAAGGACTACGACAGCCAGGTCATTGAAAAGCTGCAGACGACCGTCGGTGAATTGACCGACCGCAAGTCGCAGGTCTTCCAGGACCGCGGCGACAAGCTGCTGCAGGTGGCCCAGCGCCACAACGACTACGCCCAGCGCCATGAGGAATACCGCCGCATCGAGGAATACCACTTCCTGCTGAGCGAGGAACTCGAGGACCGCTACGACCGGCTGTCCCGCTACCGCTGGCTGCGCCCGGACCTGCAGCGCGAACTGGGCGACAACGGCCCGGTGATCTTCGGCCAGGTGCAGTGGGTGACCGGCAACAGCCTGCAGATCAACAAGGGGCGGCGCGACGGCGTCGAGCTGCACCAGAAGTTCACCATCATGCGCAACGGCTCGACCATTGCCGTGGTGGACGTCGTGGAAGTCCAGAATGAAACCGCGGAATGCGTGATCGTGGACCAGGTCAAGTCCGGCGCGGGACCGAAGGCCGGCGACCAGTCCATCACGCGGATGTTCATGGCGCGCACTTCGCGCAGGTAAACAAGGAAACAACGCGGGCGCTTGGCGCCATCACGCGAGGATAAGACATGGGTGTTTTCTCCAGAACGATGTTGATGCTCACCCTGGCCTGGCTGGTCGGGTTGCTCGTGACCTTCGTGTACATGAGCAGCAGCAGCGAGCCGAGCTGGCGTGAGAAGTTCATCGCCGAAGCCAACATCCGCCGTGCCATCGCCTACCGATACGTCGACATCAAGGGCGGCATCGTGGCCGAGCGCGGCAATGAAAAGGCGGAATCCGACAACGTAGCGCTCGCCCCGGAAAGCCTCGGCGCGGCGCCCTACGGGCTGCCCGACGACGGCGGCAGCGCCCCGGGCGGCACGGAGCCCTTGCCGGGCGCCAAGGTGAGCCCGGCCCAGAGCCTGATTTCGCTCGAGCGCGGCAAGGGCAAGAAGCAGATGGCCAACTTCGATGGCGCCAAGCAGGACGCCATCGCAAGCATCACCCAGCTGCGCGAAGACATCGCCACCGCCAACCGCAACCGCCGCTTCCAGGACGCGCGCCTTACCGAAGTTCGCGAGGCCGCCCGCCTGTTCGCCGCGGAAATGCAGTCGTACCGCTACATTATCGCCAGCTTCCAGCAGAAGGTGTTCAACCTCGACTACGAAATCCAGCGCGCGATGATCGAGCGCGACGCCCTGAAGGCGGAACTGGCCCAGGTCGAGAACGACATCCGCCGCATCGACGGCCAGCAGCTGACCCTCGAGGACAGCTACTACGAAACCAGCAAGGACTACGAGCACGTCATCAAGATCCTCGCCATGTACGAGACCGGCGACACCAACCTGCGCCTGCTTGCCGACACCACCGGTCGCGGCTGGCTGCGCGGCAAGGTTGTCGGCGTCGGCGACGACCCGCGCACGGGCGTCGTCAGCATCAGCCTTGGCAGCAACGAGGGCGTGTTCGAGGGGCAGGCTTTCTCGATCTACCGTGACGGCTCATTCGTCGGGCGGATGGTGGTGCAGGACGTCCGGGCCAACGTGGCGACCGGGCAGCTCGCGAAGGAATTCCGCGGGCGGCGCGTGGTGCTGAACGGCGACAACGTCAAGACCGCCGAGCCCTCGCTGACCCAACTGAAGCGCTAAGCAGGACGACAGGCAAAGACAGCAAGTAATAGAGGAAACAACACGATGGCGAAAAAGCCTCTTCCACCGAAACGCCCCATGGGCGGCCCCCCGGGCGCACCGGGCGGCGCACCTTCCGCGGTCCAGTCCGAGGCGGTGGGCAAGTTCGACAAGTTCGCGGCCTTCGCGCTGGCGATTCCGAGCGGCATCCTGGCGATCGTCACGCTGGTGATCGCGATCGGCTACACCAACTCCGAGTTCGACGTCGGCTTCTTCGGCTTCCCCAAGAAGTCCGTCGCTGACTTTGACGGCGGCGCGGCGTCGGTGCAGAAGCTGGGCAGCACGGTCCAGATCACCGGTTTCGAAAGCCAGAACTACATCGGGCGCACCAGCGAAGGCGAGATGGACGTCGCCGTGCTGAACGTCGGCTCGGCCAACAACGTCAACCTCGGCGACGTGTTCACGCTCAAGGGCGACACCGCGGGCGTGCGCCTCGAGTTCGTAGTGTTCGACGTCGGCGAGAACATCAGCCGCGCCTACATCCTGCTCGGCCAGGACGTCAGCGAAGGCAAGGAACGCCAGTTCAGCCTCAAGCGCAGCGACCTTGAAAAGCTGTGCGGGGGCGGCAGCAACATCGAGGTCGAGCGCACTTTCCAGGACCAGATCGTCCGCCGTTACTGCGAGGCCCGAACCACGGCCCAGTAACCCAATCGATTCATCCAGACGCCGCCGGTTCTGTCGGCGGCGTTTCTTTTTTGCCCGCGCAAACGGATAGATGGCTTTAATTCGTGAGGATTTTGGCGTGTGGTTGACCAAGTCTACTCCGTAAAAGCGGGTGCGGCGGGCCGTTTGCGGCTCACTGCTCAACCCTTGAAATGAAAGGACTTCGGATGGGTGTGGCTACTCTGATGTTGCGCGCACGCTGGATGCTGCTTGCGGCGGCCCTGACGGGCATCGCCGTGGTTGCGGCAACCGCGACCCCCAAGGTGGGCGCAGAGAACAAATTCGAGACATTGCAGGCCCTGCAGACGGAACGTCGCGCGTTCGCCAAGGCGATCTCGCCGGCCGTGGTGGCAATCGCCTCAAGCAAACCGGATATCAGCAACCCGCAGCAGACCGGCATGGCCGGCGCGAGCACGATGGCGACTTCCGGCTTCGTGGTGGACGGCGACTACGTGGTGACGTGCCTCGAGGCCGCCCCGCTGCGCAACCCTAACCAGCGAAGCGACGACGACTTCTACCTCGATAAGGGCGCCAAGGTGTGGCTGATGGCCCACGACGGCACCGAGTTCAAGGGCGAAGTGGTGGGGCGCGACATGCGCAACCTGCTGATGCTGGTCAAGATGGAAGCTGGCCACCCGAACCTGCCCTCGCTTCGCCTGGGCGATTCCGACAACGCCGAGATGGGCACGGGCGTGTGCGGCTTCGGCAACACCCTCGACAGCCTGCTGCTCGACCGCCAGGT
>JAGQRI010000065.1 GCA_020425515.1 Planctomycetota bacterium | reverse complement strand
CGCTGGCTGAGCATGACCATGGCCGAGATCGAGGCCGAGGTAATCAAGATGGTCCTGCACGATTGCGCCGGCAACAAGACGCTGGCCGCCAAGCGGTTAGGCCTCGCCCGCAAGTCGCTTTACAACAAGATTGAGCGATACGGATTGGAGGTGTAGGGACACGCTGCTGCGTGTCCCTGCGTGATCGCGCGAGAGCCCGCCTTCGCCAAGGCTTCGGCGCGCAACTTGAAACGCCTCGGCTTCAGCCGAGGCGTTTCAAGTTGGTGCTTGGGGGGGGACTTGAACCCCCACGTCCTTGCGGACACTGGCACCTGAAGCCAGCGCGTCTGCCAATTCCGCCACCCAAGCAGATGTCTGTTGTCTAACGCACGCCCGTTTCAATCAGGCAGCGCGGGAAAATACACCATCCGGGGACCAAATCAACTGGGAGGCTGCTCGTCGGTAAGCCGCCTGTCGATCCACTTCGGCAGGTTGCGCTTCCCGTGCACCAGACCCAGCACGTAGATGTGGTTTTCATCGACTACAAACGCGGCTGAGAAGGGAAATCTTTTCAGAAGCGCACGCCGAACAGGACCACGCCACAGCGCAAACGACTCCGGTCGTTCCTCAATCCGGAGCAGCACGGCAATGGCCTCTTCTCAAGTAGGGGGCTGATTCCGGGTTCTTGTCCGTCGTACCAGTCGGCGGCCTCTTTCAGATCGCTCCAGTAGGCCTGCCGAATGCTGACTTGCCGCTGCGTCATGCCCGTCGGCTGCGCACGAGGTTGGCGAATTCGTCGATGCTCATGCCGTCATCCGGGTTGGCCCGGGCGTCGTCCAGCCGTCGCATGAGTTCGGAGTAATCTGCATCGGACAGCGGATTCTCGTCCTGCTGCTCTTTGAATGTTTCCAGGATCAGCTGGATCAACTGGTAGCGCTCTTCGACACTTAGTTTGAGAAGGGCTGCTTTTTCGATGGGCACATTCATGCGCGTAGACCTCAGCGGGTCTGTGTTGCGGGCTGGAAAGGCCTAGCTGGAGACCTTCTCGGCTTCCTTGCTTTCGGTCTTTTCGACCTTCTCGGCCTCGACTTCGCGCTTGTCGTCGAGCTTCTTCGGTTCCGACCGGCCGCTCATGTCGTCCTGGATGTCTTTGACACCCTTCTTGAACTCCGTCACGCTCTTGCCCAGGCTGCGGGCGATGTTGGGCAGACGGCTTCCGAACAGCAGGATCCCGACGGCAACGATGCCGACGATTTCCCAGGTCCCGAGATTGATGAATGCTAGTTCCATGGTTTTATCTCCGGGCGTAGATTCAATTTAACGCGCCGGTGTTCAAAAGGTTACGCACTTCCTTGGATTCAGCGTACAATAGGCCCCCTGCTTGACAAGCAACCGCGCCCGGAATCGAGCGATGCAACCAGGACAGACCACACAGTTTACTTGCCAGGCCTGCGGACATTCTTTCGCGGGATCGTGGGAAATCGTCTCAAAACAGCCGACCTGCCCCCGCTGCCGCACCTTCGGCCAACTCGTCGACATGAACGGCAACGCCGTCGGCGTGCGCCAGAACGTCGTCCGCGCGCAGCACCCGGGTCCGGGCGGCAACGCGCCGTACGCGGGGCACGGCGGGCCGGTCAACTACGGCGGCTACGACGATGGCGCGGTTGAAGTCGCGGCCGACGTGGCCTACGGCGCGCGCACCAACAAGAAGTCGCTGACCACGGTAATCATCCTGGTCGTGCTCGGGCTGGGCATCGTTGGCACGCTGGCCTTTATCGTCAACGTGCTGAGCGACCCGACCGCGCGCCAGCAGCAGGCCAAGCAGGAACGGGAAGTCGTCCTCGACCCCAAGGAATTCGAGAAGGCCGTCGACGAAAGCGTCGTGAAGGTCGAGAACCTGCTGAAGCGCGTCCCGAACGCCGAGGTGCAGCGCACCAGCAACTTCGCCGAGTCGCTGAGCGCGATCCAGGCGGGCGGCGGCACCCCGCCGACATGGAACAACGCGCCGGCCCCCGGCTCGCCGTTCCGCACGCAGGGCTTCCAGGTGAAGGCGCTGGATGAAAAGAACAACCGCACCCACGTCGGGTTCGTGATGCTGCTGTACTACAAGACGGCCGAGGAAGTGGAGAAAGCCCGCGCCGAAATCGACCGCGAGATCGGCGGCGACACACGCAATTACGGCATCTACGCCAACCCGGCCATGTGGTACATCGCGTATACGGGCGTGAACTTCAAGGGCAAGCTGAAGGATTCGCTCGACAGCGCCATGCGGTTGGGTGCGCCCTCCGGCTACCGACAGTTCACGGATCGTGTCGGCTCGACCATGCGTGAAGAACTCAAGCACTAGCGCTTGAAATTGCCCCCTTTTGGCACATTGTACGCTGCAATCCGGCAGCCGGATCGTATTCACCATCAGTGGGCCACGGAGCTTTGATTTGAGGCATTTCCCGACGTTGATCGCCATCGCCGCGGTGTTTTGTTGCCTGGCCGTGACGCCGCGCGTTACCGCACAGGACGATCAGCCCGAAAAACCCAAACTCACGGTCGAAGATTACGTCGCGCGCTCCGAGCGCCTGCGTGACTTCGGCTACCCGCTGCTCGCCCGCAAGCAGCTCGACGAAGGCAAGAAACTCGACCCGACCTCGAAGCCGCTGCTGATCGAGTACCTGCGCCTGTTTGCCCAAAGCGAGGCCGGCATCAAGGATTCGTTCCCGTACGTCGCCAGCCTGCGCGATCTGTACCCGGACGATTTCGACGCCTGCTTTGAGGTTGCGCGCTGGCTGTTTCTCAATGAAGCGCCGCCGCTGCCGCCGGTCCTCAAGACGAAGGAGGACGTCAACTCCGCCGTCGAGCGCCTTACGTCCGAGATGGCCGTGTTCACGAAACTCGCGAAGTACATCCTGAAACCGGAAGGCGACCTGCCCGCCGAGGCAAAAGGCGCCAACGGCAAGCCGGGGCTGTCACTCGCCTACCTTGCGCGTTGCGCGAAGGCCAAGCCGGGGCAGGGCGAAGTGCTGTTCATGGCCGCCCAGGACCTCGATTTGCGCGGGCAGGACTTCGACCGCTGGTCGCGCACCAGCAAGGCGATTGAGGCGCCATTCGGCACGGCGGCGCTCGACCTCTACAAACTGGTGCTGCCGCTGTACGAGGCCGCCGCCAAAACCGACACCTACAACGTCGGCGCCACCACGCGCATCCCCAACCTGCTGCTGCGCATGAAGCTTTACAACGAGGCTTACCGCGCGCTGTCGGCGGCCGAGACGGTGCAGCCGGGCAACGTGAACATCGCGCAGACGCGCCTCGACATCGCGGAGGCAAAGCAGGATTTCGAGGTGCTGAACGACGCGCTGAAAAAGCTCGACGAGCTGTACGGCGACATCACCAGCCGCCTCGACCTGTCCGCCGCGAAGCGCATCCAGGACAAAAAGTGGGAGTTCAGCGTCTGGCTTGCCTACCGCGAACTGCAGGACTATCGCGGCAATGCGCTCGGCGACGCCATCCACGCGATGCTCGACCAATACCCTGACTTCCTCGAGCTGTATTACCTCGATGCCCGCAACGCCCTGCAACTGGCCCAGGCGACCGACGACCCGACGCAGCGTACCCACCTGTTCGAAGTGGTCGTGAAGGCGCTCGACAAGTGCGAGGCCATGGGCGCCTACTTCGCCGACTGGCACGGGTTGCGCGGCGCCGCACTGTGGGAACTCGGCCGATACGAGGAAGCCGCGGACCAGTACGACATCGTCGCCGACATGGACCCCAGGGACGGCGAGGCGCCCAAGCACGCGGCCGCCGCGCGCGAGATTGCCGAGGGGCTGTACAACGCCGACGACTATGAGGTCTACCGCCGCCAGCTTTCGTACGGCGACCTGCGCGACAAGCGCAAGTTCCTGCGCATGGTGGTGACGCGCTCGCCGAAGTTCTTCGCGGCGCAGTTGCTGCTGGGCAAGGTCGCGTTCATGCTGGCCGACTGGGAAACCGCCTGGGGGGCCTATTCCGCGGGGCACGCGCTGGAGCCCGAGAACCTGGAATGCTTCGACGGCGCCGCGCGCGCGGCCATGCGCAGCTCGCGCCTGAAGGAATCGCTCAAGCTTTACACCGACCTGAACGAACTCGAGCCCGACTACCAGGGCTGTGCGCGCTGGGTCGGCATCATGGACTGGGTGCTCGCCGGCGGGGAATCCCGCAAGCAGGCCTTCGAGAAATGGCTCGAAAGCCAAAGCAACTCAACCACCCCGACCGCGCGGAAAAACCTGCTGGAACAGGCCGTCCAGCTCGAGCCCGATTTCGCGGAGGCAATGGTCGAGCTTGCGGCGCTCGAGCGCGTGAAACGCCCGCGCATCGCCGAGACCTACCTGAACCACGCATTGCAGGTTGCACGCGACGACGACACGCGCGCCGCGGCGCACCGCGAACGCGGACGGCTGTTCCTCAGCCAGGCGAAGCCGGACCAGGCGAACAGCGAGTTCGGCGCGGCCTTCGCGCTGATCAAGGGCGACGGCACCGACCTGTTGCTGAAGGCGCTGACGCACCACCAACTCGCCGAGGAAGCCAAGGCCTCCGCCGCGATGCGCAAGCTGTTTGACGAGGTCCCCAAGACCTCGCTGCTGCGCCCGACCTTGACGACGTTGCGCACGCTGGGTTTGCCGTCTGTCGATTCGGCCGGGCCCATGAAGCTCGGCCCGGCCTACGACGCCGACGACGTGTTGACCTTCCACGCGCGCCTCGAGGTCGAGGGGCACGGCGCCGGCCAGAGCGGCGAGGAACGCACGCTGGAGTTTGACGTGCGTCTGAAGGTGATCGAAAAGCCGATCACGGCCGGCATCTGGCGGATGCAACTGACGTTCGAGAACGTGCCGGAAGCGTTTGCCGAGCTCGGGAAGATTGACACGGAAATCAAGATCAGCCCGTGGTTTGGGCTGACTTCCGAGCCGAACCTCGCCGGCATGACCGAGGTGGCCGGGCCGATCCTGCAGGCGATCACGGAAGGCTTCACGGCGGGGCTGGGCGACGCGTATGTCTCCGCGCCGTATGTGTGGAAGAACGACTTGACGATGGGCCCGCCTCACTTCGGCGGCGACGGCGTCGAGGCGAGTTGCCTGGCCGAGAAGCTGGGCGACAGCCTGGTGATCCTGCGGCGCGGGATCGCGGGGCGGCAGCTTGGCGTGACCAGCGACGAATACAACTTCAGCCGCGCGCTCGAGGCCAGCGTCACGCTCGGCGGTACCAAGCGCGCGATCCGCGACGTGGAGTTCCGCATCCTCAAGAAGGAACTCACGCCCGAGAAGGACGATGTGGCCTACTCCCGGCTGCAGGTGAAGCTCAGCGCGAAGTAGGGGCGACGCTTGCGTCGCCCGCGGCACGGGCTAGATTCCGCCCATGCCGTTTGAAGACCTTTCCAGTTTCATTGATGCCCTGCGCGAATCCGGCGAGCTGCTGGAATTCCGCGAGCCTGTCAGCGTCGACCAGGAAATCGCCTGCGCCGCCGACCGCGTAAGCAAGCTGCCCGGTGGGGGAAAGGCGCTGCTGTTCCATCGCCCGGTCGGACCCGACGGGCGCGAGTACAACGCGCCCGTGCTGATCAACGCGTTGGGCAGCGTGAAGCGGCTCAGCATGGTCTGCGGCGTGAACGACTTCGACGGGCTGACGCAACGGCTGGGCGGGTTGCTTGAGACCTTGCAGACGCCCCGCAAGACGCTCATCGAAAAGTTCGAGGTGCTGCCGACGCTGAAGGAACTGGCGGGCTTCTTTCCCAAGTACGTGAAGAAAGCCCCGTGCCAGGAAGTCGTGCAGACCGGCGACGCCATCGACCTCGATGCAATCCCGATCCTGAAGACCTGGCCGGAAGACGGCGGGCGCTTCGTGACTTTCCCGCTGGTGTTCACCGAGTCGCCCAAAGACGACAAGCGCAACTGCGGCATGTACCGCATCCAGCAGTACGACAAGCGCACCACCGGCTTCCACGTGCACACACACCACACCGCCGCCGAGCACATGCGCGAAGCGGTCGCGAAAGGCGAGAAGAAACTGCCCGCGGCCATCGCCATCGGCGGCGCGCCGGCGATCACCTTCAGCGCCGTGGTGCCGCTGCCGCCGGGGCTGGACGAGATGATCCTGGCCGGCTTCCTGCAGGGCAAGCCGGTGAAGATGGTTCCGTGCAAGACCGTGCCGCTGCATGTCCCCGCGAGCGCGGACTACGTGATCGAGGGCTGGATCCACATTGACGAGTTGCGGCGTGAGGGCCCGTTCGGCGACCATACCGGTTTTTACAGTCTCGCCGACGACTACCCGGTGTTCCACGTCAGCGCGATCACGTGCCGCCGCAAGCCGACTTATTTCGCCACGGTGGTCGGTCCGCCGCCGCAGGAGGACGCCTGGATGGCGCAGGCGATTGAGCGGCTGTTCCTGCCGCTGATGCAGCAGACCATCCCGGAAGTGATCGATTACCGCCTCCCGTTCAGCGGCGTCGCGCACAACCTGATGCTGGTCAAGATTCACAAGTCGTACCCCGGGCAGGCGCGCAAGGTCGCCCACGCGATCTGGGGGCTCGGCCAGGCGATGTTTACGAAGACGATCGTGGTGATCGACCAGCACGGCCCCGACGTGCACGACGAAGCCGCGGTCGCGAAGCACGTGCTGGGTGGGCTTCACGCGGAGAACAGCTTCGAGTTCGTCCTTGGCCCGACCGAGACGCTGGACCATGCCACGCGCGCGCTGCACTTCGGCAGCAAGGTGTGTATTGACGCGACAGGACCGATGCCGGGCGACGTTGGTACGGACACGCAAGGCACGGGCGTGCTGGGCATTCGTCCAGATCAGCATGGTGGTGCGGACGTTCCCGTCCGCGCTTCGCAGCCTGCGCTGCCGGAATCGCCCGACATTCGCAACAGTTGGCCGGTGGGGGAGCTGGTCACCGTCGTCGAGATCGAGAAGACAAAGGGACACCAGCCGCGCGAGTTGGCCAACGCGATCTTCGAGCAGGCCGGCGACAGCGCGCTGCCGCTGGTCGTGTTCCTGCCGGCCGGGCTCGTGAAGCAGGGTGACTTGCCGATGCTGGCGTGGGCGACGCTCGCGAATATCGACCCCGAGCGCGACCTGATCTTTGACGAGAAGCCGGTGCAGGAAAACGGGCGCTGGCGCCTGCAACGCCACCCGCGCCACATTGCGGTCGATGCCACGAAGAAGGACGCCCGCGACGGCTTCCAGCGCGACTGGCCTGAAATGCAACTGCACCCACCGGAAGTGCTGCGGAGGGTGCAGGCGTTGCTGGAGAGCAAGGGCATTCAGATGCCGACGGATTTCCTGGCTTAGTTTGTCACCCCTCGTTGACCCCAGCCCTGGCGGGCTGGGCTTTGATTTCGGGTTAGCCGACTTCGATCAGCTCGGTGACGACCGTGGTTTTCTTGCCGTCGTCGCTGAGCTTTTCCATCTCCGACTTGACCGTCAGGTTCAACCTCTCGATCGACCAGGTCTTGCCGTGGTTGGTTTTGGTGCCGTTGCCGTCTTCGCGGTCGACGACCTGGGAAACCGTGCTTACGTTGCACAGCAGCTTGCCCAGCTCGGTCGCGATGGTTTCAGTCTTCGTTCCCGCGCTCGCGCCCCAGCTCGCGTTGCCGCGCTTGTCGAAGCCCGTCACCTTTCGGTCGGCATTCATGGTGAACTCGCGCGAGTGGAACGAGAGATTCGTTTCGGTCTTGCTGGTGACGTCGCTGATCACGACACGCTTATAGGTGATGACCGGCTTGCCGGCCGGCGGCGAAGTGGTGATGCGGTACAGCGCCGAGCGCCCGGCAACGAAGTAGTCTTCGCGCGAGATAGCCTCGAGTTCCTTCAGCGTCAGCGGCAGGGGCACCAGGTGGTTGTCCGGGTCGACCCAGCGCTCGTTCAGTTCGCTGACTTCCGTGTCGAAGCCCTTGAGCGCATTCTTGACCACGCGGTGCTTCAGCTCGTGTTTGTCATCGCGGGGCAGCCAGACTTCCAGCCCGTCGTCGTGGTCGCAGATGTCGACGGCGTCCACGCGCTTGAGCCCCAGCAGGGCGGTCTTTACGGCTTCGCGGTCGATCTTCTGTGCGTCGCACTTCAGGATCACGCGGTAGACGGGGCGCTCCGAGGCGTCGGGGACTTCCGGCCCGGCGTCCTGTGCCAGGCAGACAACGGTGAGGGCGGCAATGACACTGAAAGTGATGATGAGGCGGGCGGTGATCATGGCGTACTCCCTGAGGGGTGGGAAGGGTTGTCGCCTGAAGTGTACCGCCCGGAACGCACAGGAATAAGCGTTGCCGGTCAGCCGCACTCTCGCATCCGGCAGGGCGCGGATGGGGGTAGCGAAACTGAGAGGACGCGAAAAGGGCAGGCACTGGTGTGCCTGCCCTTCGTGTTTACGGGACTCGCCGCCGGCTACTTCTTCTCGGTGACGGCCGTGGTCTCGAGTTCCTCGCCGCCGCGGACGTAGGTGATGGTCACCTCGGTGCCGCCGGGGGTGGCGATCAGGATGTCGTGCAGGTCCGCGAAGTACATGATGCGGCGCCCGTTGACCTTGGTCAGGATGTCGTCAGCCTGCAAGCCGGCTTCCGCGAGGGGGCCGCCCTTGTTGACCTTGCTGAGGATGTAGCCGCCGACCTTGCGGTCCGGGTTGTACTTGCCCTTGAAGCCGAGGCTGCTCTTCATCGGGGGCAGCTTGAACGGGTCGCCGAACATGGCCTGCATGCCGCCGCCGCTGCCGCGCGCCTCGTCATCGGGGCGGGGCACGGTGCCGAACTGGCCTGACTCGGTGGGGACGCTGTTGACGGCATTGAGCGTCACGAGGTCGTCGCCGCGGCGGACCGTGACCTGGAAGCTGCTGCCGCGGGGCTTGGTCTGCGTGATGCCGAGGAAGCGGTAGCCGTTGTAGACTTCCTTGCCGTCCACGGCGGTGATCAGGTCGCCGGGCTTGAAGCCGGCGTCGCCGGCGTCGCTGTCGTCATCGACGGACTGCACGGGGGCGCCCTTCTGGCTGCCCATGTCGATGCTGAGCCCGCCGATCAGCCCGTGGCGGACGACCATCGCGCCGCCTTCTTCGGCTTTCAGCGTGTCCAGGAAGTTCTTGATCTGGTTGACGGGGATCGCGAAGCCGGCGCCGGTGTTGTAGCGCTTGTTGTGGCTGGCGATGTTGCGCCCGTTGATGCCGATCATTTCACCGTTGATGTTGAAGCTGGGGCCGCCGGAGTTGCCGGGGTTGATGGCGGTGTCGATCTCGATGCAGTCGTTGTAGCCGCCCTGGAAGCGGTGGTTCGCGGTGACCGTGCCCCAGGTGACCGTCGGCTCGGCGCCCTGGCCCGAAAGCAGGAACGGGTTGCCGATCGAAAGGCAGAGGTCGCCGATCTGCACCTTGTCGCTGTCGCCGAGCTTCACGAACGGCACCTTCTGCCCTTCGTCCAGCTCCAGCTTGCCGAGCACGATGTCGCCGCGCGGGTCGGCCCCGACGGCGTCCGCGGTGAAGCGGTGGTTGTTGCCCGCCATCTTTACCACCATCTTCGACGGCGCGGCCGCCTGGTTCCAGACGTGGTGGTTGGTGACGAAGTAGCCGTCCTCGCTGATGCAGACGCCGCTGCCGCCGCCGATCAGCACGAAGGCCGGGTACAGTTCGCTGGTGAGCTTGATGACTTCCGCGTCGCGCTTGACCACGGTGGCGTTCGGCTTGGGCGGGTTTTCCGCCTTCACCATGACGCCGCCGATGAGCAGGCTGATCGCGAGTGCTGTGAGTACTTTTTTCATCTTCATTCCTCTTCGGCCGTTGGCCGGTTCATGTTCTTCAGTATCCGACCTACGGACGGGGCCCAAGTGTGACCTTCACGGTCTTCTCTTCTTCGCCCCGGAGGATTTTCACCGCCAGGGTGTCGCCGACCTTGTGCTGGCCGATGACAGCCAGCAGGTCCTCGAGCTCGTTCATGTCCTTGTCTTCAACCTGCAGGATGATGTCGTTGACGCGCAGGCCGGCCTTCTCGGCGCCGCTGCCGTTGACGACGTTGCCGATTTCGAGCCCCGGCTTGTCAGGCCACTTCTTGTTGGCGCCGATGCCCATGAACGGCGAGGGCGGACGCGGGATGAACTTGCCTTCCTTCATGGCGGCGTAGGCGTCGCGCACTTCGTCGATGTACGCGGCGTAGCTGACGCCGCTGGCCTGGCCGAAGGTGGCGTGGTTGTGAAGCGTGACCATGCCGACCAATTGGCCTTCCATGTTCACCACGGGCGCGCCCAGGGTGCTGTTGCCGATGCGGGCATCGAGCTGGAAGGCGACGTCCTTTTCGCGCGAAAGGGCGCTGACGATGCCGTCGTTGACCAGCGTGCCGAGCGGGTTCTGCCCGCGCCCGACGACCAGTACGCCCTCGCCGCGCTGCAGCTCGATGCGCTTCTCGGGGAACTGGAGTACGTTCAGCTCGGGGCAGGTTTCGTTGATCACGCAGTCGAGCTCGAGCAGTGCCAGGTCGATCTGCTGGTGGCGACCCACCACGCGGGCCGGCCAGCGCTCGCCGTTCGGGAGCGTGACGGTGATGGCCTGCACGGCGTCGCTGGGGCCGTCTTCGCTGAAGTCACCGAGGCAGCGGTCGCTGATCACGATGTGGTTCGGCCCGACGACCAGGCCCGAGAAGGGGCCGATGTCGTAGCGGAAGAACGGGTCGCTCATGTCCGGTCCCTGGCTCAGGCCGGGGATGGTGGGCGTGCCGCCGCCGACGTCTTCGCGGTCGTAGTCGATCTCGACCGAGACGGTGTACTGCGACAGGAACTTCGCCAGCGCGATGCGGTGCTTCTCGATCGCCTTGTGGGCGGTCATGCCGGGCGCGGCGACGTAGCTTACGGTTTTGGTTTCCTTGTCAGGCTTGGCGTCCTGCGCCATGTTGATGGCGACGCCGAGCCCGAGGATGATGGCCAGTGCCAGTACGATTTTTTTCATGGTCATTCCCTGTTTTCATCTCACGCGTCAGCCGCGAGGGCGCGCGTTGGAGCCTGTTTAGAAGTCCTCAGCCTTTTCACCGACGAGCAGGTCGACGGTTCGTTCGGTGCCGTCCTCCGGGTTGCGGAGGGTCAGCTGGATGTGCGTGCCGACGGGCACGCCGTAGCTGACCGGCACGTCCACCGTGCGGCTGTTAAACATGCTGCCAACCTTGCGTTTGCGGGTGATGTAACCGCCGCCTAGCATCTCCTTGACGCGGTTGAAGTCCGGAATGCGGTAGTTGTCCACGCGTACCAGCTGTTCGCCGACCTTCATGCCGGCGCGGGCCGCGGGGCCGTCTTCATCGACCTGCGAGATGTAGATGCTCCTGGCGTCGCCCTTGGGGTGCTTCCAGAGGAATCCAACGGTGCCCTGCGCCAGTTCGCCCTGTGCTACGCCTTTCTTCAACTGCGGCAGGACGGCGCGGATCTGGTTGCTGGGGACCGCGCAGCCGAGGTGACGACCGGCCATGAAGTGGGCGCAGCTCATGCCGATCACTTCGCCGTTCAGGTTCACGATCGGGCCGCCGTGGTCGCCGGGGTGGATGGCGACGTCGAC
>JAGQRI010000064.1:1670-15574 GCA_020425515.1 Planctomycetota bacterium | reverse complement strand
ACCCCAGCCCTCGCGGGCCGGGCTTCGAAGCCGACTACCACCGAATCTGTTCGAACATGCGCATCAGTTTGCGCCCGCGTTCCGGGCCGATGTGGCTGACGTGCGCTATGCGCCCGCGCAGATGTTGCTCGAAGTCCGGCACGTTCTCACGGTTTTGCCCGTGCGGGCCATGTTTGATGCAGTTGTGCAGGATCGCCTTCAGCCTGTCAAAATCGCGCCGCGAAACGTTCGTCTGGTCGTTCACCACCACGCCCGTGACCCGCTGCTGCCGCCCTTGGCGCATGACGCGCGTCTTCTTTTCGTTGAGGGCTAGACCTTCGGTCTCGACAATCTTGCGCACCAGCTTGATCAATCGTTCCGCGCCGCGGGCCATGTCGCCGAAGCCGCTGAACGTCAGGTCATCGGCATAGCGTGTGTAGTCGCCACCGAACTTCAGTGCCAGGGCGGCCAGTCGCTTGTCCATCCGCCAGCAGATCGCGTTGGCGATGCCAGGGCTTGTCGGCGCCCCCTGAGGCAGTATCGGGTGTGGAGGATGTTCAAACAGCTCGGGGAACGCATTGCGTTTGGGGTACTTCCAGCGCTTGCCATCCTTGGTGATCGTGTCGAGGAGTCGGTTGGTCGTGAGGTTTGCCAGGGCGACCGAGATCCCACGTCCGTAACCCCGCGATCGGAAGTAGCCGGACACCCGCCGGAACGTGAAACTCGGAAAGAAGTCGGCAATATCCAGCCCGATTACTACATCCTTGCCGACGTGGATGCTTGCGCCGGTAAGTGTGTTGCGCTGGACCCGGAAGCCGTGCGCGGCCTCATGAACAGGCAGCTTTCGCACGAGTTCGGCAAGCAGGCGTTGCTGGGCCCTTTTCAGCAAAGGCAACGGAACCATCAGCAGGCGTCGCCCGCCCGCCTTCTTGGGTATCGCCTTGAGCGTGTAGTGTGCGTCCGTGTTCTCGGAAAATGCAGGCCGCGCAGCGAGCCACACGAGCTGGTTGCGGTCGATCTGGAGAACCTGTGCCAACTGGTCCAGATGTTCGATCTCAGGCAGCCCGAGGCTTCGGATGGTCGCGGAATCAAACCCGATATCCGGGTGGCGGGCACTGCCGCCGATGTTGCCAATTGCGCCGACGCTGCTGGCTTCTCCCGTCATCGGGTTGCGGCTACCGCTAAGCGTCAGGTCCTTTACCGGCCCGATGTGTTCCTTGCTGCGTCGCAGCCGGAAACTCAAGTACCTGCCACGCAGCCCGCTATCACGGTGTGAGTCCCAACCCGTGGGCAGGGGAACATGGCCGCCCTTGGGTTTTGACTTCGAAGGGTAGTCGCGTTGGAAGCCGGGACCGTAAGGGTCCTTCTTCTTGCCAAACAGCCAATCGAAGAGCCCCATTGTTGCCCCCAGGGTCTGGCTCAATTTCGGGACGAAATTGTGCCTGACCCGTTCCGTCTGACGCACACACAGGCGGAAAGTTGGCGCGTGGGAGAGACTTCCGGCTCCCGGCCTGGGGTAACACGGTCTTCGTAGAAGACCGTGTTACCCCAGCGTTGCATGAAGAAGCTTGGCGAATGGACGGGGTAGCCCCGCCCCTGCTTTCGCAGTCAAGTCTCTCCCACACGCCGCTGGGATTATAGCCCCGACAATCCAGTCGGGCCACATTGCCCGGCGTGCAAACGCCGGGGCTGTACAGGGTGATTCGTCGCCACTGGGGGAAGCATCCCCGCCCTTTGCAGGGCGGGCTATGGCGTCGCGATCTTTGTGCGGCCTGTCTACAATGCCGCCATGTCATTGGCGCGATTTCTTGAGGTGCTGTTCAAGCGCGGCGAAGTGGTTTTTCGCAAGAAGCCGCTGTTTGGGCGCGTCGATGTGCCCGACCCGGAGGCGCTGCGCGTGCTCGAGGCCGAGTACCGCCGCTATGCGCTCGACCTGCCCGGCAAGGCGCCTGCCCTGAACGCCGAAGTCGCCTATCGTGCGGGCGTGCTGTTGCATGATGCCTGCTGGTTCCTGCTCAGCCGCGAAGACGAAGACGACGAGGTTCTGCGCCGCATCAACTGGGAAGGCACCGCGAGCATGCCGATGCAGCATTTTTCGAGCGACCTCTGCCTGCGCTTTGCCGAGCGCGTACACCGCCGCGCGAAAGCCCTGAATCCCGAGGACGTACTGGTGAAGGCGCTCGAAGGCGTGCTGCGCCGGCGCCCCCTCAGCGGCGTGCTGTGCGACATTGATGAGCCGCCGGCGGCACTCGAATTCGGCGACCACGAGGGGCTGATGCTGCTGTACGCCGAGCGCCTGGCCGCGCACTCCAAACCCGGCTGGATGCCCGAGGGGCGCGCGCGGGAGTATGTCGAGCTTGTACACACCAGGAGGCGGGCCAGCGCATGAGCATCGAGATCGCACAACGCCTGCGCGACGACGTGGTCGCGAAACTCAAGCAGCGCTTCGTCGGGCGCGACGAGGTGATTGAGCTGATCGCGCTCGCCACCGTCGCAGGCGAGCACCTGTTTCTCTACGGCCCTCCCGGCACCGCCAAGTCCGCCCTGATCCGCCATTTCGCTCAGGCCGTGGAGGCGCCCTACTTCGAGTACATGCTGACACGCTTCAGCGAGCCCAACGAAATCTTCGGCCCGGTCGATATCGCGCGTCTGCGCGAGGGCGTGGTCGCGACCATCACTGAGGGCATGCTGCCGCGTGCCGAGTTCGTGTTCCTGGATGAAATCTTCAACGCCAACAGCGCGATCCTGAACAACCTGCTGACGGTGCTGAACGAGCGCACCTACCGCCGCGGCGCCGAGTTGCACAAGCTGCCGCTGCTTTCCCTGTTTTCCGCCAGCAACAGCCTGCCCGAGGACGACGCCCTGCGCGCCTTGTTCGATCGCTTTCTGTTGCGCTGCCACGTCGCCAACCTGCCGCGCGAGAGCATGAACCAGTTGCTGCGCGCGGGCTGGGAGCTGGAGCGCCCCACCGAACAGAAGCACGCCGTGACGTCGGAGGAAATGCGCAAACTGGCGGCGATGCTCTGGAATGTTGACCTGTCAAGTGTCAGCGAGCCCTACACCGACGCCGTGTTCAAGGTGCGCGACCTTGGCATTGATTTCTCCGATCGCCGCGCCGTGAAGGTCCAGAAACTGCTGGCCGCCAGCGCGCTGCTGTGCGGGCGCACCAATGCCCTGCCGAGCGACCTGTGGGTGCTGCGTTACGTCTGGGACCGCGAGGAACAGATCGGCCCGCTGCGCGCGCTGGTAAACGGCTTGCTGGAACAGGCCGACAGCTCGCAAGGTCACCCGCTGTCGAAGCCGGCCGAGCGCGTGGACGCCGAGCAGGTCTCGCGCGAACTGGACGCCGTCGGTACTGAGATCCAGGGCGGCGGGCTGACACTCAGCGGTGTCGCGCGCGCGAAAGAACGCCTGGCAGGGCTCGCCGATCAGTGCGCCTGGGTCGAGGACGGCAACGCCCGGGAGCACCTGGTAGGGCGCGCCCGCGAGCTGCTGGCCAAACTGGGATAGACAGTGGCATGGACGCCCTCGTCCATGTCGGCAACACGGGCGAGGCGCCCGTGCCACGGTAACGAAGATGCACGGTGTCCTCACACACGCGAGTCTCGCCCGCATCCCGGCCTCCGCGCTGGCGCTGCTGGGGCGGCTGCGTACCTATGCATCCGTGCAGGTTCGTATCGAGGAACAACGCGCCTGGGTGCGCTGGGACGAAGCCGGCTTCCAGGTACTGCGCGCGCTGCTGCCGGTCGAGGGCGCGGAGTTCTTCGAGAAGCTGGATTCCAGTTGGCACCTGTGCGGGTACAGCCTGCCGGCGTTCGAGATCCCCGAGGACGGCTTCGTGCCGCTGGCAATGGTGCTGACGCCGGCCGCTGTGCACACTGTTCCCGACGAGGCTGAGGCGCTGCCCCGCGTCCAATTTGCGCTGAAGCGCAGCAGCGAAATTCACTCAGCCCGCGCGCTGCTGTGCAAGCCGGGTGCGCTGGCCGTCTGGGCCGACATGGCGACGCTGGGCGAGTTCAACGGCATCCTCGCCGCGCGCAGCGGTGACCTGGTGCTCGTGACCGCGACCGGTGACGCGAGTTTGCCGCCGCTTGCCGGGGCCGAGCGTTACTGGGGCGAGCGCCTGCTGTTCCCGCTCGGCTATGGCCCGGACCCCGACCTGCCGGAAAGCGCGCTACTGACGGCGCTGTCGATCCGCGACGACGAGTTCGCGCTGGTGCGCCATGCCGCCGTCGAGGTCATCCCGCGCGGTGTGCTGCAGCCGCTGACACGCGCAAGCGCGCGGCTGGGGGCGGGCGCATGAGCGAAGTCGAATACCTGCTGATCCCGCGCCGCTACCTGGCTGACCTCGGCGAGTTGCAGTGGCCGCCGGCCTGCGACGCGGTGGTCGACGCCGAGGGCAACGCGCTGGTGCTGGGCGTGTCGCTGGCGCAGTTCATCGAGGGTGCGGGTAGCGGGCGGCTGGTGCACTTCGGCTTCGTCCTGCACTTTCTGCACCGCATGTTGCGCGACGCCCCGCCCGCCTTCGAGAAGTTGCAGCAGGGCTGGCGCCAGGGCGGAGGCAGCATGCGCAACGCCGGGGCCTTGTTCAGCGAACTCACGCACGCGCTGCCCCGCGTGCCCGGGCACATCGACCTGCGGCGCCTGTGCAACCTGCTGCGGCAGCAGAACAACCTGGTCGAGGTCCACTGGATCAGCCACAGCGCCAGCTCGCCGCCCTTGGGCTCAGGTGCGTTCGACGACCACCTGCAGCGCCTGCTGGCCGGGCTGTCGGTAGACGACCTGCGCCACTGGTTCCGGCACGGGCGCGGACGGCACGTCGACGACAACGCGCCGCCCATTGAGCTGCCCACACCGCCGCAGCGCACACTGGGCGGCGAGCTGGAAGATGCCTTAAGAAGGAAGAGACTCGCCGGCGTCGCCCCGTTCATCGACCAGATGATCAGCGCACTGACCCTGCCGCCTCGCCGCGTGATGTACACCGAGCTGCCGGTCGGAGGCTACAGCAGCGTCACCAACCGCGGCCACCCGGACCAGATCCTGTTCAGCGAATTCGCCGTGGACGAGCTGGAGTTCCTTCGGCGATACGCTGAAAACGAGCTGCTGTACTACCAGCGCGAAGAGCCCCAGTCGCAGGTGCGCGAGGACATGATCGTGCTGCTCGACCAGGGCGTGCGTACCTGGGGCGACGCGCGGTTGGCGTTGTCGGCCGCGGCGATCGCGCTGGGCAAACGTGCCGAGCGCAAGGGCACGCCGGTCAAGTTCGCGGCCACAGGCAACGGCGGCGCGCCGACCGACGAGGACATCGGCGAGCTGATTGAGTCCAGCGACCTGACGCCTAACCCCGGGCTCGCCCTGGAGCGCGTGCTGGAAGAGCCGGCCCTGGAAAACCGCGACGTCGTGCTGTTGACCCACCCGCGCGCCCTGCTGGAAGACGACGTGCGCATCGCCTCGCGCCGCGCGCCACAGCACGTCCGCCTGTTCGCGCTCTGCATCGACGAGGATGGCGGCGCCGAGTTGAGCGAGTTGCGCCGGGGCGAAAGCGTCAGCCTGCGCCGTTTTCAGTTGGCTAGGTCCCGCGCCGACAAGCCGCAGCCGCAGGCCGAGGCCGAGCCGGACGCGCCGTGGCAGGGTCCGATCGAGCCGGTACCGCTGCCGTTCCGCATAGGGCTGGCGGGCAGTCTGCGCCACATGGCCATGGATATCGAAGGGCGCCACCTTTTCACGGTCAGCGACAACGGCTACCTGCACGCCTGGCCGCTTGACGGTTCAAGTCCGGTGCTGCTGCCGCGCCCGCTGCATGAAGATACGGCCCAAAAGGTAATCGTCGGATCGGCCGGCGTGCGCGGAGGGGCCGTGTTTCTGTACGCGGTCGACGGGCGGTTGGCGCCGTACTTCTACGACACCGTCGCACGCCGGGTGACCCGCCTGTCGGATCTCGGTCCCTCGGGTGAGGGCGAAGTGGAATGCCGTTACCTTTCGGACCATCACTGCGTCACCGTAGTCGGGAAGCGCCTGGGCCAGCCCGGCGTGGAGATCGCCAGCCTGGACGGGCGCAGCACAACCGAGGCACGCGCGCAGTATGGCGAAGAAGCCGGCCCGTTTGCTCCGGACCTGAAGATCGTTTCCCAGCCGCCGGACCAGATGCTGGTCGCCGCCAGTTCCGGCAAGCCGCTGAACGCGCGTGCGAACACGCTGGTCTACCAGGCGCGCGAGGGCAAGCTGGCGCTGCTGGCCGAGAACGCCGTCTGGCGCACCTGGCAGCCGCGCAGCGACGGCGGGCTGCTGCTGAAGGACGCGGTTGTGCACGAGGCGGTGCAAAGCGGCGGCACGCTGGTGATGCGCGTCAACCGCCAGGGACGCGAGCACGTGCTGGTGTTTCGTGGGCCGGAATGGAACTTCCTCGGTGAATACAACACGCAGAACGACTTGCGCGGGCTGGTCGTCTCGCGCGACGGGCGCGAGTTGGCGTTCCACAACAAGCCGGCGGGCGCTGTGGGCTTCCACGTCGGCGACACGCTGGAGCGCACCGTGCGCACGAAGGGCGGCGACCACCATGCCGACCTCGCCGTCGAAATCGGCGACGCCTGGCTGACCTGCTACGGCGGCAAGTTCACGCACCTGTTGCGCTGGGACCGCGAGCGGCTGGAAATCGCCTTCCTGCAAGGCCAGCAGGGCATCGCCGAATTCATCCGCCGCAAGCGCGACGCCGCGGCGCTGAACCCGAAGGCCGTCGTGCTGCGCCCCGGGCGTGCGGGCCCGTGCCGCTACGATATGTCGCGCTTTCAGCGCTACGGCTACTCGCCGCGCGGGCTGCTGCTCGCGACGGACAACCTGGGCCATGTCTGCGTGTTCGACAAGCAGGAGGCGCTGGTCGCGATGTTCTTCGTGTTCCGCGGCACGGTCGCGGCTTGGATGCCGGACGGCACGCGCTACGGCCCGGCCAGCACCACCGGCGGCCCGACCACTCCCGACGCTCTCGGCAAAATCGGCAGGGCACTGCGCGAAGCGGAGGCACGCTGATGCAGGTTGCCCTTCAGGTCCGCCGTCGCTTTGACCGCTCGCTGCTGGAGTGCGCCGGCTACCTCGTGCCCGGACACGACCCGGCGGTGCTGCTGGACGGGCTGGCCGAGCTCGGGCTGGAGCCGCTGCCGCGCGTCTACCGGCTGGCGTGTGGCTTTCTGGTAAGGCTCGACGCGCCGCAACTGAAGCCGTTCAAGGGCGGCGTGCGGTTGGGCGAAATCGCAGAGGGCGTGTTCGCGCCGGGCGACGCCGAGTTGACGCCTACGCTGCTGCCCGACGAAGTCCGCGGGCTGACCGGCGGCAAGGGTGTGGTCTGCCTGCCGGAGGGGTTCTTCGCGTTCGATCCGTCAAGACCGCTGCCCGTCGGCGACCTGCTGGCAACCGGCACGGTGCGCAGGCGCAACTGGCAATCCTTGCCGCAGCCGGCCGAGCGCGCGGGGTGTATCAACGAGTTCATTCTCGACCTGCCCCAGGACGACGCCGAGGAGATGCTGAACCAGGGCGGCGAGGGCATCGGCGAGGAAGAGCCTGGCCCTGACGAAACCGGCGCCGGCAAGTCGATGCTCGGCAAGCTGGAGTTCGCTGCGGGCAAGGCGCTCGGCAAGTTCGGGCGCGCGTTAGGCAGCAAGGGCATGCAGCAGGCGGGCGGCAACCTTGTCAGCAAGGGGATCAACAACGACCCGGCAAAGCTGCAGGGGTTGCTCGGCAAGCAGGAAGCCGCGCTGCGCGACCTGCTGCGGCGCTTCCGCGAGGGCAAAATCGACGAGGCATTGCGCCGCGCGCTGCCCGTCGGCGGCAGCCCGTCACGGGGGGCAGCACCGGCCGCGAATGCCAACCTGCCGTTCCACAACCTGATGTATTCGCTGGGGAACGTGCTGAACCGAGGCAGCGGCGGCACGGCCATGTGGTTCACCGAGCCCGACGTTTACACCGCGCTGGTGCGTGAGTACCGCAAAGCCGCCGAGGCCGCCAAGCGCGACGGCGATTTCCGGCGCGCCGCTTTCATCTACGGCAAGCTGCTGGGCGACTACCGCACGGCCGCCAACCTGCTGCAACAGGGCGGGCTGCACCGCGACGCGGCATTGCTGTACATGCAGAAGCTGAACGACCCGACGGCCGCCGCCCGCGCCTACGAGGCCGGCGGCGACATCGACGACGCCGTGCGCCTGTACCGCAAGATCGGCCAGCACGTGCCTGCCGGCGACCTGCTGCGCAAGGCCGGTGACGACGAGGGTGCACTCATAGAGTACCGCACGGCCGGGCGGCTGCTGGCGAACCGGGGCGAGTTCAAGCAGGCCGGCGAGTTGATGATGGCGAAGGCGAACGATGCGGACGAGGCGCTGGTGTTCTTCCACGAGGGCTGGCGCGCGCGTCCACATCCGAGTGCGGTTCCGTGCGCCGTGCACATGGCGGTGATCCACGCCGACCGCGAGCAGCCCGAGAAGCTCGACGCGCTGACCGATGAGGCCGACCGCTTCTTCGCGCCACCGGGCAATGAAGCGCGCGCGGCGCAGTACTACAACATGCTGGCGACATTGGCGCGGCGCGAGTCGCTGGGCGAGCATCGCGCGGATTTGCGCGACCGTGCATTGACGGGCATGGCGAACAAGCTGCGCCAGAACCCGAAATCGCAACTGCCGTTCGACGGCAAGGCGTGGTCGAACGCGTTTGTCAGCGACGTGCGCTTCGCCCAACGGACCGAGCTGAAGCGGCAGCCCGCAAGGCCGGCGGCGGACAACGAACTCGTCTCGAGCGTGCAGATCGCGCAGGGGAACGTCGTTGCGGTGAGCTACGCGTGGCGTGCCGGGACACTCTTCGTCGCCTTCGACAGCGGCGCGATTCATACGTTTTCCCCCACGAGCGGCACCGCGGAAGTGCGAGGCGGCGGCGACCGCACGTCAGGGATAGCGGTAGATCCAGCGGGCACGCTGCTGGCCGTGATGGAACGCGGCAGCGAATCTTTTGAGGACAGCTTCGAGCTTTCCTGTTTCGTTCGCCGGCAGAACGGCGGCTACTACGTTGGCCGCGGCAGCGAAATCATGCGCGGCGAGTACGAGTTACTTGGGGTAGGCGACGTCGGCGGCAACAACATCGTTGCGATCAGTGACAACTCGCGCGGCGTCATCGTGCTGCGCCAGGGCGAGGGCTTTGACCCTTACGTCGAGTACCCCGCGCCTTCCACGCCGTGGGCCGGGCGGCTGGTGCGCACGGACAAGACCGGGCTGCTGCTGCTCGGCGACCGCACGGCGCACTGGCTGGGCGCGATCAACCAGTTGCAGACCGTCACCAGGTGGCAGGACGCCGCAACCCACTGGCGCACCCAGGGCATGATCAGCGGCGCCGAGGCCGCGATCTTTGAAGGGCCACCGGGCAATCTCGAAATCGCCGGGCGCAACGAGCAGGGCAGCCTGTACTGGAGCGGGCTCAAGGCCGGCACCTTCGGGCTGCGCTGCGAATCGCGCATCGTGGCGGCGCGAGGCGACTACCTGTGCGCGGCGATCACCCGCCCCGGGCACATCGCCGGCGTGACGCACGAGGGCGTGAACTGGTTCCGCAAAGAGGGCGAGGGGTTCGTGCTGCAGGCGCGCACGAAGCTGAACGCGCCCGACGCCGTCGCCTGTTTTGTCGCGCAGGACTCTGGCGAGTTGCTGGTGCTGGGCGCAACCGGTCGCGTGCAACTGCTGAGCATTCCCGGGTGACAGTGGTCAGTGGCCAGCGCTCAGTGGTCAGTAAAGGCAGTTAAGAAGCAGTTTCTGACCACTGGCCACTAGCATCAAAATGCGCGTTGTGCCGGGCATGATTTCCCGCGAATTCCGGCCGGCTTCACACTTTCTTTAAACCCTCCGCGTACGATGACCCGTCGCATCACACCGGAGGTTCCCCATGCCTCGCATCACCGAACTCGTCAAGCGCATCGATGCCAACGATGTGCGCTCGGCCTTCCAGCCGATCCTCAACCTGTTAACCGGCGCGACCATGGCCTACGAGGTGCTGTCGCGCCATGTCGATCACGTCGACGACGGCTTCGAGCACTTGATCGACAAGGCCCGCCAGTGCGGCGCGACCTGGGAACTCGAGGCCGCCTGCCGCACCGCGGCGCTGCGCTCGATCGCGCGGCTGCCGGATTCGCGGCGCAACGGGCGCTTCTTCATAAATGTAAGCCCGGGCATCCTGCGTGACCCGCGTTTCCGCGACGCCTTCAACCCGCGCACGCTGGCCGAGTACGGCATCGAGCTGCCGAACCTTGTCATCGAGATCACCGAGAAGGAATCGATCAGCGACTACGAGAACTTCGAGGCCGCGATCCAGCACTACATCTCGCGTGGGTTTCGCGTGGCGCTGGACGACTTCGGTTCCGGCCACAGCGGGCTGACCACGCTGGTTTCGGCGCACCCGCATTTCCTGAAGCTCGACATGGAAATCACCCGTGAGGTGGACAAGCGTCCCTACAAGCAAACGCTGGTGCGTTCGCTGGTGGCGATGGCCTCGAACATGAACGCGGTGCTGATCGCCGAGGGCGTCGAAAACTGGTCCGAGCTGGAGACGCTGATCAAGCTGGGCGTGCGGTACGCGCAGGGGTTCCTGTTCGCGCCCCCGCAGTTCGAGCCGCCGCGCGTGCCGAAGGAAGTCCGCAAGCGCGTTACCGAGATGTCGCGCAACTACCAGCAGCGCATGAGCGCGCTGGACGAAACCGTCGGGCGACTCGTCACCGGCTGCGACACCTACCAGCGCGGCGAGATGACCACCGAGGAAGCGATCGCCTGGTTCCGCGAGCGCCCCAGTGCCGACCACGTCGTGATCCTTCAGGAAGCGCGCCCCAAGGGGCTGCTGACGCGCGAGAAACTGTTCCAGGTCACCGGCTGGCGCTACGGCTATTCGCTGTTCGAGCGCCGCCCCGTTGATATGGTCGCCACGGCCGACCCGCTGATCGTGCCGAACGACATGCACGTGATCGCGCTGGCGCGCCTCGCGATGGACCGCCTGCGCGAGGACCTGTACGACCCGATCCTGGTGATCGACCAGGGCGGCGACTTCATGGGCACGGTGACGATGAAGCAGTTGCTACAGCGCAGCGTCGAGCTGGAACTGCAGTTCGCCATGGACGCCAACCCGCTGACCAACCTGCCGGGCAACCGCACGATCCAGGGCTGGCTGGCGGAGACGCTTGAGCTGCCGACCTACAGCGTGGTGTACGCCGACCTCGATCACTTCAAGGAATACAACGACGCCTACGGCTTCACGATGGGCGACGAAGTGATCCGGCTGGCGGCGAACGTGTTAAAGGAACACGGCAGCAAGGTCGGCCCCAAGGCGCGCATCGGGCACGTGGGCGGCGACGATTTCATCGTGGTCTGCCCGGGCGAAGCGGACCGCGCGGTGTTGGGCGAAATCTGCGAATGCTTCGACCGCCAGAAACTGGAGCTGTTCCGCAACGACGACCGCGAACGCGGGCATTACGAGGCGACGAACCGCAACGGCGTAAAAGTCAAAGTCCCGCTGACCACGATCAGCCTGGCCGTGATCGGCAGCGAGAAGCTGGGCAACTCGCCGCACCCGGCACTGCTGGGGCAACTGGCGGCGGAGTTGAAGAAGAAGGTGAAGGCCGAGACCAAACGGCGCGGGCGGAGCAGCTTCATCTTCGAGCGCCGCGTGCAGGGGTCTTAACCACGAAAACACGAAAGCACAAAAGTGTGGCCCAGCGGGAGCCTGCTTTTGTGCTTTCGTGTTTTTGTGGCTAACTCGAAGCCAGTGCTTCCTTCAGTTTCTCGATGTCCGTGACCGGCGCATTGCAGGTGTAGTTTTCGCATACGTAGGCTGTGGGTTTGCCGCCGAGGGCTTTCTGGTTCTCGACGAACGGGACCAGTTCGCGCAGCTTCGGGTTGCCGTCGTTACGGATCATCACCGAACGCGGCAGGAAGTGCTTGCGCAACTCAGCCAGCATCGGCTCGGCGTCATCGCCCGCGACCACGATTTCGCGCACGGGCAGCAGCAGCCACTCCAGCGCCAGCAAACCGTATGCGTGGGCGACCGGCATCTGGCTCAAGCGTGCGGACTCGCCCTGCAGGATCTTCGTTCCCGCCTGGGTGAATTCATCATTCTGCAACAGCCGCCCCAAACGCAGCAGCGCGTATGCGCCGGCCGAGTTGGCTGAGGGGATCGCGCCGTCGAAGACGTTCGTGTTCGAGGCGATCATGCGGTCCTCGTCGTCTTCGCCCTGCGTGTACAGCAGCCCGTTGTCTTTCTGGAACAGGCGGATCATCTCGGCGGCCAGCCGCGAAGCCTCCTCCAGCCAGCGCGTGTCGAAGTCGGCTTCGTACAGCGCAAACAGCCCGTTCAGCAGGAAGGCGTAGTCCTCGGCGTAGGCGCGGATGCCGGTTTTCCCGTCGCGGTAGCGGTGCAGCAGCCGCCCGTCGTCGGTCATTTTCGTCAGGACGAAGTCTGCTGCTTCCTGTGCCGCGGCCAGGTACTTCGGCTCGTCGAGCACGCTTCCGGCGCGGGCCAGGGCGCCGATCATCAGCCCGTTCCAGTCGGTGAGCACCTTGTCGTCGAGCAGCGGGCGTTCGCGCTCGGAGCGTTTCTCGAACAGTTTGCCGCGCCAGTCGAACACCAGCCGGCGCAGTACGTCCTCTTCCAGTCCGCGCTGCTTGGCGCTTTCCGCAATCGTACGCGGCAGGTGCAGGATGTTCGCGCCGGTGCGCGCGTGGGTGCTTTCGTCAAAGAAATTGCCCGCCTCGACGCAGCCCCAGACGAACGCCGCCAAGTCCGCATCCTTGCCGAGGATTTCGCGCAGCTCGTCGAAGCTCCAGACGTAGAACTTGCCCTCTTCGCCTTCGCTGTCGGCGTCCTCGGCCGAGTGAAACGCGCCGCTTTCGTCGCGCAGGTCGCGCAGTACGTAGCCGCAGATGTTGTGGGCGGTTTCGGAGTACAGCTTCTTGCCGGTGAGCAGGTACGCGTCGAGGTAGGCCTCGAGCAACAAAGCCTGGTCGTACAGCATTTTCTCGAAGTGCGGTGTCAGCCACTCGCGGTCCGTCGAGTAACGATGGAAGCCGCCGCCGACGTGGTCGTGAATGCCACCGTACGCCATCTGCTGCAGGGTGTGCTCGGCCAGGCGCAGCGGCTCGGGGTCGCCTGTCTGCTTGTGGCGCCGGAGCAGCACCTGGATGCGGTGCGGCGTCGGGAATTTCGGCGCGCGCTCGAAGCCGCCATAGCGCTCGTCGAAACTGTTGGCGAGCGTATCCCAGAACGTGTCGAACACGCCCGTTGTCAGCTCTCCTTCGCCTTCCGGCGCGGCCTGCTTCTGCAGCCAGTCGGTGATGTCCGCGGCCTGCTGGATCAGCTTCTCGCGCTCTTTCTCCCACAGTTCAACCATGCGCTTGAGCACGCTCAGGAAGCCGGCGCGGCCGAAACGGTCATTGGGCGGAAAGTAGGTCCCGGCCGTTACGGGCTTACGGTCGGGCGTCAGCCACAGGCTCATGGGCCAGCCGCCGCGCCCGTCGTTGAGGGCCTGGGTGACGGCCATGTATACGGCGTCGATATCGGGGCGTTCCTCGCGGTCGACCTTGATGCTGACGAAATGCTCGTTCAGGTACTCGGCGATCTCTTCGTTCTCGAAGCTCTCGCGTTCCATCACGTGGCACCAGTGGCAGGTGGCGTAGCCGATGCTCAGGAATACCAGCTTGTCCTCGGCGCGTGCCTTGTCGAAGGCGGTGTCGCCCCAGGGCATCCAGTCGACGGGGTTGTGCGCGTGCTGCAGCAGGTAGGGGCTGGATTCGTTGGCCAGTGCGTTCGGCTTGCGCTCGGTCATGTTCGTCTCTCGTGTTGTCGCGCTTCACCCTATACTTGGCACAGGGGGAAACCATGGCGGTCAGTGAAGAATTCCTGGAATACGTGGTCGACCAGTT
>JAGQRI010000064.1:0-1586 GCA_020425515.1 Planctomycetota bacterium | reverse complement strand
GACGACGACGAACTGTATTTGAAGGCCGACGACAAGAATCGGCCAAGGTTCGAGCAGGCCGGCAGCCATGCGTTCGAGCCGTGGGAGGGCCACGTCATGAACGGCTACTGGGCTGTCCCCGCCGACGTGCTGGAAGACCCGGCCGAGCTCGCCGAGTGGTCGCAGCACGCAATCCAGATTGCGGGTAACCCGGGACGCAAGTCCCGGGGATCGGGTGGAACGAAGAACAAGCAGGTTAAGCGAAAGTCAAAGCGCTAGACGCAGGTTGCCGCACTTGCTGTACGACGATTCGTGCTTTGCTACGCTCAGCCCCACAGGCAGGACTCTGCGAAGTAGATGTTGGCTGGGCACTGCATTGCCGCCAATCTGTGCCACTTACAGCTTGCCTAACCACCCTGGGGCAGCAACACGCTGGTGGTGTAGTTGGTCGGCGTTAGCAGCTCGACAATGCGCTCGTTGACCTGGCCGACCGTGACTCGCTCCACCATGCCGGGTACGTCGAACAGCTCGCTGCCCTGGCCGAGCGCGCCGATGTAGGCGTAGGCCGTGCCCTCCGGCTCATTGAAGGCGCGCAGGAACTGGCCGAGGTACTTGCGGCGTTTGCGCTCGAGAATCTCCGGGTCGATGCCCTGCTTCCGGGCCTGTTTCAGGATGCGGATCACTTCCGCTTCGAGCTTCGCGGGGTCGGGCGTCTCGCCGCCGATCACCGCGTAACCGAAGCCGGTTTCACATTGATAGCCGGCGCCGAAGTCGTTGCCGATCAGCCGCTGGTTGTACAGCGACTCGTAGGCCTCGCTTTCCTTGCTGAACAGCGCGTCCATGGCGAGCGAAGACAGCACGTCGCGGTACGTAAGCGCGTCGCCCTCCGGCTGCTTCGCATCCTTGAACCCCAGCAGCACCCGCGGGCGCGAGATGAACATCTTCCGCACCGACTTGCGCTTGGCGACGCTCTTCGGCTCCGTCGGGCGCAGGCGTTGGAAACCCGGCGCGGGCAGCTTCGGCGCCCACTTGTCGGCCAGCGCGTCGGCCAGAGCCGCGACCTCACCCGGTTCGAAATCGCCGGTGACCAGCAGAGTCAGGTTGGTCGGGTGATAGAAGGTCGCATGGCACATGCCCAGCAATTCGGGCGTGACGGCGCTGACGGTCTCGGCCGTTCCGGCGATGTCGATGCGCAGCGGGTGCTTCGCGTACAGGCCCTCAAGCAATTGCTGGAAGCCGACCCAGCCCGGGTGGTCGCGGTACTGGTTGATTTCCTGGATGATGATGTCGCGTTCGGTATCGACCAGCTTCTTGTCGAAGTAGGGCGTCAGCGCCATCTCGAGCAACGTGTCGAGGTTGTCGTCGAAGTTTTCGGTGCACTCGAAATAGTAGGCCGTCTGGGTGTGGCTGGTGTGCGCGTTGACGTACGCGCCGCGCGCGGTGAAGACGTCGCTGAGGTCGGCGCGAGCCTTCTTGAATACCTGGTGCTCGAGGAAGTGCGCGATGCCGTCCGGAACGGTCACGCGTTTGCCGTCGTGTTTCCAGGTGCTGTCGGTGCTGCCGTAGTCCGCGACCACGAACGCGATCTTCTTCGTGAACCCCGGGCG
>JAGQRI010000063.1:7023-7435 GCA_020425515.1 Planctomycetota bacterium | reverse complement strand
TCGGCTGGATCATCGAGTGCTTCGTGAACGTGCGCCGCGACAAGATCGTCCCGCCTGAGGTGATCGGCGCGCTCCAGAACTACATCGACGAGGGCGACCTCGAAGGCGCGCTGCAGTACTGTGAAAGCGCCCCGAACTACCTGACCCGCACGGTCGGCGCGGCCCTGAACCGCATGCAGTTCGGCCCGGAAAGCTGCAAGGACGCCGCCATTTCCATGGGCGAGGCCGAGCAGGGCAAGCTGGAATTCCACATCAGCCCGATCGCCCTGTGTGCTTCGGTAGGCCCGCTGATGGGCCTGTTCGGTACCGTTACCGGTATGGTTATGGCGTTCGCCAAGATTGAAACTGCTCCTGGTGGTCAGGTGAACCCGAAGATGGTTGCCGGCGGTATCGCGCTCGCGCTGCTTTCCAC
>JAGQRI010000063.1:0-6913 GCA_020425515.1 Planctomycetota bacterium | reverse complement strand
GCCGCCTACGCTGCCCAGCAGTAAGTACCTGTGGGGGCGGGCCTGAGCCCGCCCCGCCCGGAGAACAGAAATGGCTAAAGCACGCAAGCAAAGGGAAGTCTCGGAGGGCGCGGAGGTCGACCTGACCCCGATGATCGACGTGACGTTCCAGTTGATCATCTTCTTCATGGTGGTGACGCAGATTACGTCGCAGGACAACGTCAGCCTGCGCCTGCCGGACGCGCTCGCCGCCAATGAGGAAGACCCGAACGCAAAGAAGATCTTCACCGTGCACATCGCGCCGGTGAACCAGGGCAGCAGCGAAGACATCCCGACCGAGTTCGGCTGGTTCTGCTACGGCGAGCCGAACCCGCGCAGTGTCGACGAGATGAAGGGCATTCTCGATGCGGAAGCAAGCCGCGTCGATCCCACCATCGAGTACCCGGGTCGTGATGCCGACGGCATCAGCGAAAACATGATCCTGGTCCGCTGCGATGCACGCTGCCCGGCCGGCGAGTTCGGCAAGCTCATTGAGCTGATGGTCGGGGCGATGATGTACAAGATCAAAATTGCAATCATGAAGGACCAGAAGGTCGAGTAGGCCTTTCGGTCGGAGAAACCAATGGCAAGACGACGCAAAAAGGGCGGAGGCGAAGACAAGGCCTCGCCGGACCTTACGCCGATGATCGACGTGACGTTCCAGTTGCTGATCTTCTTCATTCTGTGCACACGTTTCAAAGTGGAAGAGCGCAACCACCAGGTGCAGTTGCCGAAGGACGAAGGTCTGCAGAGCCAGCCGTCGGTCCCGAAGGAACAGATCACCATCTACTGTGTCTGGGACCCGGCGTCTCTTTCCAACAAGTACCAGGTCGCGATCGGCGCCCGAGGCCGCAAGCCCGTTGAGGGCAGCCTTGCCACGCTTCAGCAGATCGTGATCCTGCCCAGTGACGGCAACGGCGAAATCCTCGAGAAGAAGCGCCTCTATGGCATGATTTTCGACAACCTCGTTGCCTCGTCGGAGACCTACATCGACAAGTGCGGTGTCGACCGCATTGAGAAGCTGGAAATCTCCTTCGCTGTGGACGCCACCAAGGGCTCGGCCTCAGGTACGGCGCCCTGGATGTTCGTCAGCCTCGCAATTGACGCGGCCGCTCGCGTCAACCAGAACCGCAAGGAGAACGGCCACAAGGAACTGGCCGTGACCTTCAAGTTCGCTGACTCGCTGGGTACATACGCGCAGTAGCACTCTCCTGCAACGTGATCGGGGCCTGCCATGCAGGCCCCGGTTGTTTTAACGGCGATCTTTCCTGCGGCCGGGCCGTTCATAGGAGTGTCCATCCCGGGGCGAATCTGCGCAGGAGATTCGCCATGCCAGTCAAACGCCGCAAACGAAAAGAGGACAACGCGTCACCGGACCTGACGCCGATGATCGACGTGACGTTCCAGTTGCTGATCTTCTTCATCCTCTGCACCCGCTTCCGCCACATCGAACAGTTCTTCGAAACCGACCTGCCCAAAGACCAGGGTATTCGGCAGGATCCCTCGCCTCCCAAGGAACAGCTCACCATTTACTGCCAGTGGGACGCTGCGACTCAGGCGAACAGCTATGTGATCGCCCTCGACGCCCGCGGTCGCCGCCCCGTCGAGGGCAGCTTCGCGCGCATCGACGAGTTGGTGACGTTCGCCTCCGACACCGACGCCACAGCCGCACAGAAACGGGCGCGCTACCTGGACGTTCAGGGACGGCTGGTGAAGGCGTTGGAAAAGTACCGCATCGAGAGCGGCGCGAAGATCGAGAAAATTGAGATATCCTTCGCCGTCAACGCCGTGGAGGGTGCGCGTTCCGGCACCGCGCCCTGGGTGTTCGTTACTCTCGCCATTGACGCGACTTCGAGCATCAACAAGAGGCGGGCGGACAACGGTGAAAAACCGCTGCCCGTCAGCTTCAAGTTTGCCGACGCGCTGGGCGCCTACGGGCGCTGATTCCGGGTCGATTTGCGCAAAGACCGTGCGGGGCAACCCGGGCGGTCTTTGCAATACCGCGCAGACATGTCCCCAACCCCTTGAATAATCGGGCTTTGCGCGCAGCATATCCGTTAGATTAAGGGTCAGACCGGGTTTGGAGACGGTACTTACACGGGGATCGCATGAAGAAGTGTCTGCTTGGTTGCCTGCTGCTGCTGTCCCTCGCGGGATGCCACAACTCGCAGAACAACGCACCCGCCCAGAACAGCGCGCCCACCGGCACGGTTACGGCGAACAATGCACCGGAGTCGGCCGGCAACGAAGAACCCGCGCCCGCGCCGAAGGAACACCCGGCGCCGAAGATCGTCGACCAGAACAAGGCTGACTACGTTGCTTTTGAAGGCGGGCTGCGCGCGTACCCGGAAAAGCGCATCGTCGAGATGGACGCCTGGCTGCTTGGCTCGCAGACGCGCCCGCTGGAGTACCTGCTGGTGTCGCCGGGCGGCAACACGCATGAAAGTCTGTTCGCGACCGCCGCGAGCGGGCTGCACCTGAAGCGCGCACTGGAAATCATCGGGCTGCAGGAAGCCAAAGTGAAACGCAGCGGGCGTGGCTACATCGACAAGCCGCTGGGCGACCGCGTGAAGATCAGCGTACGGTTCACCCATCGCAAGACCGGCGAGGAAGCCACGGCACGCGTTGAGGACTGGCTCTGGGATCACAACACAGACAGCAACCCGGCGCCCAAAGGCTGGGTGTTTGCCGGCAGTTTCGAGCAGTACCGCGAGAACATCAATCGCTCCCTGTTCGAGGCCGACATGAAAGGGAACCTGATCGGCATGTGGCGCGACGCGGCCTGCGTGCTCGATAACGACCGCGACGACGGCTACATGCCCGACATCTACTCGCCGCACCCGGAAGCCGACGGCATCCCGGAAGCCAACCGCGGACTGACACCGCCGGTGACACTGATCTTCGAGCCGATGCCCGACGACGACAACGGAGACAAGAAGGATGAAGGGAAAGACGACTAGTGCCCGCCATCACCACCCGAGCCGATCTTGAAGCACGCCTGCGGTCCGCCGCGGCGAAGCTGCTCGCGCGCCAGGTTGCGCGGGCTGCCTTCAGCGGCCTCGCCGGCGCGGCGCTGGCGCTTGGGCTGTCCGTTGTCTTCCTGGACGTGCTGCCGCGGCTGCTGTTTTCGGTGAGTGCCGGCGCAGCCGTGGTCGCAGGGGTCGGCGTTGTCGGGTTCGTTGTCGCGGCGGCTGTGCAGTGGCGCCGCTACCGCATGCCCGACCTGCACGATGCCGCATTGGCGATGGAAGCACGCCTCAAGCACGACACCGGCGCGCTGGCAGCCGCGCTGCGCCTCGAGGAAAGCAGCGCGTTCTTCCGCCCGTTGCTGGTACGCGCATCCGACGATCTGCAAATGGCGGAGGCGGCCCCCGCCCCCGTCCTGATCCCGACGCGCAGGTTGGTGCTGATTCCAATGCTTGCGCTGGCGGCCGGCGTCGCGTTTGTGGCGGTGCTCAATGCAGTTCCGCCGGAGGGGCGTGCGCCGTTGGCAGTTGCGCCGCAGGACGACGACCGCGCGGCATGGGCCGACATTGACGTGGGCGGCAGCCGGAGTGACTCAGATCGGGACGCTTACCGGCATGCGCTGGGGATGGAGAAGACGGCGGCTACACTGCGCGATTCTGCAAAGACCCTGCGCGACGCGAACGCGAGTGCGGACAGCAAAAGGCAAGCGCTTGAGGATGCGCGCAAATCGCTGGCCGACGCCGAGGGCGACTTCGAAGGCGCCAAGGCGACCGAATTGCCCCAAAACCTGCCCGCGGATGCTGCGGAACAGGCGGAAATCGCGAAACAGCTCGAAGCGGCGGCCGCGGGGCTTGGCGCCAAGGCGGCTGAGTTGAAGAAAAGCAAGGGCGGCAACAGTGAAGACAGCGGCGAAAGCGGGGAGTTCAAGGTGAACGGCGCCGAGCGCAAGCTGGTTCCGTTCCCGGCCATCGCGCTTCATCCCGAGGAATTGCCGGCGCAGTCGCTGGCGGCGCAGCCCCCCGCCCGCCGCGCCATGGCGCAGCGCGCCATGCAGGCACTGGAAAGATTACAGGATCGTTGAGGCAGTCAATGGAACGCATCGGAGTCTACTTCATCGGAGCACGCGGAAACGTGGCCACGACGGCCATCGTCGGCGCGCTCGCGATTTCGCAGGGGCGCTCGCCTGCCACCGGCATGGTCACGGACGGCCCCGAGTTCAAAAGCCTGCCATTGCCCGGCGTGCAGGACCTGGTGTTCGGCGGCGCGGACGTCTCGACCACCCCGCTGGACCAGAAGGCGCTTGAGTTGGCCGAGTCACGCATCCTACCGATGCAGCTCGCCACGGAACTGAAAGACGATCTCGCCGCGCTCGACCGGCAGATGCACACAATCCAGGGCTTCCCGTTCGGGGCCGTGCCCGAAGGCGGCTACCTGGCCGAGCTGACGCGCATCGAAGAACGTCTGGCGCGCTTCCGCAGCGACCACAACCTCGACCGCGTAGTGGTCGTCAACCTGTGCAGTACCGAGCCCCACTTTGCCGAGACGCCCGACTACGATACGCCCGAAAAACTGATGGCCGCGCTGGCAAACGCCGGTGGGGGATTCACCACGGCCACACTGCTGAATGCGCTGGCCGCGTTCCGGCAGGGCTGCGCCTACGTCAACTTCACTCCCAGCCAGGCCAGCGAGTTGCCTGCTCTGCGCAAGATCGCCCGCGATTCGCGCCTGCCACACGCCGGCAAGGACGGCAAGACCGGCGAAACGCTGCTGAAAACCGTGCTGGGGCCAATGTTCCTGGCGCGCAACCTGAAAGTGATGAGCTGGGTAGGCAGCAACTTCCTCGGCAACAACGACGGCGCTGTTTTGGACGCGCCCGCCAGCAAGGACAGCAAACTGCGCCAGAAAGACGCCGCGCTGCGGGAGATGCTCGGCGGCGCGTTCGTAAAGACGGACATCCAGTACGTGCCCAGCCTTGGCGACTGGAAGACCGCCTGGGACCTGATCCACTTCCAGGGTTTCCTCGGCACGCCGATGACCATGACCTTCACTTGGCAGGGCTGCGACTCGGCGCTCGCCGCACCGCTGGTGCTTGATCTGGTGCGCCTTGTGACTCTCGCCTGGAACCGCGGCGAATCAGGACTGCAGGCGCAGCTGGCCCCGTTCTTCAAGAACCCGCTCAACGGCCACACCCATGACTTCCACCAGCAGATGGCCGTGCTGTACACCTGGCTGGACAAGGTTCGCGCAGAGTCACCCAAGTTCCGCAAGACCTAGTCGTCGCATCGAATCAGTCATTCCATTTCGTTCAGTCGCGTGCACCCGCTTCGCGCGCTAGAATCATTGCATGGGTGACACCGCGCGCCGGCAATTCAATACGATCCTGAACGCCATCCCGGACATCATGGTGCTGGTGAACCGTGAACTGCGCGTGCAGGCGGTCAACGCCGCGTACAAGCACCTCGCCCGCGAAAACCACGCCGACGACGACGCGGTCCGCGCCTTGGAGATGCATTACTTCGAGGCCTGCAAGGGCGTCGGGCTGGGCGACGAAAAATACGCACTCGACGTAGAGGGCGGGCTGCGCGAAGTCCTGTCAGGCGAGCGCGAAGCCTACGAAATGGAGTACCCCTGCCACCTGCCCTCGGAGCCGCGCTGGTACCTGGTCCGCATCACGGGTGTGCCCGGCGAAGACGGCATGTCGGCCCTGTGCACACACGTGAACATCACGCGCCGCAAGCAGGCCGAGATCGAACTTGCCCGCGAAACCCGCAAGCTGCGTGAGGAGTCGCTTACGGACCCGCTTACCGGGCTGCGCAACCGTCGTGCGCTGGAACTGCTTGGCCGCCAGTACTGGGCGAACGCGCAACGTCGCGGCGGCGTGCTTGCGGTGATCTACCTCGACCTCGACGACTTCAAACCGATCAATGACAACTTCGGCCACCAGGAAGGCGACCGCGTACTCTGCTTTGTCGCGGACTACCTGCGTGAGACGTTCCGGGAATCAGACGTGATCGCGCGCGTCGGCGGCGACGAGTTTGTGGTGCTGGCCTGGATGGCGAAAGAGGAAGACCTGGACACCATCAAGCAGCGCTTGAAATCCGAACACCGCATGACTTCGCCGCACGGCGACGTCTACCGTGTCGGCATAAGCCTCGGCTACGCAGTTCACGACCCGAAAAGCGAAGGCGACCTGCTGACCCTGATCGAACGGGCCGATACTGCGATGTACAAACAGAAGAAAGGCCGAAAGGCTTGAACCACGAAGGGCCATGAAGAACTGCAACTGCTTTAGTCACGCCAAGGCGCCAAGTCGCCAAGAAAAGCGAATCCAGTCAGGATAGACAGTAAGTAAACGAACACGGGTTCAGGGTGGCAGTGGCCAACCGAACTCCGTGTCATTTTTATTCTGTTTTCCTGACCTGAATGCAGTTCTTGGCGACTTGGTGTGAGATTACTTTTGGCTCTTCGTGGTCCTTGGCGGCCTTTCGTGGTCAACAAAAACGAGCGCCGTGAGGCGCCCGTTTTTTTGATTGTGGGTTGCCTACATCCCCAGCAACTCTGCCGCCTGCTTGATGCTGCCGGCGACGTGTTCGTTGCTGGCCTCGAGCAGCTTCTTTTCGTCGTCGCTCAGCTTCAACTCGATGATCCGCTCAATGCCGTTCTTGCCCAGCATGCACGGAACGCCCTGCCAGGTGTCCTTGAGCCCGTACTCGCCTTCCAGAAGCGCGCAGGTGGGCAGGATGCGGCGCTGGTCCTTCACGATGCTCTCCACCATCTGCGCGGCGCTGGCGCCCGGCGCGTAGTAAGCGCTGCCGGTCTTCAGCAGCCCGACAATTTCCGCGCCGCCCTTGCGGGTGCGGTCGTTGATCGCCTCAATGCGGTCGGCCGGAATCAGGTCGGTGATCGGGATGCCACTCACGGTGGTGTA
>JAGQRI010000062.1 GCA_020425515.1 Planctomycetota bacterium | reverse complement strand
GGTGGAGCAAGTTCCAGGACTGTGAACTGGTGGCGATCTGCATCGGTGGTTACGGCGCAGCCCAGACCTTCATGCAGCAGCTGGCCGCACTTGCCGGCGGATCATACGTAGCAGCATAAGTTGTACTTGGAGTTGAGGACAAAAAGGGGAGCCTGCGGGCTCCCCTTCTCGTTACAATCGCCGGGACAGGGCCGGGCGGCTGCCGCAAGAGCAATTTGAGGGCAAGACATGACGGGCAGAGTCGATGATTCACGCAGGCGCTTCCTGCAGGCCGGTGCAGTGGCAGGGGCCGGCATGCTTATGGCCGCCGGCTGCGGACCGGCCAACAACACAGCGAAGCCGGGCAATGGCGCGGGCAACCAGCCGGGAAACGACACCGCCAACGTACCGGAAAATAGCGGCCCGGAGCGTCTGGACAAACGCGGCATCGTAGTCGGCGGCGGACAGTTACCCGGCAGCCAGTTCTTCGTCGGCATCGTCGATCTGGATGCAGCCAGTCCGAGCACCCGGCATCCGCAGGACGTGGGCTTTCTAGGCCATGGCTTCACGCCGCGCATCGGCAAGCCACACATCGTCATGATCACCGAGAAGCACGGCGCCGGATGTGTCGAGTACGACCTCAAAGCCGGCAAAGTGCTGCGGCGCGTCCAGGCGGGCGTCGGTCGCGAATTCTACGGGCATAGTGCGTTCAGCCCGGACGCGAAACTCTGGTATTGTACGGAAGCCGAGACCGAAGACGGCAGTTACGACGGCGTGCTGGCCGTGCGCGACGCGGACAGCCTGGAACTGCGCGACGAGACCTTCAACACGCACGGCGTAGCGCCCCACGACTGCATTCTGATTGACGACGGCGATACACTGGTGATTACCAATGGTGGCGGCCCGCTGGGCAACAAGGACGAGCTACCCTGCGTTTCGTACGTAAACGTCAAGAACGGCGAAGCGCGTAAGGTCCTCACGTTCAACGACCCCAAGATCAATGCCGGCCACATAGCGATGTCCAGCAAAGGCGAACTGGTCTGCGTGTCGGCGCCGCGCGAGGGAATCGAGAGCGACAGCAACGACTGGCGGGGTGCTATCAGTTTCTACCACCCGGGCCGGGATGGTTTCGTCACGGCGGACGACCCGATCCGCGAGAAGATGACCGGCGAGACGCTCAGTGTCGCGTTCGATGAAGTCACCCGGTACGTCGGTGCGACAAACCCGAAGGGCGACCTGGTGACGTTCTGGGATTTCGATACCGGCAAGCTGGTGAGGTCGATGGACCAGTTCAAGTCGCCGCGCGGGATTACGCTGACGCTGGACGGCAAATACTACGTGCTGACACACGACGTCACGACCATGATGACCCTGATTGACGCGCAAACATTGGAGCCTCAGGGCGATCCGATTGTTGCCCAGTCGTTTATCAGCGGTTCACACAACTTCATTTTCAACCTGTAAGTCCCCGTGCCCGTCGTTCAAATTGCCGCGGTTGCATAGGCCAAGCCCTTTAAACCTGCTTAACAGACACACCCCCGCCGCGGGTCGGCATTCACGCGCGGTCCGGTTCGTGCTAGAAACAGGGTATGGCCAAGCGCAACCAGCAGCCGCAGCCCGACGAAGGCGAAATCCTCCGCGAGATCGCCACGCGCAAGATTGAAGCCGAGCGCATCCGTGTGCGCCAGCTTGCTGACGAAAACGAAAAGCTGCGCACCATGGCCGCCGAGCTGCAGCGCAAGATCAGCGTGGCTAACGCGCGCGTTGCGGAACTCGACAAGAAACTCAAGTCGTCGATCAGCGAGAAAGACAAAGAGTACAAGCAGGAAATCAAGGACGAGCGCGGGCGCCTGATGGCCGAGATCAAGGACCTGAAAGAGTCCGGCAAGCTCGAGCTGCAGAAAGAGCGCGATCGATGGGAAAAGAAACTCAACGACCTCGACGCGCGCCACCAGAAAGAGATCGAACGCCTGCAGCAACGCGGCGAACGCGAAATCGAAAAGCTCGCCGGCGTCACGGATTCCGCCGAGCAGCAAATGGCCGACCTGCGTGAGGAGATCGAGCAGGAACGCCAGCTTCGCCAGGCCGCCGAGGCGCGCTTGAAAGCGCTGGACCAGACCGCCAAACGCATCGGCATCCGCAGCGGCCAGGTCACAGGTTTCGAGGTCGACAGCCCTGAAGAGTTGCTGGACGTCCTCGGCGAAGTCGACTCCGAGCTGCCTTTGAAGGTGCTGCGCTCAAGAGTGCGCGAACTGCGAAGCGCGGCCTCGAACGTCGAGCGTGCGTTTGCGCGTGCGATCAAGGGCGACGAAGCCCGTAGCGAGCTTCACGACGCGGGCATCGCCTTCGCGTCTGCGCGGGAGCTGCCGGATACGAACACGTTGCCGCCGGCGCCGGCCATGCTGGTCGAGGAAGCGTTCACGATCGTTTCCGAGGAAGTCGCCGATCGCATAAAGGGGCGGCATTACTCCGCGCTGATCAGCGCCATGGCCAACGAGCTCGTGCGTGTGTTGCGCAACCAGCGCGAAGGCCTGTCGAAAATGCAACGCCTGGTCGAGATCGCCGAAGGCACCGAGCTGGCGACGTCCGCGCGCCTGTTGCTCAAGGGTGCCACCAGCCATCAGCAGGAGATCGCCGCCGCCAAACTGGTTTCCGAAGAGTTGCGGCAAGTACGCCTGCAAGCCGCCGAGCAGAAGGGCAAGGTCAAAAAACTCTACGCCAGCGCGGAAAGCGGCATGGCCGGCGAGTGGGCCGTGGAGGCGATGCAGGCACTGGCACAACTCAAGAAGCTGCCGGCGCCGGACCGCGAGGCCGCCAACCGCCCTCTGTATCACCGCGTGGTCGAGGGCGCGAAACTGGTGCAGCAGCGCATCGACAGCGCGGTCAACCTTGGCGCGGAAGCGGAAGCCGCGATTCGCGAGGCGGACGAGTCATTCGCGGGGCTGGAGGGTCTCGTCGCGACCGCGCAGGAGCTGCTGGTGGCCGCCCGCCGCGAACTCATGAGCAAAGTCCAGGGCGAGCAGGATGCGCGACTGAAAATCGAAGCAGCGCGCCACGCGGTCAGCAACGTGGGTAAGCGCGGACAGCGTGCCGTCGGCATTTTCGACGAGCAGATGAAAGCGCTGGACATGCTTCTGAACCAGTGGAAGGCGACCTATCGGGCGTACTCATCGCTTAGTCGCGACGTCGACCGGATCGAGGACAGCATCGAAGGCAGCATGCTCGATCTGAATCAGCCCCTCGAAAGCGAAAACGGCAAGCGCCTTTACCAGATCATCCATGACCTGTCCGAACACCTGCCCGAATTCCGCAGCATTTCGATCATGCGTCAGCGGTTGTTCTTCCATCTCGAGAACCCCAAGCAGCGGTTCTTTGAACTGAAGCAGGTCCGTGAGTCGGCGGAGAGGGTCTTGCGGGCGATGGCCAGCGTCGGCGCGAACGACCATGTCGGCAACTACCAGGTGACAATGGCTCGTCTTTACGACATCTGGGCGCACCTTGAGGAAGTCCGGGGTGGCACTCACAGCCAGCTCGCCGTAGCCGCGGAGCAGATTGAGCCGCAGATGTCCGAAATCATGGTCTGGATCAGCAGCACGAACGTGGATTTGCTCACCGACGGCGAGCGGAACGAAATCCTGTACACCAGCGCGTATGTACGGAAGCTGAAGCGGTCCACCCTGGGCATTCACGACCTTGCGCAGCAAAGCGGCGGCTCCGAGGCCGTGCTGACGGCACAGTTCGAGCATCGGCTGGACAACATGCACTTCCCACCGGATTGGGATCACGTAATTGCAAGGCTGGAAGATGTTTACGACGAATTGGACCCCAATCCGCCGACGGAACGCGAAACTCGCTAGCTCCTGCATTGCATGTGCGTTTATACCAATGATTCAAAACGCACGTGAAATTCCACACTAAATTCATAAAGCCAATCAACATATATAGATACAGCATATAGATGCATCAAGATGCTGTGCAATTAGCTTCAACCCTAAACTAAATCCTCCAAAAATCTACAACTTGCACAGTGCAATTTGTTGGTGTTGTGCAATTGGCGGGATATACCAAGGTCAGAAGGCAAAAAGCAGTACGGTCGCCATAAGAACCTAAGGGAGGTGTGTCATGAAAACGCTCATCAAAATACGGAATCTCCTGGGGATGCTGGCCCTCGCGGCGATCATCCCGTCAGCTTTGCAGGCCCAGGCCAAACCGACCATTTTCGGCACGCCGACACTGGACCGCTCAGCGGCAGGACCCATCGAGCCGGGCACCGAACCGGCAGTCTCAAAAATCGCGGAACTGGCAGTCGAAGGACTCGACTGGCAGGCGCAAGCACAAGCAGCAGGCATGCTTGTGAAAGATGAAGGAGTCTTACTCGAAATCAACGCACCCGCTTGGGAAATGCCCACACTCAACGGGCAGCTTCGGGAACTGGGTGTGGTACCCCTGGAGTCCGGCGCACAGAACATGTGCCGCATCTGGGTTCACCCCGGCAATGTTTCGCTCGTTCAGAAGGCCGTAATCCACACACCCGGAGCAGATCTCCATGCATATCGAGCGCCGGTAGCAAACACCTTCGGGCGCATCGACTCTGAGGGCATCAAAGCGATGCGTACTGACTTGTACGAAGCTGCCGGGCTCAATGGCCAGGGCGTCCATATCGCGGTCCTCGACATCGGCTTCAACGGTGTAGATGGTGAAGAATCGAACCTCGCTGATGCAGACATGGCGGGATACGTCCCCAAGCCCGGCGAGGGTAGCCACGGTACCGCGATGGTGGAAGTCATCCACGATATCGCTCCCGCTGCGCTGGTCAGCATCTACCGCATTGATGAAGACCTTGATGTCTACACGGCTACTCGGAACGCCCTCGAGAACGGTGCCGACGTGATTGTCTGTGCACTCTCATGGTTCGAGTTGCCTGGCAGAGGGATTGCCAGCGACGCGGCCCGCATGGCGACCGCCGAAGGCGCGCTGTGGGTGAACGCGGCCGGCAACTTCGCAGACGGCGGCTACTACGAAAACGAGGGACTCGGCACGACTACCGTGGACGACAGCGAGTTCGTGGTCTTCGATTCGCGCTCAAACGACTACATGCAGTTCATCTCCGGCTGGGTTCGCGGACAGAGCGTCACGCTGCACTTCGATCAGGATTGGAGTTCTGATGCCACACTGGACGCTCGCCTTGCCCTTGAGGTGTACAGCTGGGATGGCATGAGTGGCACATTCACCCTGGTAGCCGGCGGCAATCCCGAGATGCAACACCAGGTTGTTGGGCTGGTTCCCGAAGCGGGCATGTACTATTTCCCGATGATCCGCATCGACCAGGCCGGCGAGATCGGGCGTTTCCGCATGTTCAGCCCTGACGCTGACCTGTACTACAACAGTGCTGTCGGCTCGCTCGCCAACCCGGCTGCGGTTCCTGAAGTCATCAGCGTCGGCGCCGTGGACGCGGGCGACTACTCGGACGGCGGTGCTCCTGCCGGATACAGCTCACAGGGCGGCGGCATCTTTGGACTTACCCTGGATCTCTGCGGGCCCACGAATGTAACCACCGGGACCTATGGCTCGCAGGGATTCAGCGGTACTTCAGCCGCTGCGGCCCACGTCGCAGGGCTGCTCGCCCTGCAACTGCAGGACCCGATGTTGAAGAATGATCCGGTCAACCTGATGCGCTTCACCGACATCGGGGCCCAAGGAGAAGACGCCGAGTCTGGACGCGGGTTGGCGATGGCCAACGTCGACGACCTCGAGCCGGACAACCAGCCGGACGGGGCCGTGGAACTGATCAGCGGCGTGACCGACACCGAGCACAGTCTCAGCCCCAGCAGCGACATCGACTGGTTCTACTTCGAGTTGGCGGAAGCCCAGAGTGTGGACATTAGTTTGGACAAAGAATCCAACCTCTACCTGTACTCTGAGGACCTGAACAAGCTTGACGAAGTATTCGGCTCGAAACTGCGCGAGACGGTCTTGCCTGTCGGACTCTACTACGTTGCCGTTGTCAGGACGGATGCCACTCTCAGTGATGCAACACTCGAACCCGCTTACAGCATTACTTTGGATGCCTACGCCGGAGCGCCTGACACGGTCACCGACCTGACCGCTGCGCGAGATCAGGATGTGTTCACCTTTACCTGGACTGAAGTCGAAGGCCTGGGCACCGTCCGCTACGAACTGCAGGTGGCTGCGGACCCCAATTTCGAGAAGGTGCTGTTTGATCAGAATCTGGCCAGAACGTCGATCGACGTCGCTCTCTCGGATTCGACAGGCACTGTCTACGCTAGGGTTTTCAGCATCAACGAGTTTGGTACCAGCGCGGCATCTGACGTGCTCATCTTCGAAGCCTCTGATGCACAACTGCTCAACTCGGGCGGCAGTGATTCGGACAGGATTGTTTCTCTGAGCATTCTCGCTGCGCCGGAAGCCCCGGCCGGCCAAGGTGAAGACGAAGCTGCCGGCTGTGTGGGGACCGGCGCCGGAAACGGACTTACCCTGCTGCTGCTGGCCCTCTTCGGCGCGGCGGTTTCCCTGAAGGTCTTGAGCGTGCGCGGCCGCAAGGAGGTGATTGCTGACTGACAACCCAGCAGGCGCCGGAAGCAGACTCAGGTGGCGACCGAAACACTGAGCACGGCACCCTCCCACGAGCCGTAACCCCACGGCGCCAGAAGGACCCGGGATCCCCTCCCGGGTCCTTCGCATTAATCCGTGTTCATGGCCTGCCACAGCGCGGGATGGAACTTCTGCAGCGTGGCGCACTCGGCAGGAGACTGCTTCTGAAGCCTCACCAGCATTGACTTGCGGGCGTCGGCCTGGAGTTCGGCGGGCAGATACCCCCGGAACACCAGTGCGGGCCGGTTCTCTGCCACGGCGGTTTCGATCTCGGCGATCAGCAAACGGGCCGCTTCAGTCGCCTTGCGCAGCTGCGTGCCGGCGCTTGGCCCGCGGGCTTCCCGGCTTTCTTCCATTTCATGCAGCAAAACCCTCATCACCGGCAGCCACGAGGGCGAAGGCGGGGCAGCCTGCAACCTCGAAGTACTCCGCCCGGGCACGACCGCGCTGATGGCCTGCCATGCGGCAATGCGCAGCCGCACCGGGTTGCAGTACTCCGGTACGAACGTTTCCCCGTGCACGGCAATGAACTCGGCGCGTGCGTCCTCAACCAGTTCCGCCGCCTTCTTCTCGTGCCCCAGCAGCAGGTGCACGAGTGCGAGGGTGCATTCGTAGGCTGCATGGTAGAGCGGCAGCCCTTGCTCGCTCGCGATGTCGCGGGCTCTCTCGGCCGAGGCAAGTGCACTGTCGAGGTCCCCGCGCATCAGGTTGACTTCGGCCAGATTTGACAGCGCGAACGCGACCGACCGCAGGTTGCCGATCTCCGAAGCATACTGGATTGCCAGTTGCAGGTTTGTCGCCGCGCCCTCGCAGTCACCGATCAAAAGGTACTGGCGCCCGAGGTTGGCGTACGCGGTCGCCTGTCCGCGCAAATCATTGAACGCGGCGAACTCCTGTGCCAGCGGTCCGAACTCGGCGATGGCGAGGTCATGCCGACCCGTGTTGCCGTACAGGTTGGCCAGGTTGCCGCGCAGCCCCAGCCGAAAACGCCTGTCGCATGCGTCGGACAATTCCAGCGCGTTCAGCAGGTGCCGCTCATTCTCCTCGAAGTCTCCGCGTGCGTTTGCGAACAGGGCGCGATCCATGTAGAGCTTCGCCTGCAGGGCACGGTCGTCGCCGGCGGCCGCTTCAGCTTCTGCGAAAGTGCGTTCGGCTTCGTCGTGGCGGCCCAGGTTGAACATGCAGGTGGCTGCGCCGCACAGGCCTGTTATCACACGTGCCGCAACCCCTAGCCGCCGGCCCAGCTCGGCGAGTGTCAGGTAGCCTGCCTCGGCTTCGACGCGGCGCCCCAGGTATTCAAGGGCGAGGACGCGCTTCTCCCAGACGCCGAGCAGCGCCTCGTCGTCGCGGGCGCACTCGAGGGCCCGCTCGGTTGTGTGAACCAGGCTGTCCCACTGGGCGCGACGCTCTTCCTGTTCGATCTGGAGCAGCAGGTAGCGGAACTCGGCCTTCGAGAGCGCTTCAGCGAGTTCAGGATCCGTCTCCCGCTGCGCCTGCCGGGCGTGCACTGCCAGCTCCGCCGCGACCAGGTGCGGCTCATTGGCGAACAACCTTTCCATGATGCCCAGTGCGCGGGCGTGCAGGTGCGAGCGCTCTGACGGCAACTGCAACTCGTAGGCCACGTCGCGGTAGGCCGCGTGGCGAAACAGGTAGGTGTCTTCAAGCGTCGGCACGGCGCGCACGCAAGGGGAAGGCCGGGGCATCCATGGTACGCAAAACCGCCCCCACGAGTTCCGCAGGGGCGGTTTTTTATGAGCCTGGTTGTCTGCCGCTACTCCCGGCGCAGCGCGCGTACACCCACTGCCAGTGCGCTCAGCAGTCCCAGCAACATCAACAGGCTGAGTCCGCTGGAGTCCCCCGTCGAACACTTCTCGTCGTCGTCATCGCCGCCGGACGTGCTGCCGGGCACGGCCACGGTAACCGTGAAGCTCTGGCTTGCAGTGTATGTGCCGTCGCTAACCGAGACCGTGATGACTGCGACCCCCGTCATGCCGGCCTGCGGCACGATTGTGAAGGTCAACGCTGGAGCCGTTCCGCCGAAGGTCACGTCAGCATTCGCGATCAACAGCGGATTGTCGCTGACGGCAACCGGCGCCATCAGTGTGCCGGCTCCCTGGGGGTCGTCGGCGGTGAAGCTGATCGCCCCGGTCGTGGTGTCCGGGGCCATGAAGATGTCCGCGATCGTCGACAGCGTGGGCGCGTCGACAGTATCTGTGACCGTGAGGCTGAACGTGGTCGAGGTAGTCGCGCCTGCTGAGTCCATCACGGTCAGCGTAATCACTGCGACACCGACGTTGTTGGTCTGCGGGGTGACGGTGACGGTACGGGAAGCACCGGAGCCGCCGAAGGCGAAGTCGGTGCCGTCGTTCACCAGTACCTGGTTGTTCGACGCGCCGGCTACGACGAGCGTACCCGCAGTATCTTCAACGTCGCCAACGGTGAACGCCAGCGCGCCCGTGTCGGTATTCATGGCGATGCTCTGGTCCACAATTGCCGTGATCGTAGGCGGATTGTTTGCGATCACGTCGATGTCCAGATTGGCTGTCGCCGAGTTGCCGGCGTCGTCGGTAACCGTGAACTCGATCTGCTGGGTGCCGACAGTAGCCGTAAGCGCCGCGATGATATTTGCCGAGATCGTGCCGCTCGTGTTGGTGATGCCCGTGACGGAGAGCCCCGTCGGCACGTTGGTCGCTGTCACGACAAGACTGCCCGCAGCCGTGGAGGTATCCGAGGCGGTGCCGACCGCGGCGCCGGCCACAGTGTAACCCTGGACGATGCTCACAACGCTGCCCGGTGTCAGTACCGGGTTGGTGTTGTCCACGGTAACGGAAGCGCTCGGCCCCGCGCCGATATCATTGCCCGCTGTATTGCTGGACGTGCCGGCTGTAACCGAGATGGTAAACGCGCCGTCGCCTGTGAGCGAGCTTACGGTGACGGTTCGGGTCGCTGTGCCCGTGCCGGACACGGCAACCGAGCCCGCCGCTGTGCCCGTCGCATTCAGGGTGATGTCACCGGCGGTCAGGTTGACTGACGTGGCGTTTGTATAGGTCAGAACAAAATCCACGGGCCCGCCCATCGTCGACGTCACTGACGGTGCGCCGATTGCAACGGTCGGCAGGCTGACAACATTGAACGTCGTGCTGGGGCCGGCCGCGGCTGCGCTGTTGGCGAGCCCGTCCGTTGCCGTACCCGCGGCGATGCTGATGCCGATCGTCCCGTCGCCGCTGATTGAGCTGATGGTGACAGTCCGTGTGGCCGTGCCGGTACCGGATACGCCGATCGTGCCGGTGGCCGTGCCCGTGGTGTTCAGGGTAACGTCGCCGGTGGCCAGCGTTACGGCGGACGCCCCGGTGTAGGTGATTGTGAAGTCGACCGGGCCGGTGATCGTGCTGCTGGCGCTGGGCGTGCCGATGCTGACCCCGGGGCCGGTCTTGTCGATTGTGTAGGCCTCGCCGCCGGTGAACGTGCCGCCGAGCGTGTTGCCGGCGGCATCCGCAATGCCGCTGACGGCAGTCAGGTCGATGCTGAGCGTCCCGTCGCCCGTGCCGGTGCCGACACTGACCGTCCAGGTGCCACCCGACCCGGAAACGCTGGAAACACCCGCGCCGGTTACGCCGGTGGCGTCGATTGCGAAAGCTCCAATCGTGAGGCCGCTGATCGTCTCGCTGAAACTGACGGTGAAGTCCACTGAGCCGGCATTCGTCGGGTTGGTTGACGAAGTGCGAGCGATGCCCGTGACGGTTGGAGCCGTCTTGTCGATCGTGTAGGTCTGACCGGTGGTAAAGTTGCCGCCAAGCGTGTTGCCCGCAGCATCGATAATGCCGGTAACGGAGGTGAGGTCAATGCTGACCGAACCGTCGCCAGAGCCGGTGTTCACACTGACTGTGTAGGTAGCGCCGGAACCTGAAACGCTGCTGATGGAGGGGCTGCTGACGCCGGTGGTATCCAGAGCGAATGCGCCGACCAAGACGCCCGTTACCGGCTCGCTGAACGCGACCGTGAAGTCCACCGAGGCGGCATTTGTCGGGTTCGTTGACGAAGTACGGGTGATGTTCGTGACAACCGGTGCCGTCTTGTCCACGGTGTAGGCCTCGCCGGCTGTAAAGGCAGCCGCGAGTCCATTATTGGCACTGTCGAGAATCGAGCCGATGCTCGTCAGGTCGATGCTGACACTGCCGTTGCCGGTTCCCGTGTTTACGCTTACGGTGCGGGTGTTGCCCGATCCCGAGATGGTGGAAATGCCGGCGCCGCTCACGCCGCTGGCGTCGAGCACGAACGCCCCTAAGCCCACGCCGGTAACCGTTTCACTGAAGGTGACCGTAAAGTCCACCGAGCCGGCATTCGTCGGGTTTGTTGAAGATGTGCGGGTGATGCCCGTGACCGTGGGCGCCGTTTTGTCCACCGTGTAAGCTTCGCCGGTTGTAAATGCCCCCGCAAGCCCGTTTCCGGCAGGGTCGGCGATGCCGCCTATGGTTGACAAGTCAATACTGACCGTGCCGTCCCCTGTGCCGGTGTTGACGCTGACCGTGTAGGACGCGCCGGAACCGGAAAAGCTGCTGATGGACGGACTGCTGACGCCTGTCGTGTCGAGCGTGAACGCGCCCGAAGTGACGCCGACGACCGATTCGCTGAAGGTGACCGTGAAGCTGACAGAACTCGCATTGGTCGGGTTGACCGCCGAGGCACGCACAATACTGATGACGGAAGGCGCCGTCTTGTCCACTGTGTAGACTTCGCCGCTGGTGTAGGGAACGTTGGCGATGCCGGGCGTCACGCCGTTGTCGTTGTTTACGTCCATACGGATGGTGCCGTTGCCGGAACCCGTGTTCGCAGTGGCCGTCCAGGCCGTGCCCGAACCGGAGACCGTGCCGAGCGAGGCGCCGGACAATCCGCCGATGGTAATGCTCAAGTTCGAGTTCGACAGCCCGCTCACTGCTGAGCTGAAAGTGATGTTCCAGCTGACGACGGCAGCGTTCGTCTGCGCGCCGCCCGTGCGGGTGATCGAAGTGATTGTGGCCTGCGCCGTGACAGTGAACGTAGCACTCGGCCCGGCTGCCGGCGCGGGGTTGCTGAGCGCATCGGCTGCCGTGCCCGAGGCGATACTGATGCCCATCGTCCCAGTACCCGAGATGCCGCTGATCGTCACGGTACGCTGAGTGTTTCCCGAGCCGGTAATGGTGATCGTCGTTGCGGCGGCAGAGCCTGTTGTATTCAACGTGATGTTGCCGCTGGCCAGAGAGATTGACGAAGCGCCGGTGTAGGTCACGATGTAGTCAACCGGCCCAGACACCGTGCCGCTGACGCTCGGGCTGCCGATGCTGATGCTGGGCCCTGTCTTGTCGATCGTGTAGGCCTCGCCGGCGACGAACGCGCTGCCGAGGGCATTACCGGCAGTATCAGCAATTCCGGTAACCGTAAGAAGATCAATGCTGAGTGACCCGTCGCCGGTGCCTGTGTTTACGCTCACGGTGCGCGAAGTGCCGGAGCCGGTCACGCCGGTCACGCTGGCGCCGGAAGGGCCGGTCGCGTCGATGGCGAAATTGCCCATGGCGACGCCGGTAACTGCTTCATTGAAAGTAACCGTGAAGTTCACACTCGTTGCATTGGTCGGGTTTGTCCCCGACCTGACGATGCTCGATACGGTGGGAGCCGTTTTGTCGATCGTGTAAGTCTGTCCGCTTGTGAACGGGACATTCGTAATGCTGGGATTGACGCCGGAGTCGTTGGCCATGTTCAGGCGAATCGTGCCATCGCCGCTGCCGGTATTGACCGTAACGTCCCAGGTGGTTCCGGAGCCGCTCACACCGGTTACTGATGTCCCGGACACGCTGCCGGTAGTCGTTGTTGAGAAGTTGCCGGTCGACAGGTTTCCCGCTGAAGCCGCAAACGTCACGCGGAACACGACACTACTTTGGTTTGTTGTGGCGCCGCTTGGCGATTGACGATTGATACTGCTTACGGAGGTAGGCGTCAGGTTGTAGGTGAACGTGTTGAACCTCTCCCCGGTCAGTCCAAAGCCAAGAGGCTTGCTCGCGCTGATGGTGACGGCGCCGGCTGAGTGTGAAGGAGTCGTGCAGGTGATGGTAGTATCGTTCACCACGGTCAGGTTGGTGACGCTGCTGCCGCCGAAAGTGACGCTGTTGACGCCAGTAAAGAAGCTGCCGCTGAGCGTAACGTTCGTGCCGCCACCTGTGGATCCCGATGTCGGCGAGCAGGAGTTGACGACGGCCCCCATCTGTAACGTCCCGGGCCCAGTGATACTGAGTGTCCAGGAACCCGTGGCATTGTTGGTGGTGGAGGTAAGCACGACCTCGAATTTGCCCGTAACGCTGAGGTTGTGAGTCACCACAACCGGGCTTCCCGTGTTTCCCCATGTCCAGATGTTCGCAATCGGTGACGAGGGCTGGAAACCGTTCTGGTACAAGTACAACGCTCCCGTGTAGCCTGTGGGTGTGTACGTAAACGTGTAGTTGCCGGTCGTCACTACGTTAAACTCAATTGCCCGGTAGCGACGAGGGCCGCCCGCCGACCCGACCATCGCGCCCCCGGGGTGTGTAAAGCTGTCATCGCTGGTCGAGAGCGTGCCCGACGTAGACTGCGCGGCGAGGGTTGCACTGAACATCGCGATCAGAGCAATCAGAAACAGCGGAGCGAAGGTCCTCATGTTGTACCCGTCCTGATCCGTGTGACTCATGCCGTGCAGGCCCGAGCCACTCTTTGACAAATATGAAATGGGTGGCACCCCTTCAGGTGCCACCCCTCATGGCTGAGCCGAGAATGCTACTTTTGCACACTGGGCAAAAGCAATAGCGGCGTGAACAATTTCAGATAAAACAACTTAAAGTATTACTGTCAATTACCTTACGTTCTTCTATGCCTTGCCGGCGCTGCCTAGCAGCCTCATCTTTCCCTTTATGACTTCTTTCACAGCATCGCGGGCCGGGCCGAGGAACTTGCGCGGGTCGAACTCGCCGGGCTTTTCCACCATCAGCTTGCGCAGCGTAGCGGTCCACTTCAGGCGCAGGTCGGTGTCGATGTTCACCTTGTTGATGCCGTTGGCGATGGCCTTGGTGTAGCTCTCGGCGTCGAGCCCCTTGGCGCCCTCGATCTTGCCGCCGTATTCGTTGATCTGGGCGACCGACTCAGGATCAACCGCCGACGCGCCGTGCAGCACCAGCGGGATCCCCAGCTTCTCCTTGATGACCTTGATGCGGTCGAAGTCGATCGCGTTCTCGCCCTTGAACTTGTATGCGCCGTGGCTGGTGCCGACGGCCACCGCCAGCGCGTCGCAGCTCGATTCCTTCACGAAACGAACGGCCTCTTCGGGGTCGGTCAGGCGTGCGTCGCGCTCGTCCACGTTGACGTCGTCCTCGATCCCGCCCAGGCGCCCGAGTTCAGCCTCGACTGTGATGCCGCCGTTGTTGTGCGCGTACTCCGCGGCCTGCTTGGTCAGCTCGATGTTTTCTTCCAGCGGGTGGTGCGAGCCGTCGATCATCACACTGGTGAAGCCGGCATCGACGCACATTTTGACGTCATCGAGCGTCGCGCCGTGGTCGAGGTGCAGCGCGACCGGCACGCTGACCTGGTCGGCCATGGTGCTGGTCAGCGCGACCAGGTTCTTGATGCCGCCGTACTTGATCG
>JAGQRI010000393.1 GCA_020425515.1 Planctomycetota bacterium | reverse complement strand
CGCCATGAAGGCCGCCAGCGAAGGTGCGTTGAAGGGTATCCTCGAGTACAGCACCGACCCGATCGTGAGCACGGACATCGTCGGCAACTCGGCTTCGAGCATTTTCGATTCGCCGCTGACGCAGGTGATGGACGGCAACTTTGTGAAAGTCGTCAGTTGGTACGACAACGAGTGGGGCTACTCAAACCGCGTGGAAGACCTGATCGTCAAGGTCGCCCACCAGGACGGGCTGAAGGTCGAATTCAAGGGCTAAAGACGGGTTAACCACGAAGGGCCACTAAGGACCACGAAGTAAGGCGGTTGAATAAGCCACGAAAACACCAAAGCACAAAAGAAGCGTTTAGTGTTTTTGTGTTTTTGTGGCTGAAAAGCAGTTCTTCGTGATTCTTCGTGGTTCCAAAGCAGTCATGAAACGAATCGGAATCATCACTTCGGGCGGCGACGCCCCCGGCACCAATGCCTGCATCCGGACGGTTGCGCGGCGCTGCTTCTATGACGGCGTCGAGCTGATGGGCATCTTCGATTCGTGGGACGGGCTGCTGAAAGACGAAGTCCGCCTGATCACTCGCGAGGATGTCACCGGCATCGTGCAGACCGCCGGGACCATCCTGCGCTCGGCGCGCTCGCGTCTCTTCCTTAGTGAAGGCGACGAGGACAAAGCCAAGGCGGCGCTTGCCAGGCACGGTATCGAGGGGCTGGTCGTGGTCGGCGGCAACGGCAGCCAGTCCGCGGCCGCGAAGCTCAGTGCCTCGGGCTTTCCCGTGGTCGGCGTGCCCAAGACCATCGACAACGACCTGGCGGGCACGGAGCTGACGATCGGTTTCCTGACCGCCGTCGAGATGTGCACCCACGCACTCGATAACCTGCGCGCCACGGCCGAGTCGCACAATCGCGTGATGGTGGTCGAGGTGATGGGGCGCAACGTGGGCTGGATCGCCGTGGAGGCCTGCATCGCCGGCGGTGCTGACCTGGCGCTGATCCCGGAGTTCCCGTTCACGCTCGATGACGTCTGCGACAAACTGAAGTTGCGCCACGACAAGTACGACCGCAACTACAGCATCATCGTGATCGCCGAGGGAGCCGTGGACGCCGAAGGGCTGATCGATCCGCGCTCGACTGCGAAGGACAAACTGGGCCGCCCGAAACTTGGCGGCGTCGGGCCGATGCTGGCTCGCGAGATTGAAGACCGCATCGGCTATGACGCCCGGTGCACGACGCTCGGCTACTTGCAGCGCTGCGCTGCGCCGATCGCGGCCGACCGTATCCTGGCGACGCGCGTCTCGGACGCGGCCTACGACCTGCTGATGACCGGCGACAGCGGCAAGCTGGCGGGATTGCAGGGGACAGCCGTGCAAGCGGTCGAGTTGGCCGACGTGCTCGGCAAGGAAAAGAAGGTCACGCAGGATTACCGCCGCCTGGCCGACTTGTTCGGCTAAGGCAACGCCCCCAGTGCGTCGCCTACCTTCAACGTACGGATGTTGTTGGGCGGCAACTGTTCGCCCCAGGGGTAGCGGCTGATCACCAGGATCCGGTCCGAGATACTCACCAGCCCCTGCTCCAGAATCGCCCGCGCCAGTTGCCGCAGGTCGTCTTCCATGGCCGGCAACTCGCCGTGCTCCGCTTTCGTCTGCACGGCCAGCACGCCCCACATCAGCGCGTGGCGTCGCAGCACGGCCGCGTCGTGGTGCACGGCCAGGATCGGGCATTGCCCGCGTACTTTGCTCAGGTAACGCGCCGTCACGCCGGATTCGCTACGTACCACGATGAACTTTGCGCCCAGCGGCTCGGCGATGATCGCGGCCCCGATAACCATGGCCTTTCGCAGCGCGTCACCCGCGCGGCGTCCGATGAAGTCTTCCGGGGCAGCCGTGCTGGTCAGCACCTTCTCGACGTCGCGCGATACGCGGGCCATGGTTTCGACGGCCCGCAGGGGATACTTGCCGGCGGCGGTCTCGGCGCTGAGCATCAAGGCGTCGCAGCCGTCCTCAATGGCGTTGGCAATGTCGCTGACTTCGGCGCGCGTCGGCGTCGGGTGCTCGATCATGCTTTCCAGCACCTGGGTCGCCACGATCACCGGCTTCAGCGCCTCGCGGCAGGCGCGTACGATGTATTTCTGGTGCAGCGGGACGGATTCAACAGGCAGTTCGATGCCGAGGTCGCCGCGCGCGACCATCACGGCGTCGCTGGCCTCGATGATGGCTTCGAGTTCTTTCAGCGCCTGCGGCTTCTCGATCTTCGCGACAATCTGCGCTTCCGAGCCCAGCGCCTTCAGCCTCGAGCGAAGGTCCCTTACCTCATCCGCGCTGCGCACGAAGGACAGCGCGAAGACATCCGCGCCCAGTCGGACACCGAATTCGAGATCCCTGATGTCCTTGTCGGTCAACGCCGGCGAGCTGATGCGCGTGCCCGGCAGGTTGATGCCTTTGCGGCTGCTGATCGTGCCGCCGACGTCGATTGCGCAGGTCACGCGGTCGCTGGTTTTCTTCGTCACGGTCAGGCGGACGGCGCCGTCGTTGATGTAGACCGGCTCGTCCACCTCGACGTCGTCGATGAAGCCGTCGTAGCTGCAGGTCAGCTCGGTCGCGTTTCCGGGCGCGATGCCGCGGACGAAGTCGATGCTGTCCCCGGCATTCAATTCGAGGCTGCCGCCTTCGATTTCACTGAGCCTGATCTTCGGCCCGCACAGGTCCATCATGACCGCCACCGGGCGCTGGCGGGCCTCGGCCGCGGCGCGCACGGCGTGAAAGGTCTGCTCGTGCACGTCGTGGGCGCCGTGGGACATGTTGAGGCGCGCCACGCTGAGCCCGGCGTCGATCAGCGCCTCGATCGTCGCCTGCTCGCGCGAGGCAGGCCCCAGCGTGCACACAATCTTCGTGCGCAGCGGCTGACCCCGGACGGTTCGTTTCGTGAAGCTCATGGCGAGAGTGTAGCGGGGAATGGACAACGGGGAATCGGGAATGAGTTAAGCCGTTGTGGCTTGCCGGCCATTCGCGATTCCCGATGCTTCGTTGCGGTTATTCCCGATACGCAATAGTAGGTGGTATCCAACCACGGTATCCCCGTGCATATCCGCGCAGGGCGGGATATCTTGAATCCAACACCAGCAGGAGTTCTCCATGATCGGCTACAAGGTTCTCTCCAAGGACGGGCTCAAGGGCCCCTTCAAGAAAAGCTCCATCATCAAGGCCATCACCAGCGCGATGGTTCCGCTGCAGGCGCGGTTGCTCGATCTTTCGACCGGGCGCTACATCTTCGCGGCGGAACTGGTCGGCGAGCAGATCGACCCGCGCCAGAACACGCACACCGAGCCCCGGCAGCAGCAGGGCGAGGACGGCCTGGTATTGGATGAAGATGCAAAGCCCGAAGTCGTTGAAACGCCCCGGGTCATCCTGAAGGGCAAGATTCCGCTGAAGAAGCTGAAACTTCCCAGGTTGCCGAAGCCGCGCAAGCCGGCGCAGTCGGACCCCGACGAGCTTGAGCTGAATCATCCCGCCGCTTGAATCAACCAAGGGCAGACCGGTAAGCTGAAGGAATCCTCGGCCTGCCCCGGAGCGCGGCAATGATCGGCTTCAAGGTTCTCACCAAGCAGGGTCTGAAAGGGCCCTTCAAGAAAAGCTCGATATTGAAGGCCATTACCTCGGCGCAGATACCGCTGCAGGCGCGTTTGCTGGACCTGGAAACCGGGCGTTATCTCAGCGCGGCCGAGCTGGTCGGTGAGCAGCCGGGCGGTGTAGAGGCGCCGGCGGAACCGCCCAGCGAATCCGAGCAGCAGGAACTATCCGGCATCCACGACCACGTCACCGACGACAGCAACGAGTTGACACTCGACGAAGAAACCGGCAGCCGGGACTAAGCGCCTGAGGCTCTCGATCAGCGGCGCGTGGCACAGGCAATCCTGCCTGTGCCACGCGAGTT
>JAGQRI010000392.1 GCA_020425515.1 Planctomycetota bacterium | reverse complement strand
CTGCCCTTGCCGGTTCGCAGGGTTACGGTGTCGAGTTCGGGGATGGTGCTGGGGTTGTAGTACTGCCCGTCGAGCACGAGGTTGAACTCGGAAAGCTGTCCGAGCGGCAGGCGGTAGGTTTCGCCGCGCTTCATGTAGGTGGCGAACACCGGCTCGCTTTCGAGTTTGCCCACCAGTGTCTTGCCCTCGATCGCCAGCAGCTCGAACCACATGTGCTCGCGGCTGATCCCCTTCGGCAACCGGTCGCGGTCGATCATTTCCGCCAGGTCGTCGCGCGCGTCGTTGAACGGTACGCCCACCTTGATCCCCATGCGCCGCTGGCTGAACTGGCTGCTGTACCACGCCGCGGCCGCGTGGCCGAAACGCACGCGGGCCAAGTGCGCGCGGCGCTCGCTTTCTTCGTCGCTGAGCCAGAAGATCGGGTCGCCCTGCACGCTGCCCAGGAATTTCTCGATCGAGTACTCGCCGTCGGTGTGCTGGTCGCAGACGACGAGGCGCCAGCCGGTGTGCTCGTCCGTTTCGCGGTCCTGCGCGCCGCCGAGCGTGCCGGGCGGCAACTGCGCGACGACGTCTTCCCAGGGGCGCAACCGGATCGAGACGTCCGAGCCGAAGCTGAGGTCGAAACCGTTGGCCGGAATGTAGACCGGCAGCACGTACGCGATCAGCCACTGGAACGCCGTGTATGCATCTTCGAGGCGCGCGCGCGGCACGCCGATCAGTTCCAGCTCCGGCATCTCGAAGCGCCGCAGCCCGTGGGTGTGCAGCCAGAAGCTGTCGGCGTCGCTGATGGCGTGGATCTGGTACATCTCCTCGGGCGCCGGCGCGACGCTGCATTCGGCCAGTTCATGCAGCGTGGTCTTGCTGCGCAGAAGCATCGAGTCGGTGTCGACGCAGGCGGTCGCCAGCCCCTCAGCCACGGCGTCGGCGAGTTTGATGTGTTCGTGGAAGTGATCGTTCGGTTCGTCGTCGGGTTCGTAGAAGGTCTGCAGCATCACCATCCAGCGCGACTTGCGGGCGAGCTCGTACTCTTCTTCGTCACGCCAGCGGGCGGGGCCCCATTCCCACGGGCGGAAGCTCTCGGCGCGCGGCTGGCACCAGACCATCAGCGGATGCGTGCTTTCATCGAGCTTCAGTGCGCGGCTCCATACCGCGCCTTCCCACGCGTCCTCGTTGATGATCTCGACCGCGTGCCCGGCGCCTTCGATACGTTGCAGGATTTCGAAGGGCTGGGGCGGCTCGGGCGATTCGCACAACAGCCCGAGGGTGGCCGGGTGTTCCTCGTCGTCGTCGGGCGGCGGCGGGTCGTCGTTATCGTCGGGCAAGTCGGTCATGAACTCAGACGCCCTGCTTGGCGGTTGCCAGTGCCCCGACCAGCGCTTCCTTGAACTGCGCGATGTGCTCGGGCTTCACGGTCAGGGGCGGCAGCAGGCGGATCATATCCGGTCGGTCGCAGCCGCCGACGATGATCTTGTTCGCGAGCAGCGCCTGGATGATCGGCTTGGCCGGGCACTCAAGCTGGATGCCGAGCAGCAGCCCCTTGCCGGTGATGGCCAGGATTTCGGGTACATAGCCGAGTTCGTCGCGGATCACGATTTCCATTTCGCGCGCGTTTTCGACCAGCTTTTCGTCGCGCAGGATTTCGAGGTTCGCTTTCAGGGCCGCCATGGCCAGCGGGCCGCCGCCGAAGGTGCAGCCGTGCTCGCCGGGGGCGGGCGCGCTGGCGATTGCCTCGCTCAGGATCACGCAGCCGAGGGGGAAGCCGCCGCCCGCCGCCTTGGCGCTGGTGCTGATGTCGGGCTCGACGTTCCAGTGCATGCCGGCGAACATCTCGCCGGTGCGCCCGAAGCCGGTCTGGACTTCGTCGAAAATCAGCGCCGTGCCGTAACCGAGGCAGAGCTCGCGCAAGCTGTCGTAGTACTTGCGGCTGGCGATTTTCACGCCGCCGACGCTGGTGACGGGCTCGAGGATGATGGCGGCGACGTCCTCGTTCATCATCGCTTCCAGCGTGTCGAAGTCGCCCAGCGGGACGAAGTCGGTGTACTGGGAAAGGTTCTCGGGGAAGTCGTCGCGCAGCTTCTGGTTGCCGGTGACGGACAGGCTGCCGACGGTCCGCCCGTGGAAGCCGGTTTCCATCGAGATGATGCGCGGGCGCCCGGTGGCGCGGCGCGCGATCTTGAGCGCGACTTCGTTCGCTTCGGTCCCGCTGTTGACGAAGAACACCGACTTGCTGTTCGGGTAGGCGCTTTCGATCAGCAGCCTGGCGGCCTCGGCGCGGGTGTCGTTGTAGACCGCGTTGCTGAAGAAGATCAGCTTCTGGGCCTGCTCGTGGATTGCCTTGACCAGCTTTGGGTGCGAGTGGCCGATGCCGCAGACGGCGTGCCCCGAATACAGGTCGAGGTACTTCTCGCCGTTCTCGTCGTACACCCACACGTCCTCGCCGCGCACGACGGTCAGCGGCAGCTTGGTGTAGCTGGGAACGAGATGGGCTTCCTCGAGTTCGCGGGCGCTCATGCTTTCTCCGATTGCTCCTGGTGCCGGCGGGCGGCTTCGGGCAATTCCTCGATGATATCGGTTGCGGTCATTCCGATCTCGCCCATTCTGGCGCAAACGATGTCGCCTGCAAGCCCGTGAATGTGCACGCCGAGGCAGGCCGCTTCAAATGACTCAAAGCCCTGGCAGCGCAAGGCCGCGATCGCGCCGCTGAGCACGTCGCCGACGCCGGCCTTGGCCATGCCCGGGTTGCCGGT
>JAGQRI010000391.1 GCA_020425515.1 Planctomycetota bacterium | reverse complement strand
CAGCGCGTTCGTGGTCTTCACGCGCATGCGCAGCAGCAAGGCGTAAGTAGTCCGGTTAGAAGCATCAAAAAGGGGAGGCTTCGGCCTCCCCTTTTTTTGACCCCGAGGCCGACTTCTTGGACTCGAAAGATGGCAGCCGCGCTAACGACTGGTGGCAATTCCCTTTTCCTTGAGCAAGGCGTCAAGGAAATCCAGGAACTCGGCGAACTTTGGCATAGGATTACGACGTACCTTTCCGCCGGCAGGTTCCAGCACGGCAATGCAGCCGCATAGCGAACACAACAGGACGACGACTTCCTCCCCGTCATCCTGCATATGAACGGCGTAGGTCGGGTAGAAACAGTCGCGAGGCCCTGTACCATTACCGATGGCGACGAACAACTTGCTGTTAAAATCACTCCTCTGTTCGTGGCTCAAGTCAGTCTTCCCCAGAACGAATTTCTCGTCCTGGAGCCTCTCCATTGCCTCCGCAAACAAGTCCGGTGATGGCTTGTCCAGCATGCCCGGATGTTTCTCGTCGCGATGCCAGTTCACCCACTTCGTCTTGTCGAGGGAATACAGTTCAAAGGGACAATCACTGCGCAACAACCGCAGAGTGTCCGAGTGAAGGTACTTCACCAGAATCTCTTCGTTCGCTGCGGGCACGAGATCCTTGGCAGGCGGCGGCGGAGCGTTTTCCGGGGAGTGGTTAGTGCGGTCCTTAGATCCGCAGCCACACAAAAGCACACTGATGAACAGGCCTGCAGTTGCGAGTCGAGCCACATTGAACTTCATCTGCACTTCCCTTCTTCTCCCATACTCACGAGAGTTGCGGATCAGGATACCTCGTGCGCAACTTCTCGCGACGGGCTACTGACCCGCCGACACCATGCCAACCTTGAAGAGCCGCAAGACAGGCTTCAGCCTCCCCTTTTCTTTTTGGAAGCCTTGGTGCGGCCCCCTGTGCGAAGTATGCTTGTTTCATCCTTTATTGTCTGGGCACTGTAATTTTGCGTCGGCGGCTGAATGGCCGTTTTTCGACAACCTGTGGGGAGGAACATTATGATTGCAGTGAGAAATTTATGTCTGCTGGCGCTGGTGGCCTTATGTTGCGGTGCGCTTTACGCGCAACCGGAACTCGACGTCAGCTACGAAGTCGCCGCCACCATTACCACGCCCACCGCGATCGCCGACGGCGGGACGATCGATCTCGGCGACAATCCGTCCAAGGCCCAGCAAACGGTCACTCTGCGCCTGGAAAACACCGGCACATCCGTGTTGACGCTTACCGGGACGTCGCCCAACTTCCTGGTGCCTTCCGGTGCGCAACAGGTGAACTACACCGTGCAGCAGCCGGGCTCCGGCACCATCAACAACGGCAGCTTCGTCGACCTGAACGTCTTCGTCACACCCAACGACGCGGGCGGCTGGCAGCTCCTCATCACCATCCCCAACGACGATTCCAACGAAGGCAACTACACCATCACGCTCAAGGGCACCGCCGGCAAGAAGAAGAAGGATGAAAGTTGCTCGACGCAAGAAGGCTCGAAAGGCGGCATGCTGCTGCTGTTCGGGCTGCTCAGCGCGGCGCTGGTCGGGCTGCGCCTGCACCGCTCGCGTGCATGATCGTTTGCGGTTTCAAATGGGGAGGGCGAAAAGCCCTCCCCGTTCGCTTTAACGCCCCGTTGCCGCGCGCCCGCATTGCTTCATAATCGCGGGACATGTTCGACCACCCCTACATCGCCGACCCGAACTTCTCGACAACCGTGGTCAGTTGGTACGACGGCGGGCTGCACTTCTTCAAGCAGGTGCCCGCGGACGGCATCGCGCTGTTCAACGTGTTCCACCTGGCCTACGGCACGATCTTCGCCTTCGCGCTGGTGATGTGCCACCTGTGGTGGAAGCGCGGCAGCTTCCGGGTGCGCAAGCGGCAGGTGCTCGACAGCGTGCTGGTGGCCGTCGCGGCGATCATCATCGGCGGACGCCTGGGCGAGGCAGTCTTTTACCAGCCCGAGTACTACTTCTCGCACCCCGAGCGGCTGGTCACCAACGCCAGCGGCTTCACCATCCACGGCATGATCCTGTTCACGATCATCGTGTTCTTCTTCTGGTCGCGCTGGATCAAGCGCCCGTGGTTCCACCTGCTGGACCAGTCCGTCATCTTCGTCGCCTTCGGCACCATCCTCGGGCGCATCGCGAACTTCCTGTCAGCCGACCTGTGGGGACGCGAAACCGACGTGCCGTGGGCGGTGCGCTTCCCCATGCGCGGTCCGCTGTTCCGGCGCATCGTGGCGAACGCGAAGGGCGACACCTTCATGGTCGTGTCGGATGAACTGGCCGACGGCAGCACCGCCTACCACCTCGAACACTGGAAGCCCGACCAGGGAATCGAGATGACGCACAACAAGCCGTGGGAGATCTATCCCGTCGGCTCGCACGACGCGACGGCGCACGAAATGGTGCGCATGGTGATCACCACGCCGCGCCACCCCAGCCAGCTTTACCAGGCCGTCACCGAGGGCGTGATCCTGCTCGTGATCCTGGTGATCGCGCGCTACAAGGCGAAGAACGTCGGCACGTTGTCGGCCGTGTTTCTGGTCGCCTACGGCGCGCTGCGCACGGTGGCCGAGTTCTTCCGGCAGCCGGAGCCGGGGCTTGGTTTCATCGGCGGCATGACGCGCGGGCAGTTGCTGAGCCTGAGCATGGTGATCGGCGGGCTGATCCTGTTCGCGTTCATCAAGCGCAAGCCGATCCGCATCGACAGCATCGCCACCGACGCGCCCGGCTTCACGCCGCAGGTTGAAAAGCCGGCAAAGCAGACGGACGACGCCGAGCCCGAGCCTGCCGCCGATTGAAGCCGAAATTTCACTCGCGGTCGGGGACTCTCGGTCTTTAACTGAAAAGTCGCCCGCGTTGTCAGCAACCACACATTGATGGTCAACTTCAAACAGAGCTCCACCAAGCTGCCGATCCTGCTGGCGCTGCCCGTGCTGGCGCTGCTCGGCGTTGCCGCGGTGTTCCTGCTCGGTCCGGACGACCCGGACCCGCCCAAGCCCCCCGGCCCGCAGCCGGAACTCAATGAGCCCGAAACCCCGCCCGGCAACGACGGCGAGGACCCGCTGAAGGTCGACCCATCCACCATCAAGCGCCCGACACCCAAACCCGGCGCGCCCGAAAGTATCGACGTCGCCGAGGCCATGTACGCCGAGGCCTTTGAGCACATGCGGGCCGTGCGCGCGCGGCTGGAACTCAAGTACAAGTACGCTGACTACCAGCTCGACCGCGCGTGGACGCTGGAAACGGTGATGCGGCACCTTGAGAAACTCGACGGCGAATACTTCCAGCGCGGCGACTTCAGGTTGTCGTTCCCCGAAGGCGACGAGCCGGAAGTGCTGATCGAATGCGTCACGCAGAAGGGCGCCGAACTGCCCGACGGCACGCTCTCGTTGGCCGTGAACCTGCGCACCGGCAAATCAGCCGAGCAAGGCGTTCTCTATGCACGTAACCGCCAGGGCGGCGTACTGCTGAACGCGGACGATACCTGGCGCGTGCGCAATCTGCTGCAGCGCTGCGCAATCGCGCACATCCTCGCGCAGTTGAAGCACGAAGGCGAAGGAGTGGCCCCCACGGACGACCTGATCAACAGCACCTGGGAGCACTTCGAGCACGACGATTTCAGCATCACCACCCGCGGCCAAGCCGTCGCCTTCGCCTGCCGCAGCATCATGGGCGAGCCCCTGGCCGAGCCGTGCGTGATCGACGTGGACTACGCGAGGAAGCGCGTCAGCCTGTCCAGCATGCCCTCAAACCCGTGGCCGCCGGGCCCCGAGTCCGCGGAGAGCCTGCAGGATTCGGCCGAGTGGTACCTGCGCTCTATCGCCGAGAGCGCGTCCGCATTGGTGAAGAAGGAAGGTCACGGTGAAGAGGTCAGCCTTGACGAGCTCGAGGTTTCGCCCTGGTATTTTACGCAAATGGGCGTCTGCCCCTTCGACCTGACGATCCGTGTGAAGAAAGGCGAACGCGTCACCGTAACGTTGGAAATCCGCTCAAGCTGGGGGCGCCCGCTGCGCTGCAAATATGTGCGATTGATCGCGTGCCCCGACCAGGACGACTACCGCTTCGAATCGGGCTGATTTTCTCGCCCACAACGCACTCAAAAACGCCAAAATGGTCCGACTGCTACAGGCCCTTAATCGTAGTAGGAATTGGAGTTGCGGAGGGGCCCTATGTCTTCCAGCCGTTTCAGCGGTCTGAACATCCTGTTGCTCGTCGTCACCGTGCTGTCCCTGATGTTCGGTGTCTACGGCTTCGTTGCCGGCGGGATCGACAACTCGAACCAGAAGGCAAACAGGGTCGAAATCGGCGAACTCGGCCCCGAATTCGAAGGCGAAGGATCGGCCGGTGAATCGCCCCTCGCCGCCGAATCGAAAGACAGCGACGGCACCCCACGCAAGACGCACACGTCCAACGCGGGCGGCAAAGAAACAACCAGCAACAAGACCCAGCCGAACGACACCACGGTCGGCCCCGCGCTTCCCGAGGTGGAGGCGAAGTCGCAGCCGACCGACAAGGGCGACGCTACCATCCAGGGCTCGGTGATCGGCCCCGACGGCACGCCGGTTTCGAATGCGGTCGTGTCGGCCGTGCGCAGCGACCTCGACGTCGAGCCGCCCAAATACCAGGACGGCGACATCGACCGCTACCGCGACGAGGTCACCAGCTTCCTGCAGAAAACCGCCCGCGAAACCCGCAGCACGTCCACCGACGAAAGCGGCAAATTCAGCTTCAGCGGACTCGACCCGTTGCTCGCCTACGACATCAGCGCGCGCGCCGACCCCGCCGGCACCGGCGAGCAGGAGCGCGTGGCGGCTGGCGACAACGTCGTGCTGCTGCTGTCGCCCGAAAGCCTGCTGCGCGGGCGCGTCGAAACCGCCGACGGCAAGCCGGTCAAGAAGTTCAGCGTCAAGGCGTGGCGCCAGAACCGCCAGTGGGAAGCCACCAGCCGCAACTTCGAAGACGAGGAAGGCAAGTTCAGCATGCCCGGGCGCAACGGCACGATGCAGGTGGAAGTCTCCGCCACCGGCTTCACGCAGGGCGACCCGAAACAGGTCGAGGTGGGCCCGGACGCCGAGGAAGTGGTCATCGTGCTCGACCAGGCGGCGATCCTCAGCGGCGTGGTGACGGACAAGGACGGCAACCCGCTCGGCGAAGTCCAGGTGCGCATCGGCGGCGCCCAGCAGGACCGCAACGGCTGGAACCAGCCCCAGAACAACAGCGCCAGGACCCACACCGACAGCAAGGGGCGCTACCGCTTCGACACGCTGCCGCCCAAGGAAGAGGAAACGAAGGTCACCGCCGAGCTTGGCGAGATGTCCGACACCCAGTCGGTCGTGCTCCACAAGGGCGAGAACAAGCTCGACTTCAGCATGGACATCGGCGCGGTCATCAAGCTGCGCCTCAGCGATCCCGACGGCAAGCCCGTTGAGCCCGACAACGTCTGGTTCCAGCAGAAGGGCGGTCGCAACTGGCCGCGCCCGGACCGCCTGCCCGCCAAGGAGCCCGGTCTGGCCGAGTACGCGGGGCTGCCCCCCGGCGAATACACCATGACCGTCACGTCGGCGGGCTACCCGGTGATCAAGCAGGACATCGAGGTGACGGCCGGCGGCAACGACTACAAGCTCAGCTTCACCAAGGGCGCCATGCTGACCGGCAAGATCGCCAGCAGTAGCGGCAGCAAGGTCAGCAACGTCAGCGTGCGCCTGCGCAAAGACGGCGAGCAGGGCTGGGGCGGTTGGGGCGGCGGCAGCTACGCCCAGATCCAGGAAGACGGCAGCTACAAGCTCGGCCCCGCGGAGCCCGGCCAGTGGAACATCGAGGTCTACACCACCGGCGGCGGCTGGACCAAGGTGTACGAAGACATCGTCAGCCTCGCGGAAGGCGACAACACCCACAACATCACCGTCGATGCCGGCGCGAGCGTGATCGTCAAGCTGCTCGACGAAGAGGGCAACCCGCTTTCCTGGGGCAACGTGCAGTTGCAGAGCGACCAGGGCGGCAAGAACTACAACGGGCGCTCGGACGGCGAAGGCCTGGCGACGATCAGCTTCGTTGAGGTCGGCAGCTACAGGCTTGTCGCCAACGCGCGCGGCAAGGCGGCGCCGTCGCAGTTCGTCAGCCTGCGCGCCGGCGATAACAACTTCACCCTGCGCCTGCAGGCGCCCAACGCCTGCCGCATCACCTACGTGTACCCGGACTCGCAGGCTTCCAAGGCCGGCTTCGAGGTGGGCGACATCATCACCGAGTACAACGGCACGACAGTCACAAGCTGGCGGCAACTGGGGCAGTTGATCCGCAAGACCAAGGCGGACCAGGACGTCACGGTTTCGATCGACCATCGCGGGTCGATGTTGACAATCGACATCAAGGGCGGCACCGTCGGCATCGAAGGCGCGGACGCCGTCCGCTGATACCTCACAGACAATCGAAAGCCGGAGACACACTTGGCCGAAGCCGCCGGTCCAGAGCCCGATTGGGAGCAGAAGAAGGCCCACTACCAGCGCGATGACGTCGTCGACAAGTACGATGACCGCCGCTTCAAGGGCGGTGTTGCGGGCCCGAAATCCGAGCGCAAGTGGCGCATGATCCTCAAGGCCGTGCAGGGGCTTGAGGGCATCAGGACCGTCATGGACCTTCCCTGCGGGACGGGACGCTTTACCAGCCGCATCCTCGAGCACGGCTGGGACCTGATCAACGCCGACATCAGCGGGCCGATGCTGGCCAAGGCGCGCGAGTACACCGAAGGGCACGACAACTACCTCGGCAGCGCGCGCATGAACGCCGAGCATCTGCCGTTTGCGGACGGCGGGCTCGACCTGGTGATCAGCATCCGCTTCCTGATGCACGTGCCGCGCGACGT
>JAGQRI010000390.1 GCA_020425515.1 Planctomycetota bacterium | reverse complement strand
GCTGGGTGACCACCTGGCGCTACGTCTCGCGCGGGCGCGCCGTAATTCGGGTGGGGGTGTGATGCGCGAATCGACCACTGCCACGCTGAACGGGCGACCGCTGATCGAGCTGCACATCGAGTTGCAGCGCGGCGGCAGCCCTTCCATTCTTCGCGCGACGCTGCCACCCGGCGAGAAACTCAGCGGCGAGCCGGTACTCGAACTCGCCGACGCTGAAACCAGCCGCACGTTTCGCCAGTTCCGCGTCGCGCGCACGGAAACACTCGGCGACGGGCGCGTGGTCGTGCACGGCGAAGACCGCCGCCGCGACTGGCAGCGCCCGGCGCACGCCGACATCAACGTACCCCTGGGCGACGGCACGGGCTGGCGCGAAGGCGAGCCGCTGTCGGCGCAGCGGGCCGTCGAAAAGCTCTTCGTCGCCGCCGGGCTGGGCGCGGGCGACGCGCCGGTGCTGCCTGCCGCGCCGCAGCCCGTGGGCGTGCATGCGCGCGGCATGTTGGGCGCGGCGCTGGAAGCACTGCTGGAAAGTATCGGGCTTACCGTCACCGTGGATGACGCCGGCGAGTTGCAGGTGCTGCCGGCGGATGCGGCGAATGAGGTTGACAGGTCAAGGCTGGTGCGGTCCGTGACGACCCGCGAGGAATTGCCCGGCCAGGTCTCCATTACCGGCGGTGCGCCGTTGCAACTGGTCGAGCTGACGGGCTGGGACTGCGTGATCCCAGACGATGACGGCAAGCCGCGCGCGATTGGCGAAGTGCTGTCCGAGTGGGGCGTCAGCGAAAGCGCCGCGCGCCAGGCCTGCCTGAGTGACGGCGGCTTTGAGGAACTGCTGCCCAAGACCGGCGAGCACGCGGCGGCGCGCCTGGCGACTTTGAAACGTTACGCCTACCGCATGTTCCGCGCGAGTGAGTCGGCGCTGCCGTGGCTGCCGGTCGGCGGGCTGCACACGGACGGCACGTTCAAGCCGCCGCAACTCGAAGCGCGCGTCGCCCGCCCGCGGGGTGTCGCGCCGAAGCATCCCCGTGACGGCAGCATCGAGGAAACCCAGGCCGAGCCGATTGAGGCATTCGAGCTGGACGCGGACAACGGCATCGTGTACCTGCCGCAGCCGCCGTACGGGTTGGTAGATCCGCGCGGCGGCGTGGACGACCCGACGTTGCAGGATCGGCGGTTGGTCGGCGACCCGCGCTTGACGCTTGCGGTCGCCGTGTCCGCCGAGCGCCCGCCGTTCACGCATGACGCCAGTGTGGGCGACGGCGACGAAGTGTTGCGCGTGCACGCGCCGCATTTGGTGGCGGTGTACGACAGCGGCGGTGCGCTCCTGAACCGTGCAGGTTTGCAGAAGGCCGCGAGTGCGCTGGCTGAATCCTATGCGCGCAAACGTCTGCGCCGCGAATCCACACTGGCGGGTGTTGACGCGTCCATGGCCTGCGGCACGTGCGAGCGGGTGACGATCTCCGCGGACGCCGGCGGGCTTACGACGACGCTGGTTGAGCAACCCCAGCCGGTTGGGCGGCGGGCGGTGCAGGCTGCGTCGCCGGCGAAAGGGCGCTCCGGGCAGCCGCTACCGAGCGGGTTGCATCAGCCGGTGAATGCGTTCCGGGGCGGGCCGCTGGTGTTGCGCGTGCAAGGCGAAACGCCGGAAGGCGAGAGCGTGCTGGCAGTCGAGGCGCTGCACCGAAGCAGCGACACCGGTGCGTTGGAACTGAAGCACCCGGGTTCGCTCGCGTTTCCGTTCTTTCTCGAAAGCGCCGAAGCCGTGAAGTTCGGGCGCTGGTTTTTTGTTGCCGGCGTGGAGGTTGCCGACAGCGGGCGCCTGCGCGTGCTCGGCCCCGACGAACGCCACACGGAGATTCCGCCGCAACAATTGTTCGAAGCCCGCCACGTTGCGCCGCACGGTTTGCGCGGGCTGATTGTGAGTCTCGGCGACGAGCCGGTTTTCGTTGACTCCGGCCCGCTGGTCGCCGACGCGCGCGGCAGTGAACCGGGCAGCGCGTCCAGCCTGGTGTACGACCTTGACCGGTCAAGCCTCAGCGAGCGAAAGCGCGGCGGGCTGCAGTTCCTGAGCGTGCTGGTGTTGAGCCCGTCCCACAAACAGGAAGGCGCCCGCGACGGCGGCTGGGCGCCCGCGTTGAACCTGCGCGAAGGCGACACCGCCAACCCGGAGGTCGCCGGGCGCGGGCTGTTCGCGGAGGGCGACGGGCACGCGCTCGGGCGTCTCACGGCGAAACTGCAGGGCGGCCCGGTGCTGGCGGATTCCGGCGCTTGCAGCAAGCACCTGTACGGCGTGGCGAGCGACGACGACGGCTTGTACCGCGAAAGCGCCGGGCACATCAGCACGGACGCGTTCTTCAAGGTTCCGGGCGACCCGGTCCATGACGCGCCGCTGAAATTCTATCCGGCCGAGTTCGCGGGCGGCGTCCCGTCCTGGCCGCCGCACGAGGCGCAGATCAAGTACGACCCGGCCGAGATACATCCGTGGAATCACAAACAGCGCGAGGGACGCTGGAAGATCCAGTACCGCGTGCCGTTCCTGCCGGAGATTCCGCCCACCTGGAAACCGCCGATCGGCCCGCCGCGCAACCCGGTCACCGGCCCGCCGGATGAGCCGGTGATTCCGTCGCCGCTGTTTCTGCCCTACGACGTGCAGCCCGCGGTCAGCGAGTACAATCTGTGGGCGCCGAGCCACGACTGGGTGCCCGCGCCCAGCAGCCGCGAACAGGAGCGCGAAACCACCTACCCCGGCCCGAGCATCAAAAGCGAAGGATGGGCGGGCGAGGCGGGCGGCGAGCCGGACCCGAGCGCGGGCGGCGGCGTGATGTTCCTGCCGCCGGGCACCAGCATGCCGGACGCGCAGCTCGACGCCGGCACGCGGCAGACGTTCGTCGCCCTGCACCCCGAGGTCGTGCTCGCGTTCGGGCGCCCCGGGTTCAGCGCCGGGCGCGTCCACAGCGGCTGGGCGATGCAGCTGGCGGCAAGCGGCGGGCACCTCGAGCTTGCCGCGCGAGACATTGACGCGTCAATACCGGACGGGACGGCGCAAGGGCTGCATGTATCCGGGCACATGCAAGTCGGCCCGAACGGCGCGAGCTTCGGCGGCACGCAAGCGTTGCGCCTGGGTGAAGAGGACGATGAAGGGATCGCGTTCGGCGACGACGTCGAGCTGTTCCGCGATGGCGCCTCCAGCCTGCGCACGGACGGCGCGTTCTCGGTCGGCGGCAAGCTGACCGTGGAAGGGCTGATCGACCCAACCGGGCTGGAACTCACGCCGCAGTCGTCCAACCCCGGCGGCACGGCGGCGAACACGCTGTGGATGAACAACGGCGACTCGCGGCTGTACCACGGCGCATCCAGACTGGCGCTGTCCAGCGAGCTGCCGGCCGGCCCCGTGCCCATCAGCGGCGGCGGCACCGGCGCGACGTCAGCGGACGGCGCGATCAACGAGCTGATCAACAACGCCACGCTCGACGCCACTCTGAGCCCGTCCGACGAACTGATGCTTCGCACGTCACTGGTCGGGCGCAAGTCGCGCATCGAGTACCTGCTGGCAACGGTCGCCGGGCTGAGCCAACTGACGGCGGTCAGCGACGGGCACAAATTGCTGGTGATCGACGACAGCGGTGTGGCCAGGTATGCGAAGTTCGAAGACCTGCACCCGGCAGGAACGAACCTGGTCGCGACGGTGATCCCGTACACGGGCGGCGGCTACAGCGGCAAGACGGTTTCATTGACCGGCGTCAACCGCTGCCACGCCGTCTTCATCTATCGCCACGATACTTCGGGCATCTATTCCCCGCGGTTCGCGGCGCCGGGCGGCAGCACCGGCACGGTCACCGGGCGCTACATGAGCGGCTACGCGCACACCTCGCTGAGCCTGAATGCCCCGGCCGCCGGTACCGCACAGACATTGACCATCAACGAAACAGGCGCGGACATCAATGGGTCCGGTGTTGCTTACCGCGCCATTGTCATCGGCACACCGACCTAAACCGGACAGGAGCAGACATGGACTGGCAGGCCGCGGCAACCCAACTGATCAACCTCGTGCTGCCGGAGCGCAGCTTCGCGCCGGACTTCGATTTCGAGAGCGAGTGGCCGGCGTTGCTGGGCGAATTCAGCAATGCGGTCGCCGCCGACGCGCGCGCGGAGTGCGTGCGCCTGCGCAGCGAGCTGGCATTGCGCGATGAAGCATCCGCCGCCGAGCAGCGCCTTCGCGATCTCGGCGCGACCGAGCATGACATCAACACCCTGCGGGGCGCACGCTAGCGCCCCCTTTCCCAAGGAGCCCCCATGAAATACCTGATCCCGATTCTGATTCTGTTGCTGGCGGGTTGTTCCAGCCTGCAGTACGCGTTGGAGACGGCCGAGCGCAGCCGCGACGCCATGGAGAAAGCCGGCGCCGAGTTGCGCGACGCGCTGGAGGTCACCGACAAGGCGCGCGAAAAATACATCGAGGCGCTGAAGGAAGGCGACACCGACAAGGTCGAAGCCACGCTGAAGGCGCTGCAGGCCGCCGAGGAGGAACGCCGCGCCCGCGAGCTGAACTTCGACGAAACCCAGAAGGCCTTCCGCCAGGCCAGCGCCGAGCTCGAGACCGCGAAGCAACAGGACAACTATCTCGAAGGCGTGCTGGGGCTGATCCTGGGCGGCATCATCGGCGGCGGCAGCGGCTTCCTGACCGGGCGCAAGAAGAAGCCGGAGTAGCTAGCGGTCTTCGAGCGGGTCGTAGTACTCGTCGATGTCCACTTTCAGGCTGAGGAAGCGGCGGTCCTTGGGGTCCATCTCGATCCCCTTGGCGCAGACCGTCGCCGCCACGTCGTAGCGCTGCCCTCGGTACAGGTTGCTCGCCCAACTGTAGTAGCACTCGATGATCAGCACGCGGGCCTTATCGTCGATGCGGTCGGCGTGCTCGTCCTGCCCGCGGTACTTCAGCAGCTTGCGGTTGTCCTTGAGCTTGTCGCGGATCGTCTTCAGCGCCTCCACGGCATCCTGGTACTTCGGCAGCCCGCGGCTGAGGTTGTTGTCGAGGCAGTCCTTGTCGGCCTCGGCCTTGGTGTCACCGTGCTTGCCGACCTGTTCCTCAAGCTCGGTCAGCCAGTCGTCGATCGGGCGGCGGCGCTTCTGCTCGTCGGCGTCGGCCTCGGCCTGGGCTTTCTTGGCCTCCTCCTCGAGTTCCGCGGCCTTCACCTCCAGTTCGACGCGCTTGAGCGTGCTCAGCAGGATGTCCGCCTTCAGCGCCGCCGGCGTGCTTGCGTAGCGCGTCTTGACGTCCTGCAGCATCGGGCCGGCTTTCTCGACGTCCTTGGCGTCCAGCGCCTCGATTGCCTTGTCGAGCGCGGTGTCGGCCTCAAGGATGAGCGCGACGTCCATCAGTCGCTGGGCGGCGTCTTTCACGGCGTCGTCGAGCATCGCCTTCTTCGCCGTGTCGCGAGCCTGTCTGTAGAGCCCGCGGTGCAGGGCAAAGCGGGCGAGCCCGAGCAGCTCGTGCCCGAGGTTGCCGGTCATTTCATCCTTGATGACGAACTGCGATTCCGGCTCGAAGTCATTCAGCGGGACGGTGTTTTCCTTGCGCCCCTTCTTGTAGGTGACTTGGCCATCCTCGAGCTTGAGGATGTCGGCCTCGAACTCCTTGTCCTCGGACTTGAGCTTCACCTTGACCGCCCAGAGCGGGGCGGCGAAAGCGAACACCAGCAGAAATACGGTCCAGCGCGTCATGGGCTGCATTATAGAGGAAGAGACCGGCTTGACGCACCCACAACGGCGCGTAGCGTTGCGAAAATGCAAAGGTTCAGAAAACTGTTCGTGGCTGCCATCCTGGCGGCGGGCCTGCCCGCCATAGCCCTGGCGGCGGCGGGCTGCGGCTCGACGGGCTCGATGCACGACGCCGATGTGGACGTGATGTTCCGCCGCACGGACGCCGTCACCGAGGATATCCTGACCCTGACCACCCCGGCGCTGGTCAGCAAGGTCAACGGGGCCTACGAGATCGAGTCGATCGCCTACTTCCCGCAGGCGGCGCTGGCCCCCGACGGCACGGTCAAGGACGGCAAGAGCGGCGTTTTCACCATGCGGTTTGTGGACCTTGGGGACATCTCCGTCTTGCGCACGGACGACAAGCGGGTATCGTTGCGCGCCGAATTCGGGCCCGGGGGCAAGGTGACAAACGCCATGCTGGGCTCGACCAGCGGTAGCGTCAGCGACGCCTTCGTCGCTTCGGGCAACGACGTGTTCGAGTCCGGGACGTGGGAAGTGCTGTACGACGGGCCCGACCTGGTGGTGGGGCGGCTGGACCTGAAATTCAGGAAGTACCGGGTGCAGGGCAATTTCCGCGCGCCCCGCATGAAGTAGGAGTCTGACGTGAAGCGGTTCGTGCTGGCAATTCTCGTACTGGCGCTCGCCCTGGGCGGGCTTGGCATCGCCATGCACACCGTGGGCGCCGACAGCGCCAAGCGCCTGCCCACCTTCGACATGAAGGACCTCGAAGAGCGCGACCACAGCCTTTCCGACGACCAGTACAAGGGCAAGGTCCTGCTGATCGCGGCCTTCAGCACCTGGCAGCAGGTCAGCGTCGAGCAGGCCCGCGAGCTCGAAGCCTTCCACAAGGCCCACCCGGACGTCGAGATCATCGCCTTCGTGTGCGAGGACCTGCCCGTGGCGCGCGATTTCGTGAAGCGCGAGGGGCTGACCTTCCCGTGCTACAAGGCCGACAAGACCAGCACCGCGAACAGCAGCTTCAGCCGCCTGTTCGAGACCAAGAAGGGCAAGGTTCTGACGCTGAACCGCGCCCCGTTCGTGATCCTGACCGACAAGGGCCGCTACGTGAAGTTCTCGAACGTGGGGCTGACCGGCGCCGCCCGGCTTGGCGAAGAGCTGGCGAAGATCGCGGATTAGCACACCCCCCTGCCCCGAAAGCCCCTGCCCACGCTTGCCATTTGGCACGCGGCGGTGTTGAATGATGGGAAGGGAATGGCAGATCCCGCCCCGTTTATCCCCCCTGTGAGCTGCCAAGATGAACCAATTTCAGACCCAGGAAGCCAAGGCCGCACGCATGACGCAGGCGGATCAATTACTGATCTCGATTGTCCTGAAGAACACGAAGGTGACTCAGGCGCAGGTTGATCAGGCGCTAGCGGACTGCACTGCGGCGCACAAGGAGGGGCGTGACCTCGACCTTGCGCACGCCATTCTGGAACACGAATGGCTCAGCCGCGCCGAGCTGTACAAGCTGGTCAAGGCGCGCAACTACGCGCTGATCAGGCAGGAGGACAAGCGCCTCGGCCGCCGCATGTTCCGCAAGAACTTCATCACCAAGACCCAGTTGGACGAAGCGCTGGCGTTCCAGCGCCAGTTGTTCAAGGCGCTCGGCGACATCAAGCGCGTCGAGAGCATCCTGATGGACGACGGGCACATCGGCCCGGACCAGGTGCGCGAAATCTGGGCGGAGTACACCAGCTACCTCAAGCGCAAGGGCGACCAGCCCGTCGAGCCGAAGACCGACCCTAGTTTGATGAAACGGGGCTGAGTTTGCGAAGCAAACGTATTGCGGCAAAGCACTGCTTTGACGCGATAGGGGAAGGTTGCAGAGGCTTAGGCCTGTTCCATGACAAACATGCGAAGCCGCGAACTCGTTCGTGGCTTCTTTCATTTGAAGGACATCGCGAAGGTCGCGAAGGCGCGGAGGCCGCGAAGAACTGCTGTTCATAGCCACGAAAACACCAGGGCACGAAAGTTATGGAAGCAGTGTTTTGTGCTTTCGTGTTTTTGTGGCTGATTCCCTGCGCCGACCCCAGCCCTTGCGGGCTGGGCTTTGATGGCGGAGTCGCCTACACTGTTGCGATGAAGGGCATCAAGCTTGCCAATCTTGTTGTGCTGGCGACCGGGCTGGGGCTGCTGATCCTTGGCATCGCGCTGATCATTGTCGGCAGCGGCGGCGGGGGTGGTGATAGCGGCGAGCCCGTTGCCGAGCCGCAGACCGACGCCGAATGGCTGGCCGCCGGCGAGAACCTGGTCAAGCAATACAACTGCAACTTCTGCCACCGCACCGAAGTTCCGAAAGACAAGGCCCACCTCGCCCGCGACAACTGCCAGCAGTGCCACCAGTTTCACAACCGCCCGGAGAATCTGGCCCCGCCGCTTGAGTACATCGCCGAGCGCCGCCCGGAAGAATGGATCCGCCGCTACCTGCGCTACCCGTACCGCATCCGCCAGAACCAGAGCGACCGCATGCCCGACCTCGGGCTCAGCGACCGCGAAGTGAACGCGCTTACCCGCTACCTCGTCATCAAGGCGCAGGGTACGAAGCTGCCGGACTGGAAGCCGACCCGCGAGACCCAGCCCGACGCCGAGCGGCTGGCGAAAGGCAAGGCGCTCTGGGACAAGTACACCTGCGGCGCCTGCCACACGCTCGGCGATCATCAGGTGAAACCGAGCTACGACGAAAACGGCAACCCGCAGTCGCTGCCGGTGGTGTTCGCGCCGGACCTTTCCATGGTCTGGACGCGCACCCGCCCCGAGTGGCT
>JAGQRI010000061.1 GCA_020425515.1 Planctomycetota bacterium | reverse complement strand
GTGTGGGTGCAGTACGACAACCTGCTCGACGCCGGCTACGAGATCATCGACGAGGAAGACGACGCGCCGGATTTCATTCTGCTGGACCGCACGACGCTGAAGCTGTACGAGAAGGACGATGACCTGAAGACGCTCAAGCAGGGCAAGCAGAGCGAAGTACTGCCGCAGGACCTGGTCGTCGAAGTGGACGAACGACTCGGCGACAAACGCGACGCCCTGAAGAAGACCCTGGGCGCACTGGACGAAAGCGACGACGGCAAAAAGATCGGCGAGCTGCTGCAGTCGCCGAAGTTTCCGGCACCCGACGATAAGCGACTCGAGAAAGTGCAGAAGTGGTACGACGAAAAATAGCCATCGCGCTGATCGTGACGCTGTCCGCCGCCTTTGCGCTGCTGGTCTTCCCGGCCGCCTGTAAGCAGGTGCCGGACGAAGTTCTGAACAACAACAACCAGGACAACCACCAGAACGACGAGGAAGCCGCCGGCGACCTGGCGCGCGACGCGGCCGCGGCCTGGGAGCAGACGCCGCGCACCCTCGAGCGCATGCGCACCAGCGCCGGCATGTTCAGCCGCGCACTCGACCACCCCAAGGTGCAGACCTACGAAAACCTGTGGATGGCGGCGCGCACGGCCGCCTGGCTGGCCGAGTACGGCGGCGACGAGGTCGAGCGAGAGAAGTACACCCGCCAGGGTCTGACCTACGCCAACACCGCGTTGAAACAGCAACCGAACGGCGCCGAGGCGACGTTCTACCACGGTGTGCTTGCAGGTTTTCTGGGCGACCTGAACCACGACTACGGGCTCGACGCCGTCAAGACGATCGAAGAGGACATGACCAAGCTGATCGACGCCGACCACGACATCGCCCACGGCGGCCCGTGGCGCGTGATGGGCGTGCTGCAGTTGCGTGCCCCCGGCCCGCCGGTCAGCATCGGCAGCCTGCGGAACGGTCGAAAGAACCTGGAAAAGGCGGTCGAGCTCGCGCCCGACTGGCCGGAAAACCAGCTGTACATGGCCGAGGCCGAATTCATGTGGGCCGAGGAAAAAGACAAGCCTGACTACAAGGACAAAGCCGTCGAGCGCCTCAACAAGTACCTGCTGGGCGAAGGCGCCAAAGCCCCCGAGGGTGCGGAAACCGAATTCGCTGAATGGCAGAAGAAGGCGAAGGCGCTGCTGGATGAACACTCTTCGTAGTTTGTGATCCTGCTTGCCGCGCCGTACCATGCGGCACTGAAACCGCCGCGCGTTTGAATTCCGAACATGATTATCGACACCCACTGCCACATCAACTTCAAGAACTACGACAACGACCGTGAGGCCATGCTGCAACGCGCGCTGGATAACGGCGTCGAGAAAGTCGTCTGCATCGGCATGCTGCCCGAGGGCGGGCGCGAAGCACTGGAACTCGCACGCAAATATCCCGGTCGGGTTTATGCCAGCGTCGGCGCGCACCCTTATGACGCCGGCAAACTTGACGCGTCAACCCTGGCCGAATTCAAGGCGCTGCTGAGCGAGCCGGAGATGGTCCTGTTCGGCGAAATGGGCATCGACACCGTCAAGGCGCCCGACCCGATCGACGTGCAGGAGAAGGCCTTCGCGCAGCAGCTTGAGCTGGCCGGCGAGCTTGATTTGCCGGTCTGCATCCACAGCCGTGACGCCTTCAAACTGTGCGAAAAAGTAATCCGCAGCGTGCACCCGGACGGCTGGAAAGGTTTCGCCCACTGCTTTTCCGACGGCCCCGAGGAAGCGCTGGGCTGGGTCGAGCTTGGCTTCAAGATCAGCTTCGCCGGGCAGATCACTTTCAAGAACAAATCCTGCGACGTGATTCGCGAGGCCGCCAAGGTGCTCACGCCGGACGACGTCGTGGTCGAAACCGACGCGCCGTTCATCACCCCGGCCCCCCACCGCGGCAAGCGCAACGAACCCGGCTTCGTCCGGCACACAGCCGAGAAACTCGCGGAAATCTGGGGCATGACCCACGAAGAAGTCTTCGAGCGCACCACGGCCAACGCCCGCGCCGTGCTTGGCATCTAGATCAGGTGACGCAAATGGAAAACCGGGACGGCCGTTGCCGTCCCGGTTTGATTTCGCACGGAATCTATGCGTAGTGTTTGCGCAGCACGGCCGCCGCGCCGAGCGCACCCAGCAGCAGCAGGATCCAGGCCGCGCTTCCGCCGGTGCTTCCGGCAACGCAACCGCCGCCGCCGCCGCCACCGCCGGAGGAGCCGCCCCCTCCACCACCACCACCGCCGCCGCCGCTACCCGCCTGGATGGTCAGGCTGAACGTCTCGGTGTCGGTTTCGGCGGAAGTCGCGGTCACCATCACGTAGAAGTTGACCGTGCTTGCTGTGCCCGTCGGCGGCGTGCCGCCCAGGGTTGCCGTCAGCCCGGTGCCGCTGATCGTCATCCACGAAGGCGCGCCGACCAGGCTCCAGGTGTAGGGGCCCGTGGTCGCGGTCTCGGTCGCGGTAATGGTGGCCGAGTAGGCCGTGCCCTCGGTGGCATCACTGAGGGTGCCCGGCGTGATGGTAAGAACACCCGGGCCACCGCTGGCGCTCGTGCCCACCATGCCGATCGAGTAGTCATAGAACGTACCGGAGCCATCGCCCGCGGCCTCGTAGGGCGACGCGCTGTACTGGCCGTTGGCATCGTGCCAGAAGGCGGTCTGGTCCATCAGCGGCGAACCGGCGCCGTTGGCCCCCGCCGTCGTGCCTACAAAGCAGTTGCCCGTCGCCGAAGTCGTGCTCGGGCGTACGCCGAGGTAGTATGTGCCCACCGTAAGCGTGATCGGCGTGCCGAGCTGGATGTAGGTGCAGTACTCGGGGAAGCCGTAGGCGCCGTCGCCATGCCTCACAATGGTTGCCGCCAGGCCTGTGCCACTGTCCACTACCGTGCCGCCGCTGCCGACGCTCATGCCGGTGCGGATCTCGTAGTCGGCCTGGTTGATGCCGGTCGCGTCGCTGATCAGGAAGTTGGCGAACAGGTGGGTGATGGTCCAGGTTTCGCCGGCGGGCACATCCAGCATCTCATAGCCCCAGGCATCGATCGGCCCGCCGAAGCCGCTGCCACAGGCCTGGCCGTCAACGCCGTCGAAGTCGCCCGCGTAGAACAGCAGGTTGCTGCCCAGGCACATGCCCTGGACGTTGATGATGAACGGGTTCTCGCCGCCGGTCGTGTCGTCGTTCGTGATCGTGACCTGGAAGCTGAACATCCCGAATGCCGCCGGCGTAATGTCGAGCGTCATCGCGGAAGTCGAGCCCGCGCCCGTGCTTGCGCCAAGCGTGACCGTTGCCGTGCAGTTCACCGGCGCCGGAGACGTCTGCACGACGGCCGAGTGAGTCAACGTCGCCGTGCCGGGGTTGTTGACGACGGTCACCACGTTGAACGCCGCCGGCGTGTGGCTACCGACGTAGATGGTCGAGTTGTTCGGCACGTCCACCGCCTGGTAAGCGACGGCGATTTCCGGGCCGGAGTAGTAGTAGACGGAAATGTTGTCCAGCGCCGCGAACCAGCCCCACGAGGCCGGGTCCAGGTAGCGGAAGCGAACCTGGTTGGTGGCGTTCTTGTAGGCGGTGATGTCGATGACCACCGTGGACGGCTGCCAGATGCCCTGCCCGGGCGAGGTGTTCACGTCGAAGAGCTGCACCTGCTGCCAGGTTGCTCCGTCGAAGACCTCGACCATGAACTGCTCGTTCTGCCAGATGCTGTGCACCTGGTCGAAAGTCAGCTCAAGAGTGCCGGGCGCGGTGGTGCCGTCGAAAACCGGGCTGGTCAGCGTGGTGTCGATCGTCGTGGTAGAGCTGCCGTTGGTGTCGGCGTCGATCAGCAGGAACTGGCTGCCGTCAAAGTCGTCAATCTGCCCGCTGGAAGGCGTAACGTAGTTGCCGGTGCTCAGGACCCATTCCTGGCCGGTGGGCGCCGGCGGTGTGCCGGTCATCGACGAATTTGTCACGGTCCAGCTGCCAAGCCCCGCGTTGAAGTCCTGCGCCACCAGGTCCACCTGGGCGCTGACTGCCGTCGCACCCACGAGCGTCAGCAGCAATGCCGCACACAGAATCGGAATTCGAAGCATTCGAGTCTCCAGTCAGAATCGCCGCGCCCCCACGGGCAACGGCTACCGCACGCTTGATTCAGAAGTGGAACTACAAACGGTGGGGTTTCACAAAAAGCCCGATTTTCGCGGCGCCGTGAAAGCCTTGTGACAGGCCGAATCAGCGGCGGTGAAACAGCTTTTCGAGGTCGATGAAGCCGAGCTTGTAGGTGGTCGGTCGCCCGTGGGGACAACTGAAGGTGTGAGGAACAGTGTCGCCGAGCTTCAGTAGATCCTTGATCTGCTGCGGCTCCAGCACGTCGCCGGCCTTGATCGCCGCCTTGCACGCGACCATTTCCACCATGCTCTTGCGCAGCTCTGTTGGTGTGCGTGGTGTGCGCCCTTGGGAAAGTTCCTCAAGGATTTCCTGCACGACCTCAAGGTGCTTGCCCCCCACCGAGTACTTCGGCACCGCGCGCAAAGCCCAGCCGTCGCCCTGGGGTTCGAGCTCGAAGCCGAAATCGCGCAGGGCCCCGGCGTGCTCGCCCGCGAGCTGGTTCGCATCGAGCGATAGCATCAGAGGCTGCGGCACCAGCAGGCGCTGGCGCTCGACCGGGTGGCTGCTGATGCGGTTTTCCAGCAGCCAGTACAGGATGCGTTCGTGGTAGGCGTGCTGGTCGATCACCACGACGCCGTCTTCCACCTCGACCATCACGTAAGTCGCGCCCACCTGGAACAGCGCTTTCGCCCTTTGCAGCAGGCTGTTCTGGTTTCCTGATTGCGGCGCGGGCGGCGACCGCCCGGCTGCGTCCTGTTCGACTGATTCGGCGACGGGATTCCGGACTTCATAGTTCGTCACGGCCGGGCCCAGCGCATCCTCGAGCACGCGGCGGGCCTCGCTCCAGCGATGCTCGGCGCCTCTGGCGCGCTGTTCCGACTCGTTGTCGAAGATGCCCGGCTTGTAGGTATCCCAGCTGGGTTCATAGGGCGAGTCGGGGCGCGCCTGCGGCATCGGCGGCGCGCTCAGTTTGACACTCGGCAGCACGCCGGCGTTGATCAGCTTCTCGGACAACGCCGACTTGATCAGCGAGAAGATGCGGTTCTGCTCAAGCAGGCGGACTTCCGTCTTGGCCGGGTGCACGTTGACGTCGACCGTATCCGGCGGCACTTCAATGAACAGCACTGCCACGGGGTAGCGCCC
>JAGQRI010000060.1 GCA_020425515.1 Planctomycetota bacterium | reverse complement strand
AGGTGAAGGCGACGCTGCGGCAGCCCAGTTCTTCCGCGGCGCGGGCGATCACGTCCGGTTTCGCCTGGTCCGTCAGCGTATGGACTTCGCGGCTTTTGCTGATGTCCCAGTTCTGACAGAAGCGGCAGCCGAGGTTGCAGCCGGCCGTGCCGAACGAAAGGATCGGCGTGCCGGGCAGGAAGTGGTTGAGCGGTTTCTTCTCGACCGGGTCGATGCAATAGCCGCTGCTGCGCCCCCAGGTGGTCAGAACGATCTCGTCGCCCTGGTTGGCGCGCACGAAGCAAAACCCGCGCTGGCCTTCGCGCAGTTTGCATTCGCGCGGGCAGATGTCGCACTGCACGCGCCCGTCCTCGAGTTTGTGCCAGTACCTGGTTTTGACGGTAAATCGCGGGTCGAACTCTTCGGTCATGACGGCGCCCCCCGGCTCGGATACTACCAGATTGCAGGGCACTGGAAGGAACGCAGCCTACGGGTGGCGCATTCCATCGGCTTGAAGCCGATGGAACTCATCGCCTGGAAGGCGAAGCCACTAATTCTGGAAGATCGGCAAGTAGCCGCGCGGGATGCTGAGGATCAGACAGGCCATGGCCGTGGCGTAGGCGTTGTGTTTCGGGTCCCAGCCGCCGATTTCGTCCGTCCAGGCGCCGTTGTCGTGCTGCAGCTTCAGGAAGTGCTCGCGGTTCAGCTTGTTCCACTCGGCCCACGTGCGCGGGCTTACGTACTGGTATTGGAACATCGCCTGTGCCGCGTAGTAGTGCCCGTACCAGAATCCGTAGTCGCACATGCGCGTGCCCGGCACGAGGTAGGTTGCGGTTCGGTCCGGCCGGGTGTCGCGGATGTACTCGATGCTGCGGTTGAGGTCGAGCGTGACGCGCTGGCCGCCTGACCCGATGTAGGTGTGGCTGCTGTAGTTGCCGAGGCTCTGCAGCGCGACCACGCCGGCCGCGGTGAGCGGGAAGGTGCTGCGGTCGTCCCAGTCGATCTGGTACTTGAAGCTGCCCGGGCTGCGGTAGTGGTTGTAACTGAGGCGGACGTAGTCGCGCGCCGCCTCAATGGAGTTCTTGGGCACCAGCACACCCACGTTGCTGGCGGCGCGCAGGGCCTGAAGCTGGCAGACGCAGATCGACATGTCGCTGTCGAGCTGGTCCGGGATATAGCGCCAGGCGCCCTGCTGGTTCTGCGACTTGACGATGAAGCTGATCGCGTTGCGCAGGTGGCTCAGCACAACCGGGTCGCGCGTCTGACCGTAAACCTCGGCCAGGAACATGCTGCAGAAGGCGTGGCTGTACATGCGCGTTCCGTAGGCGCTGGTCCAGCCGGTGTCGCGGTCGATGTTGGAAAGCACGAATGCGAGCCCGGCGGCGACGTTGCGTTTGTATTCGCCTCGGTCGGGGGTGTGGCCGGACGCCATGAAAGCCATGCAGCAGATGGCCGTCACGCCCAGGTGAGGCCGGCCGATGCCGTCGATATTGCGCTGGTAGTTGTTCCCGAGCTTGTTGCCGACGTCGTTGCTCCAGGAGCCGTCGTTGTTCTGGATGCCCGCCAGGTACTCAAGCCCATTGTCGACGGCCTTCTGGACCTCGATATCTTCGGCCGTGGGCTTGGGGTCGCGGATTTGCTCGGCGCCGTGGGGCGGGCCGAACTCCGGTGCGTCCTGGGCGATTGCCGCAACGATTGAGATGGCCGCCATGATGAACAGGGCTGCAAAGATGCGTCGCGCCATCCGGATAAACCTCCGCACAGGGGCAAGACAGGCCGGAACCCGCCGGGGTGTCCAAAACAGTATACGAACGAGCAGGCGATTTCGTTACCCCAACCCGGGTAGAACCGGTGAACCGCAAGCGCTATTCTTCCGTACATGGACCTTCTGGCCAACCTGAATCCCCAGCAGCGCGAAGCGGTGACCACGATCGAAGGGCCGCTGCTGGTGCTGGCGGGGCCCGGCTCGGGCAAGACGCGGGTGATCACGACGCGCATCGCGTGCATGCTGCAACAGGGCATCCCGGGCTGGAAGATCCTCTCGATGACCTTCACCAACAAGGCCGCCGCCGAGATGCGCCGCCGGGTCGAGCGCTTCGCCAGCGTGGACGAGCTGCAGATCAGCACGTTCCACAGCTTCGGCGCGTGGCTGATGAGGCGCGAAGCACAGGCCATCGGCTACCAGCGCGATTTCAGCATCTACGACACCGACGACCGGGACAGCCTGGTCCGGCGCCTGATGAAAGAGCTGAAAATCGACACGGCGTTCGTCACGACGCGCGCGGCGGCATACGCGATCAGTGATGCCAAGAACCGCGGCATCGACCCGGCGACGTATCGTGCGGGCGCCTACGACGTGCAGTCGAAAAGCGTCGCGGAAGTCTATGAGCGCTACGAAAAGGCGCTGGTCGAGGCCCAGGCGATGGACTTCGACGACCTGCTGGTCAAGCCGCTGAAGCTGTTTACCGAGCACCCGGACGTGCTGGAAAAATACCGCGGACGCTTCAGCCACGTGATGATCGACGAGTACCAGGACACCAACAGCATCCAGTATCGCGTCTCGCGCCTGCTGGCCAAAGAGCACAAGAACATCTGCGTCACCGGCGACCCCGACCAGAGCATCTACTCCTGGCGCGGCGCGGACATCAAGAACATCCTGAACTTCGAGCGCGACTTCCCCGAGACCAAGGTCGTCGTGCTCGGCCAGAACTACCGCAGCACGCGCAACATCGTGCGCGCGGCCGACGCCCTGGTGCGCCACAACGTCGCGCGCAAGGACAAACACCTGACGACCGAGAACGATGAAGGCGCGCGCATCACGGTGCTGAAGTGCCAGACGGAAACCCACGAGGCTCGGGCCGTCAGCGCGCGCATCGAGACGCTGCGGCTGGAAAACGGGGTCGGCTACGGCGACGTCGCGATCTTCTACCGCACCAACGCGCAAAGCCGCGCGCTGGAACAGGCCCTGCGCGAGCGAACCGTGCCGTACCAACTCGTGGGCGCGGTCAGCTTCTACCAGCGCCAGGAAATCAAGGACGTGCTGGCCTACCTGCGGCTGATCCTGAATCCGCGCGACCCGGTTGCGTTCGCCCGCGCGCTGACGCGTCCGTCACGCGGGGTGGGGGAGGGCACGATCAACAAGCTGCACGCGGCGGCGTTGCAGCACGACGTCAGCCTGCTGGAAGTTGCGAAGGACCCCAAGGCCTTCAAAGTCACGCGCGTTCCGAAGAAGGCCGTCGCCGCTTTGCAGGGTTTCGTCGGCATGTTCGAGCGCATACTGGCCGGGGACCTTTACCCGATCGAGGGTGTGATCTCGACGATTGTGGACGAGTCCGGCTACCGGCGCATGCTGGAAACCGACCTCGACCCGCGCTCGGACGACCGGCTGGACAACGTCAACGAACTGCTTTCCGACGCGCGCACCAAAGAGCAAGAAAACCCGGAACTCGACCTCAGCGCGTGGCTGGAACAGATTGCCCTGGTTGGCGACACCGACAACCTCGACCTGCAGGACGCCGCGGTCAAGCTGATGACGCTGCACAGCGCCAAGGGGCTGGAGTTCCCCGCCGTCTTCCTGACCGGGCTCGAAGACGGCGTGCTGCCACACGCGCGCAGTATCCAGGGCGACGGCGACATCGAGG
>JAGQRI010000389.1 GCA_020425515.1 Planctomycetota bacterium | reverse complement strand
AAGCGCAGTTTCCAGCTCAAGGCCGCGGTTGTGGTCTTCGCCAATCTGCTCACGGCGGCCTTGCTTGGCTGGTTGGCAATGCAAGGCATTCTCAGCCTTGAACTTGCGCTTTACTAACGCGAATCACGCGCGATAATGGTTGCAGCCCTGAACCCATCCCCGTGGGGTTCCACCGGATGATTGCAGCACCCACAGTTACTATCACTCGATGCCACCGCTGCGGCAGCAAGCTCGCCTACGAAGGGCGACCCTGCCAGGTATGCATTTCACCAGCGGTCTTCGAGTTCAAGAACGGGAAGATCGGCGAGATCAACGGCTTCGAGCGCGCCACCCACGCCAGGCTTCCGAAATTCGCCCAGCCGATTACGGTGCGCGGGAAGAACATCCGCAAGCCGCGCGGTGCACGCGCCATCGAGGTTGCCCGTACACTCGGGCGCTGGACCTGGAACAGCATTGGCATCGCGGCGACCATCCACCTGCTCGCGCTGGTGATCGCGATGTTCTTCGGCCAGAAGATTCGCGAGGTCGTGGACTACGTTCAGAAGGTCGAAGTGCAGCAGGAGGTCGCAGCCGCGCCGGTCGTTGCACCCGAGCCGGACGAAGTGCAACTGCCCGACCTGCAGCCGATCGATGACGAACTGGTCATGCCGGACCAGATCGTCAACGACCCCGATATCCTCGCCGGCGACCCCGAATACGAAGCGCCGCCCGAACCGACACCCTACGCGCCGCTTCCGCAGGTCGCTTCTCCGCACCCGGCGCCGCCTTCGCAGAATCCGTTCCGCAGGCCGGAAGCCGGGCAGGGACTCGGCGGCGGACAACCTTCAGCCAGCAACCACCCGGCCGCGGGCAGCGGGCTTTTCCGCAACCGCAACGGCGAAAGCAAGAAGGCCGCAATTCAGGAACACGGCGGCGGCACCGACACCGAGAACTCGGTCAATCTTGGGCTCGAGTACCTGGCCAAGAAACAGGAATACAACGGCAGCTGGGACCCCAATGAGGGCTTTAAACGCCGTCCCAGTTGGGCGACCAGCGATAACGGCTACCGTGGCGCCGTGACGGCCCTGTGCACGCTGCCGTTCCTGGCGGCCGGGAACGCGCCTGACTCCGGTCCGTTCCAGAAGAACGTCCGCCGTGCTGTCGACTGGCTGCTTTCGCAGCAGACCAGTGACGGCTGCGTCGCCTACAAGAACCAGTCGCAGATGTACACGCACACGGTCGCCACGCTGGTGCTGTGTGAAACGTACGGAATGTGCGGCGACGAGGAAATCGGTAACGCCGCCGAGCGTGCGGTGAGATTCCTCGAGCGCAGCCAGGGCGTCGGGGGCGGCTGGGACTACAAGGGGTACGTGACCTCTACAGGCGGCGAACTCGAGCGCAACGACCTGTCGATCAGCGGCTGGGCCGCGCTGGCGTTCAAGAGCGCCAGGGCCGTCGGCATCAAGGTCAACCAGACGAACTGGAACTCACTCGCAGGCCTTTACGACCGCTACAGTCTCGAAAGCGGCGAGACCTATTACGCCGACCGCGACTCGGGCAGCATTGCCGGCACGCGCAAGGGCATCGGCATGGTGGGCGTTGGCCTTACCGCACGTGTCGTCCTGGACGCCGAGCGCTTCGAAACACGCAACTTCGCAGCCGAGCGTATGCTGCTCGAGAACACCCCCGACTGGGAGCGTTTCTCCGACCCCAGCCCCGACTCCAGCAACCCGAATTACACTACCTTCTATGGCTGGTACTACGGCACGCTCGGCATGTTCCTGCTGAATGACGGGCGCGGTCCCGCCTGGGACAAGTGGAACAAGGCCCTCAAGAAACAGTTGCTCGACAACCAGCAGTTGCGCGGAAACCGCAAGGGCTCATGGGAAGCCGCCGACAGTTGGATCGGCCCGATCATGGGCGACTTCTACAGCACCGCGCTGTCCGTGCTGTGCCTTGAGGTCTACTACCGCTACAACACCATCCACCGCCCGGACAGCGAAACGACGGTCGTGAGGCCCCGCCGCCAGCCGCGCGAAGTGCCCGAGGTCAAAGAGCCCGAGCCGGAACACCCGGCCAACGGGATCGTCATCAACGGCGAGGAACTGGATCTCGACAAGGCCGGCCACCGCAGCAAGTACCTGCGCCTTCTTGCGCGGGACAAGGGCATGGGCGCGCTGCCGGTGCTGCTGAAGCACCTCGAGGACGAATCGGCCAGCGTGCGCAGCACGGCGCTGATGGAGATCGGGCGGCTCAAGGCCAAAGATGCCGCGCCGAAGGTCGAAGCAATGCTGAAGGATCCCGACGACCAGCAGATCAAACTGACAGTCATCGACACGCTCGGCTCGCTCGGCGACCGCAGCGTCTACCCGTCGCTGGTGCGGTTGCTGTCCTCCGGCGACGACATCACACAGGATGCCGCGCAGTCCGCGCTGCGGAAGCTGTCCGGCGGCAAGGATTTCGGCGTCAACAAACGCGCCTGGGAAGACTGGTTCTCGCGCAACCCGTAGGGTTACTTGTCCTCGCCGGTGTCTTCCGGCTTCTTCGGCACGTTCTTCTTTTCCGATGCAATCAGCTTCGGGTACAGGCGCAGCAGGCGTTCGTGTACCTGGTCGTCGTCATGCTTGCTAAGACCGCGTGCCGCCCACAGGTACTTCACCGCACGCTCGTTGCGCCCGAGCTCTTCCAGCGCGTCGGCGGCCCCGATGTAGAGCCGCGGCTCGTCAGGCAGCAGATGGATGGCGAACTCGTAGTTTTCGACCGACTTGCGCCAGTTGCGCAGGCGGTAGTAGCAGCGCCCGGCGCCTTCGTACGCGGCCGGGTTGGTTGAGTCGTACTGCGTCGATTTTTCGTAGGCCTGCGCGGCATCGCCGAAGCGCTGATCCTGCTCGTGCAGCGTGGCGTAGTGGTACCACAGGTAGCCGGACTTCTCTTCACGTTTGACCGCTTCGTCGTAGTACTCGCGCGACTTGTCCAGCTTGCCGGTCCGCTGGTAGTAGATGGCGATCGCGACCAAGGGGTAGGCGCGGTCCTTCTCGACGTCCGCGGCCTGCTTCAGGCGTGACAGGGCGGCAACGTCGCGCCCCTGGTCGAGATATACGAGCCCGAGGTTGACCAAGGTGTCGCCGTCGCGAGGGTCGTACTGGAGCGCCTTTTCGTACCAGACCACGGCCTGGTCGAGGTCGCCCTGGTCCTGGTAGCAGACGCCGAGGTTGTAGCACACCGCCACGTCTTCACCGTTGCGCTTGATGTGTTCCTTGAACTTCTCAATGGCGCGGGGGTAGTCGGCGTAGTCGATGTACTCAACGCCTTGCTCGAAGGTGCTGAGCCGCGGCACACCACCGCAGCCTGTGGCTGCGGCAAGCAAAAAGGCGAAAGTCAAAAGGCAAAGGAGCACCCTGACCGACCGGCGGCCCTTGGCAGCAACACTTTTGACTTTTGACTTCACACTTTTTCCTTCCGGCGGTTCCACCGTCGGCTAGTCGCTTTCCTTACGCGGTCGACGCCCGGAATTCCGGATCGAAAGTTCGTCAACATTCGGTACGGGACGCGGTCCGTCAAGGGCGGGGTTTTCCTTCTCGCTGCCGCCCCAGATCAACAGGCTCGGGTCGTTCTCGATGCGGCGTGCGAAATAGCGCAGGCTGTCGGTCGTCTCGCGAATGTTTTCCATGCTGATCTGTACGTTCAACTGGTTGTCCAGCACCAGGTCGTTCACGTTTCCAACAAGCTTGTCCAGGTTGTCCGCAATGGTGTTGAGGTTGGACACCAGTTGCGGCACACCGTCGCCGTCTTCGGACAGCAGCGAGTCGATCTTGCTCGAGGCGCTTTCCAGGCTGGCGAGCGTGTTGTTGATGTTGGCATTGTTGTCGCTGATCAGGGTGCGGATTTCTTCCAGTAGTGACTGCGCGGACTCGATGGTCGGCCCGACCTTCGAGAACGCCGGCTTCATCTGCGTCAGCCCTTCGTCAAATGTCGCCAGAGCGCTCTTGAGACTCTTGAGTGCTTCGCTGATGTTGTCGGTGGTTTCGGGGTCGTTCAGCAGGGTCGCGACGCGGTCGAAGCCGGTCTGCAATTTCTTGATGGTCTCGTTGGCGGCTGCCAGCAGGTCGCCGATCTCGACCGGTTTCTGCCCCTCGTTGGGCAATCGCTCGCCGGGCTTGACGATGTCGCTGCTCTGGCCCAGTTCCAGGGCTAGCTGCGTGCCGCCGAACAGTCCGCCGCTCTGGACGCGCGCGATCGTATCCACGGGGATCGTCACGACGTCCGTGAACTCTTCCGTCACGAAGAACGTCACGATGATCTCGACGCGCCGCGACCCGTCTGCGTCGATGATCGGACGGGCGTCGATCTGCTCGACCTTCCCGACCCGCTGGCCCGCGACCAGCACAGGCGAGTTCACGCCCAGCCCGCCCGAGTTTGAAAACCGCACGCTGTACCGGTGCCCTTCCGGCTCGGGGCTCCAGGCCTGCAGAAACAGGACGGTGCCGATGAACGCGAAGATCACCAGTGCCGCGAACAGCCCGGTTATCAGATCGGATCTTGAGGCTTTGGCTGCCATTGCATTCCCCTAGTCGAACTTGTCGATATCCGTGTCACCGCCGAAGCGGTCGAGTGCCTTTTTGCCGCCGTTGAAGTGTTCACGTACCTGCTGCCCCGTCGGGTCGCCGCCGGCGTTACCGGGGTTGCGACGGGCCGCATCAAGCTGCGCCGCCAGCGACGCGCTTTCCCAGCGGGCGCGTAGAAAGAGTTGTCTGAGCGCCGGGTCTTCCGCCGTCGCCGCGCCTTCTTCACTCAGGCGCTGCATCTCATTCAACTCAGCGATGGCGTTTTCGGTGCGCCCCTTGATCTCGTCGAAATTGTCGGCGCCGTCCTTCAGCGCCTCGTCGAGAGCCTCAAGCTGCTCTGCCAGGCCCCTGGCGTCTTCCACGAGTTGGGCGTGCACCTCACGAATGCGCTCGGCCATGCCGTCCAGTGGCGTGCTCAGGTCACCGAGTTGCGGGCCTATTTCTTCCGCCTGTGCGCTGAGTTCATCCATGTTGGCGCGCAATTCCGCAAGGGAAGTTCGAATCGCATCCAGGAATTCCGGGTCGCCGATCGTCTCCTCGAGTTCCGTGATAGTCTTCTGGATGCTGAGGGCGGACTCGGCCAGGCTGCTGACCTGGTCCGTCTCGGGGGCGGGCACGGTTTCCTTGAACTCGCCGCCCGGTTCGATGACCGACGGGTTCTTCCCGTACTGAAGCACCAGGCTGGGCCCGGATACCAGTCCCGGCCCCACCACCACGGCGCGGCTGTCGACCGGGAAGTCGAGCTTCGAGGCGCTGCCGACCAGCGTGAAATCCACGCGCGCCTGGATGCCGCCTTCGCGGTTTACCAGTTCGACTTCATGGACGCGCCCGACGCGCCGGCCGTTGAGGTAGACCGGGTCGCCGACACCGAGCGTACCGGCGTTCTTTACGTACATTACGTAGTGGCGCGGCTCGCCGGCTGTCCCCTTCAGCGCGGCCCCAAGCGCGATCAACAGAACCAGCACGCCGACGGCGCTGAGGGCCACCACGCCCGCGATGAAGTTCCACTCCTTTTGCTGTTTATCGGCTGGCTTCATTCGTCGTTCATTTTCCGGAGGCCGGGACCGATCAGACGCTCGGACAGTTCCGACAACTGCCGCGGGGCATTGATCGGACCTTCCGGGTCGCCGTTCATGAACTGGCGCACCACCGGGTCGTTGGATGTGCGAAGCTGCTCCGGCGTGCCGCGGAACACGATGCGCCCCTGGAACAGCATCAATACTTCGTCGGCGATGCGGAAGATGCTGGGCATCTCGTGGGTGATGACGACGCTGGTGATGCCCAGCTTGCTCGTCAGGTCTTTGATCAGCTTGTCGATCACGCCGATCATCACCGGGTCGAGCCCGGCACTGGGCTCGTCATAGAACACAATCGCCGGGTCCAACGCGATGGCGCGCGCGAGCCCGGCCCGTTTCTTCATGCCGCCGCTGATTTCGTAGGGATACTTGTCGAGCGCGTCCCCCATGCCGACCAGTTCGAGCTTCAGTTTGACCATCAGGTCGATGGTGCTCTGCGGCAGGTCGGTGTGGCGCTGGATCGGCAGGGCGACGTTTTCGGCAACGGTCAGGCCGTTCAGCAAGGCCGAGCTCTGGAACAGCACGCCGAACTTCCGCCTTGCCTCGTCGCGTACCTTGCGCGACGGGGAATGAATGTCGATGCCGTCGATCAGGACGCTGCCGCTGTCCGGGTGCTCCGCGCCGATCATGTGCCGCAACAGGGTGCTCTTGCCGCAGCCGCTTGGCCCCATGATGACGTAGACCTTGCCGCGGTCGAAACCGAACGACAGGTTGTTCAGCACGTGGTTCGAGCCATACGACTTGTCCAGCCCGCTGACCGAAATCGCCGGGCCGTCGGTTCGCAGGTGCGAATCCCGCCGGGCCTCGGGCAGCTCGATTCGGACGTCGCCGCTCACTTGACGATCTCCACCTTCGACAGAAAGTTGTAGATCATCGACATCACGAAGTCGGAAAAGATCAGCAGGATCAGCGAGATGACGATGGCCTGCATGGTTGCGCGCCCGACCTCCATGCCGCTGCCCTTCACGTAGAAGCCCTTGAAGCAGCAGACCAGTGTGATGATGACGGCGAACACCACACTCTTGGCCAGGCCGAAGGTGAAGTTCGACAGGCTGACGAACTGCTTGGTCACGTCCATGTAGGCATCGTGCGGAATGTTGAACTGATAGACGCCGACCAGGTAGCCGCCCAGCAGCGCCGACATGTCGAACAGCACCGTGCAGGCGGGCAGCATCAGCACCGCCGCCGAAAAGCGTGGCGCGACGAGATATCCGACCGGGTGAATGCCCATGGTGTCGAGCGCCAGCACTTCCTCGCTTACCGCCATGGTGCCCAACTCGGCGGTGAACCCGGCGCCGACGCGCCCGGCGAAAATGATCGCGGCAAGCAGCGGTCCCAGCGTGCGCAGAATCGAAACGCCGACCACGCCGGCCACCAACTCGGCGGGGCCGTAGCGGGCCAGGGACGGTGTCGTCTGGATCACCAGTGAGGCGCCTACGAGAAAGCCGAGCAGAACCATGATCGGCGTGCTGCGGGCCCCCGTGTAATCCATCTGGATGATCAGTTCATGGCGCGGGTAAATGCGCTTGTTGAACAGGCCCTTCATGCCGAACCAGCCGGCCGCGGCGCCGAAGCGTACCGCGGCGCCCAGTGCCGCTACGTAACGGTTGACGAAGCCGCCAAGGCTGGTGATGAGATTGGTCGCTGCGGCCATATTCGCTATTCAACCGGTCGTGTCGGATCGTGCAGGCGCTGCCACTTTGCAATCACCTTTTTGGTAGCCTTCAGCCCGGTCTCCAGGTCCTGGTAGATTTCAAACACACCCAGCAGTTCCAGCATGTGTTGCACGGACGTCGGCGTGTTGATCAGACCAAGCTGCCGGCCTTCCTTTTTCATGCGGTCATGGACCTCGACCAGTACGGCGATCCCCGCGCTGTCCATCTTGCGCACTTCCTGGAGGTCCAGGAAGAGTACCGGCGGCCCGTCCGTGACGATATCGCCGAGAACCTTGCGCAATGCCAGTGCATTCCCGGAGTCCACGTCGCTGATCAGGCGGGCGCACATGGACTTCTGGATAATCTGTGTCTTGAGTTCGAATTTCCGCATTCAGGGAAACCGCAACGCCTTTTCAGAGACACACTTCGGATCAAGCGAGCTACCATACCAGACGCCCCCGTCGATTCCACGGTATGGAGCCCCCTTGGCGTTCCTGCGAGACACCGATCCCAGCCCCCGTGAGCTGTTTTTGCCCGCGATCCTGGTAGGAAGCCTTGGGCTGTCCGGGTTCGTGCCCAGGGCCAGGGGGACGGCCGGCACCGCAGTCTGCCTGCTGGTCGGTCTGGGGCTGTTTGTCGTCGACCTGCACGCCGGGCTGTGGCTGCCGCTGGCGGCCGCAACCGCTGCGTTTAGCTGGATTGCAGGCAGCCAGGTGCTGCGCAGGTTGCCTGATCTGAAAGACCCCAGTTGGTTTGTCATGGACGAAGCCGCCGGTTATTTTTTGACACTGGGGCTGCTCAGGGCCGATTCGCTCTTGGCGATTCTCGCGGGGTTTCTAACATTTCGTTTTTACGACATTGCTAAACCGTGGCCAGTTCGGAGCTTCGAACGGATTCCAGGCAGCCTCGGCATCCTTGCGGATGACCTGGCAGCGGGTGTGTTAGCAGCCTGGACCTGCTTCGCGGTGACGGCAATCAGCTCAGCACTTGTCTGACGGAGCCAAGATGGCGACAAGGCCGAATCAAAGTGGTGGAACCCAGCCCCCTCCAAGGTCGGGCACGAACCGCCGCATGATGACGCCCCCACCGGCTTCGCAGGCTCGCAAATCGACGGGCGCCATGAAGGCAGCCGGCCCGCGTAAGTCGTCGGGCGCGATGCCGCCCGTCGGCACGCCTCCGCCAGCCGGCGGCGGTGGAGGCGGCGGCGGTGGTGGTCAGCCCGGGGGGCCCCAGGGCGGCGGACAGGCCGGCGGCCCGCCCCGTCCGGTGGCGCGCCTCAAGACCCAGGGCATGCCGATTAAAACCAAGATCGTGCTCGCCATGTGCGGGCTTTCGGTCGGCGTATCGCTGCTGATTTTCGCGATCGTTCTGGTGATCGCCTACTCAAGCCTGGAAGACACCATCGAGCAGGCCGGCAAGGGCATGCTGCAACAGGCCGAAGCCATCGAACGCCCGTACAAGGCGGGTTTGAACGAGAAGGGCCTGATCGCCTATTTCAGCCAGCCGAACAACAAGGACAAGAAATTCGGCAAGTACTGGAGCATCATCCAGGACCAGTGGTTCAGCAAGAACGTCCCTGGCTGCCGCGAATTCGCCAACTGGGAGCAGTTCAAGGCGGACCGCGTGTGGGTGAAGTGCGCGATGGAGGTCCAGAGCAAGGACGGCCCCTCGGGGCTCACCGACGCCCAGGGTTTTGAGGTATTCGGCGAAGGCTGGAAGGCGCTCAAGGACGCCGGCCCCGGCGGGAAGCTCAGTGAGCCGCAGGCGCCGCGGCGCATCAACGACGAGGCCATGGAGCGCTACAAGCACCTCTTCCCGGAACTGTTCCGGAAGAACGGGCTTGATGCCAGCCGTGACTCGTTCGCGCGCCTCAAGGCCAAGATCAACGAAGAGACTGACCAGCGGCTCATCCACGCCCAGGCAGGCATCCGCAAAAAGATCTTCAGCGAGTTCCAGAAGGACTTCGTCGCGGACCTCGACAAGATGACGATGGATGAAACCAGCCAGATCCGCTATGTAATCTTCCGCGTGCCTGCCAACGAACTGCCGGGTTTCGACGCAGTCAACCTGCAGGTGATCAGCCCGACCCAGACTGAAACCAAGCTCGAAGTCGAGAACTCACCCGACGTCACGACGTCAGGCGAAGTGAAGATCGACCGCGGCGCCAGCGTGAAAGGCATCCCGGCCTACGGCTTCACCAAGGACCTCGGCCCCAACGAAAGCATCTCGATCTACCTTGACCGCGCGGAAATCCAGTCGCGAAAGAACAGCCTGCTCTGGTCGATTCTCGGCATCTCTGTCCTCGGGATCGTGCTGGCCATCGTGCTGGCTTTCCTGATCGGCGGCAGCATCACCAAGCCGCTGCAGACCCTGATGAACGACATCCAGGTCATCAGCGGCGGCAACTTCGACCATCGACCGGCCGCGCGCTCACGCGACGAGCTCGGTATCGTGGCCCGCCTGCTGGGCGACATGGCGACCGGTTTGAAGAGCGCGCAGGACGTCTGGCTCGAAAACCAGGGGCGAAAGCACGACCTGGATATCGCCAAGGAGATCCAGGAAAACCTGCTGCCAAAGCACGTGCCCAGGATCGCCGGCTACGACGTCAGCGCATACTACAGCCCGTCGAAAGAAGTCGGCGGCGACTACTACGACTTCTTCCTGGTGGACAAGACCCACCTGGGCATGATCTGCGCCGACGTTTCCGGCAAGGGCATCCCGGGCAGCATGGTCATGATGATGGCCAAGGCGCTGGTCAGCTACGAGGCGCAGGACAACCTGTCGCCGCGGGACATCTTCTGCAAGGTGAACCGCACCCTGGCAAAGGACATCAAGCGCGGCATGTTCGTGACGGCATTCTACATGCTGCTGGACATCCCGACGGCGCGCCTCACGGTGGCTTCGGCCGGGCACAACCCGCTGCTGCTGTATCGGGCGGCGACCAAGCAATGCGTTGAAGTCAACCCGGGCGGCATCGCACTCGGCTTCGACAAGGATGGGCGCCTGTTCGAGCGCAACATGAAGGAAGAAGTCGTCCAGCTCCAGCGTGGCGACCGCGCCGTGATCTACACCGACGGCGTCACCGAGGCCATGAGCCCGACGGGTGAGGAATTCGGCGAAGAGCGCCTGACGGCCATCACCATCCAGGCCGCCACGCGCAGCAGCAGCGAATACCTCACGACCCTGGTGAACGCGATCCAGGGCCACGCGCAGACGGACGACCAGCACGACGACATCACGATTGTCACCTTGAAGGTAGGCTAAACAGCGGGGAAAGCAGTTGTCGGATTCACACCTGACGGACAGGCTCAAGGTAGAGGCGGAAACCCGCAACCTGGCGGTCGTGCGCGAGTTTCTGCACGCCGCCATCAAGCGCTCGCTGCTGCCGGTAGCCGACTCGAACAAGGTCGTGCTGGCGGTGGATGAGGCGGTCGCCAATACCATCCAGCACGGCTATGAAGGCATGGAGCCGGGCAGCGTCGAGGTCCTGATCGACGCCGACGACAAAAGCTTCCGAGTTCGCATCCGCGACAACGGCGTCAGCTACGACACGGCCAGCGGCGCCGAAGCCAAGGCCGAGATCGACCTGCAGGCCCATATCGCGAGCGGCAACAAGCGCGGGCTGGGGCTGTTCATCATGCGCAAGGTGATGGATGAGGTGCACTACACGTCGCGCGAAGGCGAAGTGAACGAATTGACCCTGGTGAAGTACATCAAAGTCCCCGGCTAAATGACCCCTGACGCTTATTGATTCCGGATAGGCAGTGCGTTAAAGGCAGACCACATGAAGGAGTTCGAGATCAACCTGGAGCAGCTTTCGCCCGATGTGACGCTCATTCACATCGCGGGTTGGCTGGATGCGCATACCTTTGAGTACATGGAACAGACCATCAACAACCTGTTCGATGAAGGCAAGGTGCGCCTCGCGGTTGAATTGTCTGACGTTGAATACATCTCGTCCGCCGGCGCCGGCGTGTTCATCGGTACCCTGTCCGCCAGCCACGAGCGCGGCGGTGACATCGTCCTGATGAACCCAACCGAGCCCGTGCAGGAAGTCTTCGACATGCTGGGCCTCAGCCAGGTGTTCAAGTTCGCCAGCTCGCCGCAGGAAGCGATGAAGGCCCTGAAGAAATAACGGCGTCAGTCGTGACGAAGTGGGGGTTTCTGCATTTCGAATGTGACAGTGGCCTGTGGCGATTCGGCGGAGAGCGTTACTTCTTTTGAATAGGCGCCGTATCCGCCTGGCAGATACCGGATCGACACCACGTAAGTCAGCAGATTCAGCCCATCAATTTGGTGTGACTTTCCGGAAAATCTCTGTGCGCTTCGGACAATACCGGCGAGGGGTTTCAAGAGCGTGACTTCGTACTCGTCTGTATTCGCCGCTTCGGGGTGAATGATTTCAATTCGGATGCTTCCAAGCGCTTTGGTTAACTGGACCGTACCAAGATCACATTCCTGTCCGGACATGACATTTGCGTTCAGGATGACTTGGGCATACCCCTCTGCGTCGCAAAGGACATCAAAGGGACCAAGCGGTAATCCGGACAATAGCGCGACGCCGTTGTCGTCCGAGAGAGAATAGATGTAGCTTCCAGGATGCTGATATCCGGGCGGCTCGTCGCGTGTTCGGCCCCACCTAAAATACACGGAAGTGGATTTTGCCAATCGTGCCTTAGACAATGGTGCTTTGTCTTCACCCAAGATGACAACACGAATCGAACCTGTCTGGACTAAGGCAACCCGAACCGTTTGGATCTGCCTAGCTTGAAGCTCCGCAACTTCAAAGCCGACTTGTGAGCCGACAGATCCGGGATGCCCGGAAATCTGGACGCGAACATTATAAGTGCCAGGCGACAGCGCTTTACTTGCGTAGGGTTGGCTGGCTGGCCAATCCTTGATCTCGTCCAACGTCGAGGCGGAAACAGATTCACCCCTCCAAGAAATCCGGATGTCCACGATCGCATCCGTTGGGAAATTGGCACACACAACTTGAAAAACGCCGGAAGTGTCATCACTGCGGGGCAATACTATGCGGCTCGTTTCTTCTGCACGCGTTCGGCCCAACTCCCATTTTGCTCCGCTGAACCCCGGGCGCCGTGACGCAACAAATAGGGTCCAATGATGCCGCGACGGGAGGGTGAGAGTCAGCGGCTTCCCCTCGGAAACCAGAACGCCCCGGACAGGACCTCCAGTCGCCGATACTTGGATCAAACCAGAATATGGCACCCCGTCATCGTAGAACACCTCGACGGTATCCGACGAAACTTGTTCGACGAGTAGGTCGCACTTTGTTGACCCACTCCGCACGTACACGATCTCTGGGCTGTCGTGGGGACCGCTGGCGAGTGACGTAAAACGCCAAGATTCCGATTTCAGCGAAATGCTCCATGTCGAGTTTGAGCGGACTTCCTTCGTCAGGCGGCCCAATTCATCCGTGATGAACGTATCGCACGCCTGCTGATCGTCTCTGTCGACGTTTCGTACTTGTACTTCCAACCCAGAAACACCTACTTTTCGGGCGCCCTGATATTCGAGAAAGGTAATTGTTAACGTGGACAGGGCCAGTATCGGCGACTTGCTTTCCGGATGCGCAGGAACGGGTCGGGATGGAGTGTTGTCCGCTAAAGGCAACGCCTTTGGCGGAGTATCGCTCCCAGGCTGATTGCTGATTGCCGGTGCGGTGATAGACAAGTGGCCTCCACCTTGCAGGGCTAGCCATATCCCTAGCGACGCACCAGCGATCAGCACGATCAGACCCAGAAGAAGGTAGCTCCGCGAACTTTCTTGCGCCTTCACTTGATGTCCCATAGCGCGTCGTCGGTGCTGTTGGCCTGTTTTAGAAGCGTGGCAGTACCACCGGGGGCAACCTGCCATGCGGAGATTGATCCATCGAAGTTGCCTGCAAAAGCCAGCCCCCCCACCTCAACCTCGTGCCTGAGCGCTTGCAGTTCGACTCCAGCATTACCGCCGTAGTAAAGCGTAATTGAAAAGTTCTCGTCAGGATCGCCCTGCACCAGAAAAGGCGCATCGTCTGTACCCATCTCCACGGTCCCTACGTCGCTCAGGTTGCCCGCTTGATCGTTCCTGATTGTGACTGCTGCGTCACCCGTTTGGCTAACCGGGGTTTCGTTCTGTTTCGTGAAGGTTGCCCAAAGCGCAGCGGCTTCTTCGGTCAGATAGCTGCCATCGTATGGGTCACCCGGAGCATTTACCGTGAAGCCATTTACGTTGCAGTGGCCCTCGAGAATGACCTTCCACTGAATGCCGCAACCCGAGTCCGGCTGTGCTGTGGATCCTGACATCGTACATTTGTCCTCGGCAAACGCCTCATCCTTGTTCTCAAAGCCGATTTGTACTGCCCCGGCGGGGAGAGGTGCTCCGTTGTCGACACGTGCTTCTGTTTTGGCGGTTGCGTCGGCAGCTGGTTTCAGCGGGCCTGCGCCGCCCTGAGTTGAAGTTGCCGGGGTGATTGTCAGGCTTCCTGTTGGAAGACCAACAACCACGCCGACAGAAACGAAGCTGAAGCTGATGATGCAAGCCACCTTTAGAAACCACTTTGATGCGGTCATAGGTTACCTCCGCAGGTTGGACCTAACCAATCGACCCAGAGATTACCCCACCTCACTTCGACCACCAAAAAAAAGAAAGCAAAATATCATATCTAAAGATCGAGACGTCGCATTGTGGCGGCGTCCCCCCTGCCCTCAGTTGTTCTTCCTGTTGCTATAGGTTAGAAACCCGCCGACGTTTATTGTCGGCGGTTGCATTGGAAAACAGATGGCGCGCATTCAGCCGAAAATCCTGAAGGGCTTCCGAGACTACCTTCCCGAGGTGATGGTCCCGCGTACCCGCCTGCTGCGCCGGATATCGGAAGTCTTCGAGCGCTACGGCTTCGAGCCGCTGGATACGCCGAGCATCGAGTACTCCGAGATCCTGCTAGGCAAAGCCGGCCCCGAGGCCGAGAAACTGTTTTATCGCTTCAATGACCAGGGCGGCCGCGATGTCGCCCTTCGCTATGAATTGACGATCTCGCTGGCCCG
>JAGQRI010000059.1 GCA_020425515.1 Planctomycetota bacterium | reverse complement strand
CTGGGACCCGGTCGAGAACGCCAGCTTCATACCGTGGCTGACCGGCACCGCGTTCATCCACAGCGTCATCGTGACCGAACGCCGCGGCATGCTGCGGGCCTGGTCGTTCGCGCTGATCATCATCACCTACTGCATGACCGTGATCGGCACGTTCCTGGTGCGCAGCGGCATCATCAACAGCGTGCACGCCTTCGGCGCGACCGGCGACGTGGACACGTGGTTTTACGCGTTCCTCGGCATCGTGTTCATGGGCAGCCTGCTGGCACTGATCTGGCGTTCGCCGCTGCTGAAGTCGGACCGCAAGCTGGAAAGCATCAGCTCGCGCGAGGCCAGCTTTCTGTTCAACAACCTGATCCTGGTGTTCGTCGCGGCCGTCACGCTGGTCGTGACTTTCTGGCCCTGGATCACCAAGCAGCTCTACGGCGAAAACGGCAGCGAAGAGCTCGGTCAGAATGCATTTGTGATGATCAACGCGCCGCTGCTGATCTTCGTGCTGCTGCTGATGGGCGTCGGCCCGGCACTGGCCTGGCGGCGCAACAACGCCAAGCAGATGCTGCGCGCCTTCCTGCCCCCCACCGCCTCGGCGATCGTGGTCGGCATCGTCAACTTCATCTGGCTGCACAGCCACGACCTGCTGATCGCCACGGACTCGAGCGGCAGCATCGCCACCGTCGCCTCCGAAGTACGGGTAGGCATCCAGGTGCTGCTGTGGCCGGTGTGCGCGTTCACGCTGGTCTGCATCTTCATGGAGTTCATATCGGGCGCGCGGGCGCGGCGGCGCAGCACGGGGGAGAACTTCGTAGTCTCGCTGTTCCGCCTGACGCTTTCCAACCGGCGGCGCTACGGCGGCTACATCGTGCACCTGGGGCTGCTGCTGGTGGCGCTGGGGATCTACTACAGCAGCCTGTACGAGAACTCCGGCTCGGTCACGGCCCAGCCTGGCGGCTACGCCGTGATCAGCGACAAGCTTTCGGGCGACGAGTACATCGTCTACTTCGAAAGCGAGCATCGCACCGAGAACTGGGACTTCCTGCGCGACAAGTTCGGCATGGACGAGCAACGCGCCCAGACCTACCAGAACATGCTGCAGTACGTGCGGAAAAACCCGGACAAGGACGCCGGCGAAATCGTCGAGATGGTCAAGAAGGACGCCGCGAAACAATTCGGCGGCGAGTTGCCCCCGTTCTTCGTCAAGAACGCGCTGCCCAACATGACGGCCGCGGTCGTCTGGGGTGTCAACCAGCGCGACAACACCAAGGTGTATGAAAGCTTCGACACGAAGGTCCGCATCTTCCCCTACCGCGAACCCGACAACCTCGACGTCCAGCCGTACCTCGACGCGCACCGCAAGGTCCAGGACCTGCTGTACGGCGACGCCCGCAAGGACGGCGCGTTCGACGACCACAGCATCGGCCTTATGGTCGCGCGCTGGCAATCCACCGCGGTGCGCCTGCAAGGCGGCGCATTCCGCGACCAGTACCTCGCACGGCGCAAGCAGATCGCCGAGGCCGACGCGAAAGACCTGCCGGCCATGACAGGGCTGGACCAGTTCGGCTTCGGCAGCGCCAGCGACGAGCAATTGAACCGCGTTCGCCAGGCCGTGCTCGGCGCGATGGACGAAGTCCGACAGGCGATCGATGCGCTCGCGCTTGAGGGCGTGAAGCTCGGGCCGGAACTGATCGCCGTGGACCGGCAGATCCGCGACACCGTCAGCGAACTGCCGAAGGATGAATTCGCCGCGCGCTTCGGGTTGGATACCAGCGACGCCGAGGGCTACGCGACCGGACGTTTTGATGCGCTGAAGGACCTCGAGAAATTCCACGAGACCATCGAGGCCGAGGCGGCCCAGCGCCGCAACCGGCTGGTCGTCGAGCTGGCGGGGCGCATCGAAGAAGACGGCGCGAAGGAACAATTGAAAGCGCTGCGCCCCCTGAGCCTGACCGGGCTGGTACAGGCGCACGAACAAGCGGAAGGCGCGAAGGCGGAAGCCATCCAGGCCGAGATCGACGAGATCCTGAAGGACGCCGATACGGTCGCGCCGCGCATGCGCCTGTTTTATGACAAGCGCACCGGCGCCCCGCGCATGAACGAGCCGGTGAAAGACCCGTACTACCACCGCACCTTCAGCAAGGACCTTTACTTCATCCTGCAGCAGTCGAAGCCGGACGGCACGGCCACCTTCCGCTACTTCGTGAAGCCGATGATGTCGCTAGGGCTGGCAGGGCTCGGCGTGATGATCGTCGGCATCGTGCTCGCGTTCCTGCCCACCATGCGCCGCAGGCGTAAGGGGGCGGCGGCATGAGGATTCAGGATTTTGGATTCAGGATTCAGTTCGTCGTGCTGCTTGCGGTATTGCTGGCCGGATTCGCCTGCTTCGCCCCGTCCTTGTCGGCCAAGGACCGCACGCCCGACGAGGCCGAGCGCATGTACGAAAAAGTGGGCGACCAGTTGTTCTGCATCTGCGGCTGCCGCGAGAAGCTGCTTTCGTGCAGCCACAACGTGTGCAGCGCGAAGGACCAGGAACGCGACTACCTGCGCGAGCTTTCACAGAACCCGAAGCTCGACGAAGCGGGCATGAAGACCG
>JAGQRI010000388.1 GCA_020425515.1 Planctomycetota bacterium | reverse complement strand
TTCACGATGCCGGCGGCCTTCAGGCTGTCGCTCAGCTCTTTCTTGAAGTGCAGCTTGAAGCGCGGAAGCTTGATGGTGCCCTCGCGCTCCCAGGTGCGCTGCTGCCACTTCTTGAACGTCGCGGCGTCGAAGTCTTTCACCAGCTGGTCGAGGCCTTTTTCCTCGCTGGGCAGCAGGACCCACATGGCGTTCTTCTTGTCCTTGCCGTAGGTCAGCTTGGCGATCTGCACGCCGTCCTGCTCGGAATACGGGATGTCGTCGTTGCGCGACATCAGCTTCACCTTCTTGGTGTCGCCGCCGGCGAGGTGGAAGTCGGCTTCCTTGGTCTTCTTCTTGTCGAACTTGACCGTCCAGTCGCCCTTGAAATAGATCGCGTTGATCAGGTAGCTGACCGCGACTTCAGGGATTTCCTTCAGCATGTCGCGGATCAGGTTGTTGGTCTTGCCCGCAATCCAGTCGTTGATCGCCTTGACCGTGGCCGGGTTGCCGAAGTCGGCCGTCTTCACCGCGCTGTCGAAATAGTCCTGCATGTTCTGTACGTACTCGTCGTTGAGCGTGACGCGGTCCGGGTCGGCCCACAGCGAGTTGGCCATGCTCAGCTTCACGCCGTCGCGCTTGGCCAGCTCGGCGCCGAAGCCCTTCACGGCCTCGGGTGTATCGATGTCGGCGGTGCCGAGCGCCTTTTCGAGTTCGGCTTTCGTTTCGCCGCGGGCGCCTTCCGTGGCCATCTGCATCGCGGTCGCGATGCTGGTCGGCGAGATGAAAGTGTTTTCGCCGTCCTTGTGCAGGCGCTTGAACTGGTCGATGCCGAAGTCGTTGTCGGCTTTCGCCAGGTCGGCCGGCTTGGCTGAGCCTTCTTTGTCGGCCTCCCTGGCGGCGACGTTGCCTGTCATGAAGCTTGCCCCAAGCAGCGCGACGGCCAGCGCCGAGGCGATTGCACCGAGTTTGCGGGTACTCATGTCTTCTCCTTGGTCCGTTTGCCTGCCTAAGAGACAACCTGCGGGAGGCTATCCCGCAGGTTTTCCGGAAAAATCCTGCCGGCGTTTATTCGGCCTTGCCGGGATCGTAAACCGTGCCGAGGAAAAGGACAGAGCCGCTGACGTTATCCTGGATCGCGATCAGGAAGGGGCGATCGCAGGTCATGCTGAAGGGCTTCGGCGGCATGCCCTTTTCCATCACTACGGCCGTGGCGGCCGCGGCCTCGGTGCCCTCTTCGTTCACTTCGATAAACGACTCGTGGATCACCTTGCTGATGAACAGCTTGCCGTCCTTGCCTTCCACGAAGCCGCTGAAGTCGGCGTCGGCCTGGAAAGCCTTCTTCATGCCCATGGCTTTGAGGTCGTCCTGCAGTTCCTTGCGGAATTTCATTTTGAAGCGCGGCAGGCGGATGGTGCCTTCGCGCTCCCAGGCGCGCTCGGTCGCGGACTGGAAGCTCATGGTTTCGAGCTTCTGCACCAGCGTATCCAGGCTCTTGCCCTTGTTCGGCAGCATCACCCACATGCACAGCTTGCGGTCGGCCCCGTAATCCAGCGCGATCCACTGCGCGTCGTCGGTCTGCATGTAGCGGTACTCGTCCTCGTTCTCCATCATCTGGACTTTGCCGGTCGTGCCGTCGGCAGCCGTGAAGTCGGACTCCTTGGTTTTTTTCTTGTCGAACTTCAGCGTCCACTCGCCTTTGAAATAGATGGCGTTGACCAGCACGGCCGCGGCGTCCGGCGACAGGTCCTTCAGCAGCTCGGGGATCTTCTTGTTCGTGCGGTCGGAAACCCAGCCGTTGATTTCTTCCAGCGTGGCGGAATCGGCGAAGTTGCGGGACTCGATCTGGGCGTCGAATTCCTTTTGCACTTTGTCGGCGTAGTCACGGTTGAGGGTCAGCACGTTCGGGTTGACCCAGACCGAATTCGCCAGGTTCAGCTTCAGGTCGTCGCGGTTCGACATCGCATTCAGCAGCTCGCGGTTGGCCTGGCCGACCTCAAGCTTGCCGACGTGCATGGTGTCGTTCATTTCCTTGAGCGTGTCACCCCTGGCGCCACGGCCGGTCATCTGCAGGCACATGCCGATGCTGGTCGGCGAGATGAAGGTGTTCTTGCCTTCCTTGTGCAACTGCTTCAGGACGTCAAAGCCGAACTCGTTGTTGGCCTTGGACAGTTCTTTGGCGTTCTTGCCCGCCGTCAGTTGCTTCTTCCCGGCTTCCTGCGCCGAGGCCCGCGGGCCCGTAAACAAAGCCGCCGAGCCAAGAATCACCAGCCCCGCAAATGCCGCCACCATCATCCAGTTTCGCATTTCAGTTCTCCAAAGGGTCGCCCCTTGAACGCGAAGCTGCCCGGCGGGTTCCGGATTTTCTTCAGGGCTGCTTGCGGATTTTCTCGGTAGCGCGCCGTGCGGGCGGCTGCTGCATCAGGCGCACGTGCTGCCAGGTCAGGATGCCGATCACGATAATGCCGACGCCCAGCCCGATCAGCAGCCCCTCGGTCACGCCGAGCGCGATGCCGACTTCCACCGGGTTGAAGCCCGGCGAATCGGTACGGAAGACACTCCGGTAATACTCGGGCGTGAAGGTGCCGATCCCCCAGCCCAGCGCGCCGCCGATCACCGCGCCAAGCAGCGTCGTGAAAGCGATCACGCCAAACGCGCGCGGCATGGTCATCGGTTTGTTCAGGAATGCCATGGCCACAGTCTATAGAAGAAGGCGGACCACCGGCCCGCCTTCCATGTGAATTCTGCAACCAGGCTAGCGCATATTCGAAGATCGTCCGCAGTGAGTGGCACGGGCGCCCTCGCCCGTGTGTGACGCGCCAAGCGCGTCACTACTGCCGGGCAAGCCCGGCAGGCATGGACGGGGGCGTCCATGCCACCCGGCAATCACTGTATGCGAACGCCGAAAATGCCCTAAACGGCCGCGGGCTGTTTGAACATGCCTTCCTTGAACGCCGTGATCTTGCCGGTGAAGGCCGAGGCGGCGACGGTCAGCGGGCTGGCGAGGTACAGCTTGCCGGGGCCTGAGCGCCCGGGGAAGTTGCGGTTGATGGCGCTTACGCTGACCTGCTCCTTGTTTTCGCTGACGCCGGGCCCGCAGCCGATGCAGGCGCCGCAGCCGGGGTTGATCACCTCGACGCCGGCCTTGGCAAACAGCTCGGGATAGCCCTTGGCCTCGGCGTATTTCTTCACGCCCTCGCTGCCGTACTGGATGTACATCTTCACGCCTTCGTGGACTTTCAGCCCGGCGTCCACGGCCTCCTGGCAGACCTTGGCGTAGTAGTCGAAGTCGTCGTACTTGCCGGCCGTGCAGGAGCCCGCGTAGGCGATGTCGATCTTCACGCCGTCGAGGTCACTGATCAGCTTGCCGTAAGTCGGGTCGCCCGGCTCGGCCACCATCGGCTTGATGCTTGACAGGTCAATATCGTGCACGCCGCCGTCGTAGTGGGCGCCCTCGTCCGGCGCGACGGCGCGCTGTTTCATTTCGGCCAGGTCGGCGTCGCTGAGGTTGCGCTGCGCCTTCAGCCAGTCCCACAGCAGGTCGTCGGCTTCGCAGATGCCGGTCTTGGCGCTGCACTCGGTGGCCATGTTGGTCAACGTCGCGCGCTCGTCCATGCTGATGCTGGCGAGGCCCGGGCCGCCGAACTCCATCACGCGGTTGAGCGTGTCTTCGCGCTTCGCGTACGTATCGAGGATGTGCAGCATCACGTCCTTGGCCGTGACGCCCGGCTGCAACGTGCCGGTCAGGTTGAAGCGAATGCTTTCCGGCACCTGCACGAAGGTGAAGCCGCTGTGGATCAACCCGGCGTACTCGGTCGCGCCGACGC
>JAGQRI010000387.1 GCA_020425515.1 Planctomycetota bacterium | reverse complement strand
GGCAAGGACCTTGCCCGCACGCTGCGGAGCCGCCAGGGCAGCGTGGCCGACCAGTTCAAGCGCCGCATCGAGAACCGCATGAAGCAGATGGAGAAGCAGAAGGACGACCCCAACGCCCGCGACTACGACTACGACGAGGACACTGTCGACCGCCTGATGGGCTGGTACGAGAAGATGGACGACGGCTGGTTCATCCGCCGCAGCATGGCGCAGAGCTACGCCAAGCTCAGCAGCGACGACGAGATGAACGAGACCGAGGGCTTCAGCCTGACCATCGACCAGGCGCTGCTGGTGATGAACGGCGACGTCACCAACAACCTGTCCGGCTCGCGTCGCGGCAGCGTGGTCTGGAAACTGGTCAACGAAACGAAAGACGACGAAGCACGCATCACGAAGCTGTACCTGACCGTGCTCGGTCGCGAGCCCAACAGCAGCGAAATGCGCGGCATGAAGTCGTTCGTCAAGGACAGCAAGAACGCCGCGGCGGCCTATGAGGACATCATGTTCGCCCTGCTAGCCTCAACCGAGTTCGCGACGAACCACTAAACCGGTCCCTACGGACGGGCGCGGCAAGCTTCGGCGGCCGCGCCCGTTTTCGTTTCCGTCCGGCGGGCAAAGCGCTAAGCTGCCGGCTCGCTCACGGTTTCGACTACACGGAGACACCATGACCAGGAAATGGATGTTGCCGGCCTGCGCTTGCGTGCTGGCCCTGATGCTGGCGGCATGCGGCGGCGCCAACAACAGCGGCACGCCCGGCGGCGACAGCGGATCATCCGGCAACAGCGAATCACCAGGCAACAGCGGCGGCGGCAACGGACCGCTGCAGCCCGGCAACTCGGCAAGCGGCTCGGGCAACGGAAAGGGCTCGAACAGCGGCACGATCCCGCTGCGAGCCGAGTACGTGAAGGGCGAAGTGATCATCGAGACGACAGTCGAGACCAGCGACCAGAACATGCACTTCGGCAGCATCCCGATGCTTAAAAAGGAAGAGAAGAACTCGGTCTCGCGCACGGAGATCCTGGGCGTCGACGGCAATGGCTATCCCACCGAGGCGCGCCTGTCCTGGACCAAGGTCGAGATCACCGAACAGAAAAACAAGCGCATGAGCGAAGAGTGGGGCGAGCCGACGAAGGTCGAATCAGGGCTGACCACCGCGGTCATCCACTACGAGCGCGACCCCGGCAGTGCCGATTTCAAGTCCACGCTGGACGAAGGCGACGACGCCAGCGGCGCGGTGCAGAAAAATCTCGACAAGGTGGACCCGTTCCTCGTCCCGTTCATCCCCGGGCGCGAGGTCAGCATCGGCGATAGCTGGGAAGTCGACCGCAAGGCACTCGAACGCTTCTTCGGCGAGAACGACAAGCTGGAAGTCACCGATCAGAAGGCCACCTGCAAGGCCGAGGAAATGGTCGACGAAGACGGGTTGAACCTGCTGAAGGTAACTTTCGACATGTCTATGAAGGGCAAATTGTTAGACGAGCGACTCGGCGACGGCACTCCGTTCAGCGCGCACACGACCGGCTACTTCCTCTGGGACGTCGACAACCAGCGCGCCCACAAGGTCGAGATCAACCCGACCATGGAGTTCGAAGGCGAAAGCCAGGGCAACAAGATCACCATGAAGCAGAGCGGCAAGAAGACCATGACCTACAAGTACGAAATGCCCTGAGCCACTCACGCAGGCGCGGGCGCCCACGCGGCGCCCGCGTTTTTTGTTAAGGCCCGAAATTCCCGCCCGTATTATGGGAAGAACTCACTGACACCACTTCTCGGGGGTTGGCCATGCGCAAAACCATCTGCGCCGGACTGTTCTTCGCGACGGCCGTCTGCGTCTCGCTGGCCCTGTACCAGCAGCGGCCGCAGGCGCAGGAGCCGGAATCGACAAGCAGCGGCAGCAGCGAAGCCGACCTGACCGCCCGCATTGACACCGAAATTGCGGCCGTCTGGAAGCGCGACAAAATCAAGCCCGCCGACAAAAGCAGCGACGCCGAGTTCATGCGCCGCGCCTACCTGGCGACCGTCGGTGTGCCGCCCGACTACAACGAAGCCGTCGCGTTCCTCGACAGCAAGGACAAGGACAAGCGCGACAAGCTGATCGACCGGCTCGTCGACGACCCGCGCTTCGGCCAGCACATGGCCGACCAGTGGGTGGTGCTGCTGACCCCACGCCGCAGCGACCAGCTTTCCGGCGCCAACCTGATGGCCCAGTGGTTCGCCGAGGAGATCAACAAAGACACCGGCATGAACACCCTGATCCGCGAGATCATCACGGCCGAGGGCGAGCTGGTCGACAACCCGGCCATCGTGCCGTACTTCGCCGACGGTCAGGCGGCAATGTTCACCGACCTGATCGGCAAGTTCAGCAAGAACCTGATGGGCGTGCAGATCCAGTGCGCCGAATGCCACGACCACCCGTACGACGAGAACCTGACGCAGAAGAGTTTCCAGGGCATGGCCGCGTTCCTGACCGCCACGCGCCCGCAGATCGACAACAGCATGCGCCCCGCCCGGGCGTTCGTCGAAACCAACACCGACGGCCCGAAGAAGATCCTCAAGGCCGCCGCCATGTACGACAAGCTGCGCCCGGACCAGAAGGCACAGGTCGACAAGTACATCAACTACGTCAAGCCGGTCACGCTCGACGGCGCTGAGGAACAGACCCGCGACCCGAGCGTCTGGCGCGGCAAGCTCGCGGCCTGGATGATCGACGACGCCAACGACCAGACCCGCCGCTACGTCGCGAACCGCATCTGGGCGATCGCCTTCGGCAGCGGGCTGCTGAACCCGGTGGACGACTTCAACCCTCTGAACGAGCCCAGCCACCCGGAGCTGCTGAATGCACTGGCCGACGACCTGAAGGCCAACAAATGGAGCGTAAAGCGCCTGTACCGCTCGATCCTGAAAAGCGACACCTGGCAGCTCTCCAGTGAAGGCGCGCCGAAGAAGGCCGAGCGCTGGCACTTCGCCAGCTACC
>JAGQRI010000386.1 GCA_020425515.1 Planctomycetota bacterium | reverse complement strand
CGGTGGTTGCATCTAATACGAGGATTGTCTCGTGGGGCGCACCCTCGATTTTCTTGGCGGCACAGGCGTTGCGGATTTTTCGCAGCTCGTCCATCAGGTTCTTCTGAGTGTGCAGCCTGCCGGCCGTGTCCACCAGCAGCACGTCGGCGCCGATTTCCAGCGCGCGCTCGGCCCCCTTGTGCGCCACCGAGGCCGGGTCCGCGCCCTCTGCACCTGTAACGATTTCGCAGCCGATCCGTTCGGACCATGTCGTCAATTGCTGCACGGCGGCGGCGCGGAAGGTGTCCGCGGCCGCGAGCACCGTGTGATGCCCGGTTTTTTCAAGGTGCCAGGCCAGCTTGGCGACGCTGGTGGTCTTGCCGGCGCCGTTGACGCCGACCACCAGGATCACGGTGGGGGGCTTGGCCGCGAAGTGCAGCTCGTTGCCGCGGTGCGTGAGGCGGTGTTTCAGGTCGACGCGCAGGAAGGGGATGATGTCGCTGGTGGTCTCGATCTTGCCGCCCTTCCAGGCGCCGCGCAGGACGTCCATAAGGAAGTCGCTGGTCTCGACGCCGAAGTCGGCCTCGATCATCGCGTCCTCGAGGTTTTCCAGCACGTCGTCGTCGATCTTCTGGCCCAGCCCGACGGCGCCCAGCACGCGACGGTTCAGCACCATGCGCGTGCGCGAAATCGCCTTCGTGAGGCGCTTCAGCATGCCCTTCTTTTCGGGCTCGGCGGGTTCGACTCCAGGCGGCGAGTCGGTGTCCGGCGCGTCTGCCCTCGATTGCTTCGGGCCGACATGCGGCCCTTCACCAAGTTGGCCTTGGGCCAATGCTTCGGGCTCCTGTTTCTTCTTGCGGAACAGTCCCACGGGCTAAACCTTTTCCGGGCAGCGGGTCTGGTAGATCTTGTCGAGCACGCCGTTCACGAACGCGCCCGACTTCTCGGTGGAGTACTTCTTGGCGAGTTCGACCGCTTCGTTGATGGTCACGCGCGGCGGAATGTCGTGCATGTACAGCAGCTCGAAGGCGCCCATGCGCAGGATCGCGCGGTCGATCACCGGCATGCGGCTCACCTGCCAGTTCACGGCCACGCCCTGGATGATCTCGTCCAGCTCATCGCGGGTTTCGCGCACGTTTGCGGCGATCTCTGTCGCGAGTTTGCTGACGCTGTCGTCGGTGTGCTCGACTTCGAGCACGTCCTTCATCTGGGTTTCGATCTGTTCGGGCTTGCTGAGGTCGCTCACGTACAGAAGTTTCAACGCAAGCTCGCGCGCCAGGGTGCGGGAATCAGGCTGATTCTGCGCGTCGTCCATGGCGAACGGTATACCAAAGCAGAGTGCAGTGGAAACTAGGCGCTTGGGCAAAAGCTGTTCGCCCACGAAGGGCCCCGAAGAACCACGAAGTTTCGGGCCCGCGCTGTGCGCTCGCCACTACAAGAGCGTCGCTTACTGTCCATCCTGCTAAAATGAAAACGGGCGAGAGCTAAGCTCAAGCCCGTCGGCTTCGTGGTCCTTGGTGGTACTTCGTGGTTTCAGGCCGTTAGAGCTGCTTGAACAGGTTGACCATTTCGATGGCGCTGGCGGCGGCTTCGAAGCCCTTGTTGCCCATCTTCGTGCCGCAGCGCTCGATCGCCTG
>JAGQRI010000058.1 GCA_020425515.1 Planctomycetota bacterium | reverse complement strand
TGTGTCGGCGCTCCGCGCCTCGAATCTTCTGCCCAACGGAAACCCCCACCGAACGCTGCGCATTCGGTGGGGGCTAATCTTGTGTCGGCGCTCCGCGCCTTATCTTGGCCGTGTGGCGCCCCTCATGGTTCATGTTCTGCTGGTTCGCGTGGCACAGGCAATCCTGCCTGTGGTCGCGGCGCTTTTGTCGCGACGGGCTGGGCCTCGCTGCGCTCAGCCCCACAGGCAAGATTGCCTGTGCCACACTTCGTCAATCGCTGAAGACGAATGCTGAAACCGCCCCTAGCGCCCGAACCTGGGTGGGACGAAGCCCTGGCCGAGGTTCACGCCGAGGAAGCCGCGGGTCACCTTCACCTCGAAGTCCTCAGCCTGCCAGGTGACGAAGCCGTTGGCGTCGCGCCGGGGTTTGCCGTTTTCCATCACGGGCTGCGGCTGTCCGTCCACGGTCACATAGCGGCGCGCCCGGATCGTCACTTCCTCGCCCTCGGGGATCGGGCCCCAGGTGCCGATGAAGTCCGGCGTGCTGTTCACCGCTTTGCCGTTCACGCTGACGATCTGGTCGAACTTGCGCAGCCCCGACTGCCACGCCGGGCTGCCCTCCGTCACGTTCACCAGCAGCACCAGTTCATCGTAGAGCGACTCCGCGCGGTTCTCGACGGGCGGGGCGCCGAGTGCCGCCTCGATGTCCGTCCAGTTCTCCGCCGACGTCAAGGCCGTCCAGGGCGCGCGTTTGATGTTCCCGAGGTTCCCGTAACGCGTGCCGATGGCGGCGCCGGCCAGCAGCGTGTCGCAGGCGGCCTTGCGGTAGTCGGCCTCGCACTGCGTGAGCAGGTTCATGTTCATGCTCTCGAACTCGGCCTTGCGCTCGGCGTTGTCTTCGAGCTGCGTCAGTTTCGCGCCGCCGTACATCGCGGTGATGCCGGCCTGGGCCAAGGCCTTGCGGGCGTAGAAGTCGGCGTCGAGGAAGACTCCCAGCGTCTCGCGCAGCTCGCAGATCTTCAGCGCCTCGAAATAGAACTCGCGCCCGCCGCCGCCCATCAGCGCGTCCACGACCCGGTCGCTCGCGTAGCAGAAGAAGACCCTGTCGGCGCTGGAAAGCTCGGGCTCGGCCGCGACCTGCACCAGCAGCTCGAACGCTTCAAGCAACTGGGACTTCTGCAGCTCGTCCTCGATCATGTACACGCCGGTGCCTCCGGCGACCGCGAGCATCATGGCCTTGCCGATGCGCTCGTGGGTGTTGGCGGGGTCGGCGGTCAGGAGACGGCGGTACTGCAGCGCGTCGAGCCAGTAGCGCATCTCCGGCGAGGTTTCCCCGCCCCAGCGCATGTAGCAGAAAGGCGAGCGCTGCAGGGCGTCGGCGCAGACCGCGGCGGCCTCCTCATAGCGCTTGAGCTGGAGCAGCGTGTCGGTCAGCAGCAGCGAGGTGCGGAAGTCGTTCGGCTCGACCTTGTGGGCCTCGGCGAAATCCCTGGCGGCGTGCTCGCGCTTGTCCTGGCGCGCCTTCATGAAGTCCGAAGCCGACTGCCCCGGGTTCTCCACGATGCCGCGCCCGGCGCCGTCGTCGCGGGTGTTGTAGAACGCCGCGTCCTCCTTCATCGCCCACTGGTAGTAGTGCAGCCCGCGGTAGTACCAGGCCAGCCATTCGTTCGGGTCGGCCTCGACGGCCCTGGTGGCGGCGTCGATCCCCTGCAGGAAATCCGAACGCGCGAAGTAGATCTGCGAGGCGACGTCCCACGCCTTCGCCTCTTTCGGGTTCAGCTCGACGGCCTTGAGCGCATCCTCAATCGCGCGCCCCAGGCCGAATTCGCGCCGCAGCCAGCAGCGGGCCGTCCAGGTGCGCGAATCCTCAGGCCATTTGTTGACGGCCTTGGTCAGCAACGCGTCGGCTTCGTTCTTGCGCCCCTGGCCCTGCAGGATCTCGGCGTATTCGAGGTACGTATCGAGGCGGTTGGGCTCAAGCTCGATGGCCTTGTCGTAGTCGCGGATCGCGTCGTCCAGCTTGTAGCGAATGCCGTAGGCGTGCCCGCGCGCCCGCCAGCCACGCCAGTTGTTCGGCAGCAGGTCGATGGCGGCCGTGAAGTCGTCCACGACCGGCGTGAAGATCGGGCCGTCGTTCAGCAGGCGCCCGCGCTCAATCAGCGCTTCGTAGTATTGCGGGTTGATCTTGAGCGCGGCGGTCAGGTCGGCCTCGGCTTCGCCGGGGCGCCCGTTGGCGCGGTGGGCGAGCGCCCGGTTCAGGTAAGCCTCGGCGGAGCGCTCGTCGGCGATCAGCGCGCGGTCGGCGGCGGTTTCGGCGCCCGCGAAGTCGCCGCGGCTGCGCAGGGCGATGCTGCGGTCGATCCAGTCGGTCACGCTTTGCGGGTCGCGCACGCGCTCGGGCATGGGCAGCCCGGCGAAGGCGGATTCGACGTCGCGCCAGTAGTCGAGCCCGCGGTTGCGCATCTCGCCGACCAGCACGTTGAAGGCGTCGGTCGCGCCGGTGCTGCACAGCGCCAGGCTGGCTTCCAGCACCAGCTCGGGGTGTTTCGCGTTTTGCAGGAAGCGGGCCAGCACGGGCACGGCCTCGCCGGGCTGGTCCACGTTGCCGAGCACGCGGCAGATCAGCACCGCCAGGTCGAAGCGCGGGCGCTGCCAGGTGCTGACGTCGCGCGTCAGCAGGTTGTCGAGTTCGCCCTGCAGCATGGTGACGGTCTGGCGTTCGCGATAGGTCGAGAGCCGGCGGACGTATTCCTCGAGCGTCGGGTCGTCCGGGTCGCGCCACTCGCGGGTCAGCCCGGCGTCGACGTCGGCCAGCGCCTCGCTGATGCGCGTGCGGTGCAGGGCCAGCAGGTCGGCGCGGGCCTGCTCGACGCGGGCCTTTTCCGGCGCCAGCGCGTCCTTGCCGAGCCCCGAGCCGCCCAGCAGCAGCAGCGCCAGCGGGAAGTCGCCGTTGATGGTCGCCAGCCGCGCGGTATCGAGGCGCAACTGGTCCAGGTCCTTGCGTTCGCTTTCGAGGTCGATTTCTTTCACCGCGTCGGGCAGCCTGGTGCCGGCGGGCCCGGTCAGCAGGTTGATCAGGTTCTGCTTGGCCGAGATGTAGCCGAGCAGGCTGGAAAGCAGCACGCCGTTGCTGATCTGGTCGTCGACCGGCAATTCAAGGAAAGTGCGCTCGGGCGGGCCGGCCAGTTGCAGCTCGTATTCCGAGACGCGCCCGCGCAGGTCATCGAGCGCCGGCTGGATGCGCATGCCGTCGATGGTTTCGCGCATGCGCTGGGCTTCGTCGACGCGGGAGTCCAGCTCGCGCTGGGCGGCTTCGGCGGCTTCCTTCTCGGCGTTCTCGCGGGCGATGCGCTGCTCGGTGGCGGCCTTCAGTGACTCGGCGGCAAGCACCGCCTGCCGCTCGGCGTCGGACTGCGCGAGCATGGCCGCGTCGCGTTCCTTGCGCACGTTCTGGAAGAAGAAGATCGCGCCCGCCACCAAAAGCAGGAAGCAAAGCACGCCGAGGCTGACCGAGGTGCGGTGCTGGCGGATGTAGCGCTTCACCATCTCGGCCGTGCTGTACTGGTAGCTGCCGAGGGTGCGCCCGTCGCGGAAGGCCTTCACTTCGCTGGCGAGTTCCAGCGCGCTCTTGATGCGGTCCGGCTTTTCGCGGGCCATGGCCTTTTCGACCAGCGCCTGCAACTCGGGCGGGATGTCCTTTTCGCGCGCCGTCACGCGCAGCGGCGGGCCGTTCAGCACCTGCTGCACGATCAGCGCGGCCATCGGGCCTTCATACGGCGGAAAGCCGGTCAGGATCTGGTACAGCACCGCGCCCAGCGAGTAGACGTCGGACTGCTCGTCCACGTTTTCGAGCTCGCCGCGGGCCTGCTCGGGCGGCATGTAGGCGGGCGTCCCGACGATGCTGCCGTCGAGGGTCAGCGCCTGGCTGTCGGATTCGATCAGCGACTTCGACAGTGCCAGCGAGCCCTTCTGCAAATCCTTGAGCGCCTTGTCTTCCTGCCCGTGCACGCGCGCGAGCCCCCAGTCGAGTACCTGGGTCTCGCCGAAGTCGCCGAGCATGATGTTCTCGGGCTTCAGGTCGCGGTGGATGACGCCCTTGCTGTGGGCGTAGGCGATGGCCTGGCAGACGTCGATGAACGAATCCAGCAGCTTGATGCGCGCCGCCAGTTTCTCCTGCCGGTTCAGGCTGTGGTCCTTGCGAATCTCGCGCAACCGGTCGGCCAGCGTCTGCCCGCGCACGAAGCGCATCGTGTAGTAGATGCTGCCGTCGTCGTGCTTGCCGATTTCGTAAACCGGCACGATGTTCGGGTGTTCGAGCTGCCCGGTGATCTTGGCCTCGCGCAGGAAGCGCTCGACGATGCCGCCGCTGTCGTTGGTGTACTGCATCGGCACGCTGCCGGGGATGCTGCTGCTGCCGGCCATCATGCCGGGCAGCAACTCCTTCAGCGCGATCTCACGCCCGATGGCCTTGTCGCGCGCCAGCATGATGCGACCCATGCCGCCGCGGGCGTGCTCGCTGCGGATGTCGTAGCGCTCGTTAGCGACGCCGAAGTTGGGGAAGAACTTGCCGGTGGTCAGGCGCAGGGCGCCGGTCTTGTCTTTCGGGGCCTGTGTGGGGCTTTCCGAGCCGGGCTCGACCTGGGTCGCGGGGCGGATGTCGCTGGCGCCCAGGCGCTCGCCGCTGCCCGCGATCTGCTTGAAGGTGTCGTGCAGGATGCGGTAGCTGTCCTCGCCGTCGTGCTTGCCGTCGCCGTCGTGCCCGTTGCCGAAGCTGAACAGCGTCTGCTGGACGTTTTCCGAGATGCCGATGTCGGCCAGGGCGCGCTTCTGCTTGTCGGGGTCTTCCAGCACGTCGATGATCGGCAGTTCCATGAACTCGCCGTCATCACCGGAAAGCGTGATCATGGGCGCCGCGCCGTCCCATTCGACCAGCGTGCTGGCCTTGCCCGGGTCCTTCAACGCGGCCACGGCCTCGTCGGGGGTGACGATGCCGCTGCGAACCGCGAGAAGTGCGGCGACGATGGATTTCTGCCGGTCGGCTGACATGTACCGCCCAGATGCTGTAGGGCCCGGATTATCGGTTTCCGGCGTCCCGTATGCCAGTGCTTCAAGTCTTTGTTTCAACACCCGCCTTCAGGTCAAACTCGACCAGCAGCGGCAGGTGGTCCGAGGCTTTGCGGCTTAATGCCGTCCTCACGATATGTGCGCGATGGACAACCACCCGCCCGCAGTGGAACAGCTTGTCGAGCGAGCCGACCGGCATGTAGGCCGGGAAGCTGCGAAAGCGCGAGGGCGGGGCGGTGGCGTGGACCAGCTTGTGCTCGGCGAACGGGCCGTCGTGCAGGGTGTTGCGCCAGTCGTTGGTGTCGCCGGCGATCAGCGTGGGCAGCCCGTCGTATTCGCAAAAGCGCCCGTGCCCCAGCAGCTTGCGGACCTGCCAGTGGCGTTCTTTCTCGCCCAGCCCGAGGTGCCAGTTGACCAGGCGCAGCGGCCCCTGCCCGGTTTCGATCACCACGATCTGCGCGCGGCGGTTCTTGCGGGTCTTGTGGCGCAGGCTGACGTTGTGCCGCTTCACGATCGGCCAGCGCGACAGCACCAGGTTGCCGTAGCCGCCGTCGGCGACGCGATGGTTGAACTGGTAGGCGGAGGCCTCGAGTTCGAGCCGTTGCGCCAGCAGTTTCGGCTGATCGTCGAAGGCGCTGCGCTTGACGTTGCGGTCCACTTCCTGCAGGCACAGCACGTCCGGCTGCTCGTGGCGGATGACGTCAATGACGCGCTCAAGCCGGTAAGCCCGGTCGCGCCCGCCGATCCCCTTATGGATATTGTAACTGAGCAACCGCATGGCACGACAGCATGCAGCAAACCGCCCCCGGTTTGAAGTCCGGGCGCTGAATCGGCGTGCGGGGATTGCTATGCTCCGGCGGGCATGCGGGAGACGACGATGGCGGACCAGCGCATCTACTCGTTCGGCGGCGGCAAGGCCGAGGGCAACACCGGCATGAAGGAACTGCTCGGCGGCAAGGGCGCCAACCTGGCCGAGATGGCCGGGCTGGGGATCAACGTCCCGCCGGGCTTCACGATTACCACCGAGACCTGCAAAGCGTACCACGACGCCGGCGGCAAAATGCCCGACGGGTTGATGGACGAAGTCCGCGAATCAGTCGGCGCGGTCGAGAAGCTGCTCGGGCGCGAGTTCGGGAAAGGGCTCCTGTTCAGTGTGCGCAGCGGCGCGGCGGCCAGCATGCCCGGCATGATGGACACCGTGCTGAACCTCGGCTTGAACGACGAGACCGTGCAGCAGATCGGCGAGCCGCGCTTCGCCTGGGACAGCTACCGCCGCTTCATCACCATGTACTCCGACGTCGTCGAGGGCGTGGACCGCAAACTGTTCGAGGCCGCGCTGACCGAGGCCAAGCAGCGCACGCGCGTGATGAAGGACAGCGACGTCTCGGCCGACGAGCTGCAAAACGTCGTCGCGCTGTTCAAGGGCATATATAAGGAAGCAACCGGGCGCGACTTCCCGCAGGACCCGTGGGAGCAGCTCGAACGCGCGATCCTCGCCGTTTTCAAAAGCTGGAACAACAACCGCGCCATCGAGTACCGCCGCATCCATCGCATTCACGGGCTGGTCGGCACGGCGGTCAACGTGCAGGCGATGGTGTTCGGCAACCTGAACGAAAACAGCGCGACCGGCGTCGGCTTCACGCGCGACCCGGCAACCGGCGAGAACGAGTTCTTCTGCGACGTGCTGTTCAACGCGCAGGGTGAGGACGTGGTGGCCGGCATCCGCACGCCCGACGACTTCGAGGCGTTCAAGCAGCGCATGCCGAAGGTTGCCGACGAGCTGCTGGCGGTCCGCGACAAGCTGGAAAAACACTACCGCGACATGCAGGACATCGAGTTCACCATCGAGGACGGAAAGCTGTTCATCCTGCAGACGCGCAACGGCAAACGCACGGCCCGCGCGGCGCTGCGCATCGCGCTCAGCATGGTCGACGAAAAGCTGCTCACGCGCGAGCAGGCGCTGCTCAAGATTGACGCGTCAAGCCTGAACCAGTTGCTGCACCCGACCTTCGACCCCGAGGCCGAGGTCAAGGTGATCGCCAGCGGCATCCCCGCCAGCCCGGGCGCCGCCAAGGGCAAGGCCGTGTTCAGCCCCGAGTCGGCCGAGATCCTGGCGCGCGACGGCCAACAGGTGATTCTCGTGCGCGAGGAAACCAGCCCCGAGGACATCAAGGGCATGGCCGCGGCGCAGGGCATCCTGACCGCGCGCGGCGGGCGCACCAGCCACGCGGCCGTGGTGGCGCGCCAGATGGGCAAGACCTGCGTGGCCGGTTGCGGCGCGCTGGACATCGACGAGCGCCGGCGCCGTTTCAAGGTCGGCGATCTGACCGTGAACGAGGGCGACGTCATCAGCCTGAACGGCAGCAGCGGCGAGGTGATGCTGGGCGACGTGCCGACCGTGCCGCCGGAGCTGACGGGCGACTTCGAGACGGTGATGAAGTGGTCGGACGAGTTCCGCAAGCTCGGCGTGCGCGCCAACGCCGACACGCCCAAGGACGCCCGCAAAGCCCGCGAGTTCGGGGCCGAGGGCATCGGGCTGTGCCGCANNCGCACCGAGCACATGTTCTTTGAGGAAGACCGCATCAACAAGATGCGCGAAGTGATCCTCGCGCGCACGCACGATGAGAAGAAGGTCGCGCTCGACAAGCTGCTGCCGATGCAGCGTGCCGACTTCCTGGGGCTGTTCAAGGAAATGAACGGGCTGCCGGTGACGATCCGTTTGCTTGACCCGCCGCTGCACGAGTTCCTGCCGCGCGACCCGGAAGTGCAGCGCCACATCGCCAAGGACACCGGCGTGCCGCTGCTGAACATCCAGGAAGCCGTCGAGCAGATGCACGAGGTCAACCCGATGCTGGGGCTGCGCGGCTGCCGCCTCGCCATCGTCACGCCGGAAATTTACGACATGCAGGTGCGCGCGATCATCGAGGCGATCTACGACGCGCAGCACATCGACATCCCGGTCAGCGCCGAGATCATGATCCCGCTGGTCGGCACGGTGAGTGAGCTCGCGCGCATCCGCCGCCGCATCGAGCAGCAGGTCGCGACGTTCAACGAGGATTCCAGCGGGCGCGTCGAGGTGCGCATCGGGACCATGATCGAGGTCCCGCGCGCAGCACTGACGGCCGACCAGATCGCGCGCGAGGCCGACTTCTTCAGCTTCGGCAC
>JAGQRI010000385.1 GCA_020425515.1 Planctomycetota bacterium | reverse complement strand
GAAGTCGAAGAAGGCGGCTACGTCAAGAAAGTCCGTACGTTGTCCGCGGAGCTGGTCCCGGATGCCGTCGACAGCATCGCCCGCGAAATGAAGGAACTCGGCGTCACCGTGAAGGTGCAGTCCGAGGGCGACAACCTGATCGTTACGCCGATCGGCGTCCGCGAGCAGACCCTGCGCCAGGTGTTCGAGCTGCTGCGCGGCATCCGCGTCGAGCTGACCCCGCGCAACAACGTGATCGTCGTGTTCGACGAAAACAACAAGCGCGTCGCCGTCTACGGCCCCGTGGAACACCGCTTCCTGCTGGACACGGTCAGCCTGACCACCGACCCGTTCACCCGCGGCACCGGCAAGCCATACCAGTTGCCCTTCCGCGTGAGTTGTCGCCTGCTGAAACGGGCCGACCCCGGCAAGTCAGGCAAATACGGCATCCCGGACGCCGAAGACGTGAAGGCCGGGCGAACCCCGGACGGCGACAAGGGACGCGTCAAGATCGCCTGGAGCCGCTGGGACGAAGACGGCGACATTCTTGATGACGGCACCGACGAGCTGGACACCTCCGACTTCACCGACATCCTGCGCTACCTGTGGACCAAGGGCATGGGCCCGCGCGAGGTGCTGGCGTGGGTGTACGAGGCCAACAGCAGCTTGGCACTGACCGCCGAGCTCGGTTTCAACTACCGGAAAGTGGACCTCGAAAGCCTGGTCGAGGGCGGGCGCGAGACCGGGAACTGAGACCCGAGTCACGTCCACAGGCTTCCCACACGGCTCCACATTCGCCAAGTGGCTCAAAATACGTACCTTTTTGCCTGCAAATGCCTAGTTTTCAGGGGTTTCAGCAAAGTTGGGCCCTGCGCGCAGCCGATAGCTTCTTTTAATACCGGGTATGGCCCGGAGTCGTAAAACCGGCGGTATCCCCATGCGCATCGTGAAGCTCGAGATGGACGGCTTCAAGTCGTTCGGTCGCCACACCGTCTTTGAGTTCCCGGCCCAGATCACCGGCGTCGTCGGCCCGAACGGCTGCGGCAAATCCAACGTCGTTGACGCGACCCGTTGGGTGCTGGGCGAAATGTCGCGCAAAGCCCTGCGCGCGAAAAGCAGCACCGACGTCATCTTCAGCGGCAGCTCGACGCGCAAGCCCGCCCGCTATGCCGAGGTCAGCATCACCTTCGACAACAGCGACAAGCTGCTGCCGTTCAGCAGCAAGTACGTGAAGGTCACCCGCCGCCTCGAGAAGAACGGCGACTCGTACTACAACATCAACGACGAGCCCGCCAAAATGCGCGAAGTGCGCGGGCTGTTCGAAGGCACCGGCGCTGCCATGAGCGCCTACAGCATCATGGAGCAAGGCAAGATGGACCGCCTGCTCCAGGCCAACCAGGATGAGCGCCGCAAAGTGTTCGAGGAAGCCGCCGGCATCGGCATGATGCGCAAGCAGCAGGAACTCGCCCAGGCCAAGCTGAAAGTCGTTGAGCAGAACCTCGACCGCCTGAAGGACATCCTCGGTGAGGTGAAGGGACAACTGCGCAAAATCAAAACGCAGGCCTCGCGCGCGCTGAAGTACACCGAACTGAAAGAGCGCGCCCGCGTCATCCACCAGGACCTGTCGCTGATCCAGTTCGCCGCGCTCGACAAGGACCGCGAGGAACTGTTGGCAACGATCAGCGCCGCCGGCAAACGCGAGGGCGCCATCCAGGCCGAGCTTGCGAAGACGCGCATGGACCTCGAGGACGCCGAAACCAAGCTCGCCGACGCCGAGCACGAAGAGCGCCGCCTGTCCGAGCGCATCCACAAGCTCGAAATCGACATCAACAACGAGCAGGCGAAACGCGAGCGCGCCCTCGGGCGCATCGAAAGCCTCAAGCAGGCCGTCGAGCGCGCGAAAGAATTGTCCGAGCGCGTCCGCC
>JAGQRI010000384.1 GCA_020425515.1 Planctomycetota bacterium | reverse complement strand
CTCGACGAAGCGGGCATGAAGACCGAGATGGTCAAACGTTTCGGCAAGGGCGTGCTGCAGGTGCCGGAAGACAGCAGCCTGTACCCGATCCTGTTCGTGGTCGGCGGGGTGCTGGTGCTGGCGTTCGGCGCGGGCTTCTGGGTGGTGACGCGCCACGACAAGCCGGGATCCGCGGAACCCGAAACCGCGCCCGAAACGGACAGCGAATTCGAAGACCGGATCGCGCAGGAACTGGAGGATCTGGACTGATGCAGATCTGGCTGAGAATCCTGATCGGCGCGGCTGCCGCGGCTGCCATCACGGCGGCGGCCGACTGGCGCCTGTCGCCGCTGGTGTTCGCGATCGTGCTGGTGATGTTCAGCCCGTTGGCGCGGCGCAAGCGGCTGTGGTTCGTCGGCGACGTCGAGTCGGAATACAGCATCGTCGCCCGCCGCCGCGAAGAAGCCCTGCGCGCGCTGAAGGACCTCGAGGAAGACAAGCTCGCCGGCAAACTGCCCGTTGAGCAGTACGAAAAGATGCGCCCGGGCTATCTGCAAAGCGCCAAGGAACTCACGGCGCAACTCGACAAGATCAACGAGCGGCGGTCCGCCGCGCGCAAGCGCATCGACGATGACCTCGCCCGAAGCAGGGCGCAGGAATGAAGCAGGCATTCCCGGCAAATCCCGCCGCGCGGAGCGCGGCTACAGCATTAGCCCCCGGCAACTCCGCTGCCGGGGGAAACTTCGCCGCCGCCAGGCACAAGGCGCGGACGCGCCGGCACAACGCCGCATTGTATCGGCGCATCCGCGCCTCCGCTGAACGCGCTGTCGGGCACCCCCGGCAGCAAAGCTGCCGGGGGCTAAGCCTGTCCGGGCGCTCCGCGCCCGCCCAAAATTGGTCGGCGTTTGCCGGTCGGTCGTTCCTCCGGTTCACTGCACTACTGCTTCTGGTTGCGATGCCTACGATTGTCGCAGCACAGGGCGCATTGTCCGGCCGGGTCGTGGATGCCGCGGGCGGCAGCGAATACCTCGACGACGCGGCCTTGATCGGCGCGGTCGCCCTGCCTGAAGACGCGCCGCCCTTCAACGAGATCACATCCGCACACTGGCAGGAAGCGTTCAACGCGCTGGCGACCGGCGAGGCCGACGTCACGCTCGGCGGGCTGCTGGCGGAAGTCACCCCCATCGCCAGCTACTTCGGCGAAGTGCAGGGCGACGGGACCTATCGCCTCGAAGGCCTGCCGCTCAAGACCCGGCTCGGCGTCGCCGCGAAGATCGGCGACCTGTGGTGGCCGCTGCGCGAAGAAGTCTGGCTGACCGAAGAATCACCCGAGCTCGAAAAACAGATCGACTACTTCCGCCTCGGCGCCGACCCGGCCGGCGTGCGCATCGAGACCTACCGCTTGAACGTAAAGGGCGGCATCGGCGGAAAACTGCGCTTCGCCCAGGTGCAGGCCTACGAAACCCTGAAAATCGTCAACCCGGACCCGACCCGCGGCGCCATGGTGCACGTCGAGATGCGGATCATGGTTCCGCCCGGCAGCGCCGCGCGCAGCCTGCCTGACCTGTACGGCATGATTTTCAGCTACGTGCAGTGCTGGAACGCAACCGCGCCGGTGACGGCGCCGCAGGGCGAAGACGAGCAGGCGGCCTGGATGCTCGGCACACGCGCCGGCCCGCACGCCGCACAGCCGACCGCAACCCCGGGCGCGCATACGAGCGCCGACAACTGGCATTGGCTGAACCAGGACCCGGTGCTCGCCATCGTCGGCGCGGGCGACACCGAATATCGCATCGACCCGTCTCCCGGCGGGCGCGCGGCCACGCTGGTGTTCGACCGCCCGGTGCCGCCGGCGCTGAACGGCAACCCCGGCAGGCTGGTGATCCACCTGGTGCACCTCGGCGGCGTGCTGATGTCGATGCCCAGCGAAAAGCTGGCGTTCGAGCGCACCTTCAACCTGGACGTGATCGACGCCGTCGCGCAGATCACGCCGGAGCTGACGCTGGCCGGGCTGGTTGAGGGCGTCCACCGACGCTTTTACGGCGAGCCGGAAAACGGCATGTATCCCCCCAACCCGGAGGTCGCCCCGGACCTGACCGCCGGGCAGACGGTGCAAATCGTGCTCGGATTCAACCACGACGCCCAGGACCGCATGGCCGAGCTGGAACAGGCCGCCATGCAGGAGGACGCGCCGCCGGAAAAGCCAACGCAGGACGAAACGGAGCCGGCAACGCGCTTCGACTGGTCGGTGCTGTTCAAATCGCTGGCGTTCGTGTTCGGGCTGGCGTTCATCGGCGCGCTGGTGGCCACGCTGCGTTTCCCCCGCGAGAAACAACTGAAGCGCCTGGCCGAATTGCCTGCGACACGCAAGGAGGTGCTGGCGGCGGTGGTCAAACTCGAGCAGGAATATAAGGAAGGAAAGATCCCGGCCCGGGCCTACACCGAGCACCGTCAGCGGCTGCTGAACCGGCTCGTAGAGCTGGATTCGCGGGGATAGAGTCGATTTTGGATTCAGGATTTTGGATTTTGGATTGATCCTGCCGTCCGGAAGAAGCTGACATACCCCCTGATTCAATCCAAAATCCAGAATCGAAAATC
>JAGQRI010000383.1 GCA_020425515.1 Planctomycetota bacterium | reverse complement strand
CATGCGCCTCGGCGCGCTGACCGGCAAGCACCACCTGCGCGTGCTGCGCGAATTGAACGAGGCGCTGAAACGCTTCGAGGAATTGCGCGGGCGCCTCAACGACCACGCCCGCCCCGTGCTGACCAGGCTGCTCGAGGACATGGAAAAAGCCCTGCTGCGCACCGACGTCGACCGCGCCGGCGAGTTGTTCACGGCCATCGGCCAGGTGCGCCGCTTCTGCGACGACCACGAACTGGACTATCGCATTGGGCGTGTCAGCGCCGCCGTCGAGCTGATGCGCCGCAACCCGTCCGAGGCGCTGAAGCACCAGCAGAAGCTGTTCCGCCTGATCCTCGCGGAGGGGCGGCTCGAAACACGCGACGAGTTGGAAGAGACGATCCGCCTGGCGATCCTGCTGGCCGAGTCCGGGCGCGAACGCGACGCGCTGAAGTTCTGCAATGCCGCCATGGTGCTGGCGGGTGAAGAAGGGAAGCGGCAGGAGAACTACCCGTTTCTCGCTTTCCTGGCCGGGCAGTTCATGTCGTACAACCTGCGCCTGTACGAGGGAATTGAGATGATGCAGCGCTGGCTGCCGAGGGTGACCGGCGCCGCGCGTGCCAAGGCCGGGCGCCACGTGCTTGCGTTGGCGCTGCTGTACGCGGGGCTGGTCGATCCCGTCGAGGCGTTCGACGTCGGCGGCGGAAGCGAAGTGAAGGCGCTGAATCTGCTTTATTACGGGCTGTTCATCGAGGACGCGGACTACCTGCGCCGGGGGCTGCGCTACCTGGACCGCCAGCGCGGCGACAGGCCGGACCTGCAGGCGCTGGGCTACGTCGCCGAGTACGCCCGCATCCTGATCGACGCACTGAAGAAACCGGCCGCGGATCAGTTGAAGCGTTTCGGCAAACTCGCGAAAGCCTGCAAGAGCGACGACCGCGCGACCATCGAACAGGAGATGCTGGTGTTCGAGGCGCAACTGCTGCGCAAACTGAAGCGCAAGCCCGCCGCGCGAAAGGCCATGCGGGCGGCCGACAAGCTGCTGACGTCGCCCCGCCGGGCGGCGCGAGCGTTGCTGCTGTCACGCGCGATCCACTACCGCAACGCGCTGGAACTGGACAGCGGCGAATTGAAGAAGGCAGCCGGGAAGTTCTTTGAGGATCACGCCGAGGCAGGCTATCGCGCGCTGGCGCCGGACGCGACCGTGAGTAGCTAGGGGTTCGGATGAATCCGCCGTGCGTTACTGGCGCGAAGCACAGGCAATCCTGCCTGTGGGGCTGAGCGGAGCGAAGCCCGGTTCGTCGCGGCGATTCCGCCACGACCACAGACAAGATTGTCTGTGCCACGCGAATGCCCTAGGCCCCGGCGAAGCGGCTCAGCAGCAAGTCCCACTCCAGATCGAGCAGGCTGGCGACCTCGAGGTCGGCGTGCTTGATGTCGTACTTGCCCTTGTTGCCTTCGTGGATGCCGACGACCTTCATGCCGGCTTTCTTCGCCGCGGTCACGCCGCTGGGCGAATCCTCCAGCACCAGGCAACTTGACGGGTCAACACCGAGCTTCTGCGCGGCCAGCAGGAACGGCTCCGGGTCCGGCTTGCCCTTGCTGTAAAGGTCGCAGGCCACGACGTGCCGGAAGTGCCCCGCCAGGTCCAGCGCATCCAGCACCGCGCGCGCCTGGGCGTTGGTGCTTCCTGTTACCAGCGCCTGCGGGGCGCGATCGGCAAAATCGGCGACCTTTTCCAGCGCGCCCGGCAGCGGCGGAACGTCGGCCAGCATCGGGATGTAGTCGCGGTCGAATGCCAGTTTGATGGCCTGCACGTCGGCCTCGGTCAGGGAAAACTTCTCGACCATGTGGCGGTAGAAGTCGAGCTCGCTTTGACCGAGCAATGACTCGAACAGCGCTTCCGGCAACTCGATCTGCACGGCGTCCAGAAACGCGCGCTGCATCACTTCCCAGACGACGCGCTCCGTGTCGACGATGGTCCCGTCCATGTCCCAGAGGATTGCTTCAAACATTGGGGGCCTGCACCTCCGGCTTCGCACGCTCTGGAACCGCAATAGCCAATGACCAATAACCAATTACCAATTGGCCTCGCGACGAATTGGTAACTGGATATTGGTCATTTGCTGTTGAATGCCTCACGCCTTCGCGAGTGCTTCCGCCATCAGCGCTTCGATGTCTTCGACCTTCTTCACCGCGCCCTCGGTCATTACGTCCGGGTCGCCCTTGGTGACCAGCACGTCGTCCTCGATGCGGATGCCGATGCCTTTGTACTTGTCCGGGACGTCGTCGCGGTCGGCCGCGATGTAGATGCCGGGCTCGACCGTCAGCACGCAGCCGGCGCGCAGGGGCACCCAGTCGTCGCCGTGCTTGTAATCGCCGACGTCGTGCACATCCATGCCGAGCCAGTGGCTGGTGTTGTGCATGTAGAACTCGCGGTAAGTGCGCGGCGGCTGGTCCTTCTTGGGATCGACCTGTTTGGCCTTCACCGCCTCGTCCCACTTCGCCTGCTTCTCGATGATCTCGGCGGGGTTGCCTTCAAGCAGGCCCATCGCGACCATGCCCTCGGTCAGCACCTCGACGGCGACGTTGTGGACCTCGCGGAAGCTGACGCCCTCGCGGCACTTGTCGATCGCCGCGAGCTGCGACTGCAGCACCCAGTTGTAGACCTCGGCCTGGGCCTCGCTGAACTTGCCGTTGACGGGCCAGGTGCGGGTGATGTCGGCGCTGTACATGGCGTATTCGGCCCCGGCGTCCACCAGCAACAGGTCGCCGTCGTTCAGCGCCATGTTGTTTTCGCAGTAGTGCAGGATGTTGGCGTTGTCGCCGCCCGCCACGATGCTGCCGTAGCCGTTGC
>JAGQRI010000382.1 GCA_020425515.1 Planctomycetota bacterium | reverse complement strand
GCGCTCCATGGCGGTCATCAGCATCCGGTCGCCGAAGTCCTCGTTGAAGCTGTCATCGAAGCCGGCTGTCTCGGTGTGGTCGCTCATACCGATCAGGATGCCGCCACTCTCCCGGTGAAAGTACAACGTCGTTGACAGGTCAACAGTCATCGGGAACGGGTCCTGGATGTCATCGAACTTGTCCGTAACGATGATCTGGCGGCGGATCGGCTCGACGGGCACATCAATTCCCACCAGCCCCGCAACATCGCGGGTCCAGGCGCCGGTGCACAGAACGACCTTGCGGCAAGCGACGTCGCCCTGGCTGGTCTGCACGCCGACGATTTCGCGTCCATTTGCGTCCAGCTTGATGCCGGTGACCTCGGCGTTGTTTTCAATCACCGCGCCGTGTTTGCGCGCGGCTTTTGCGTAGCCCTGGGTGATGTCGCTGGGATCGCCGAAACCGTCCCGCGCGTAGAAGGTCGCGCCTTGTACGCCGTCCATGTTGACGTAGGGGAGACGCCTTTCGACTTCATCGGGCTCCCACCACTCGACGTCCATGCCGAGGCGCTTCCACATCTCGAACGACTTTTTGAAACTGGCTACCAGCTGGTCGCTGGTCAGCAGGAAGCAGTAGCCCCATTGCCAGTACTGCAGCGGCTCGGCGATCTCTTCACCCCAGCGCTCGAAGGCGTCGATCGACAGCAGGCTCAGTCTCGTGTTGATCTCGGTGCTGAACTGGGCGCGGATGCCCCCGGCGCACTTGCCGGTGCTTTCCTGGCCGAGAAACTCGTCGCGCTCGAGCAGCAGCACTTTGCCGGCGCCGCGTTTGGCCAGGTGGTAGGCGACTGAAACGCCGATGCAACCGCCGCCGATGATCACGATGTCTGCACTGTCCTGCACGACTGCTCCTGTACCGCTCCGTGCGAGACGTTAGCGGTGTAATTGGCCAAACTCAACGGTGGGGGGAGGCTGCCTAGTTGGCCCGGGCGGCGAGCACATCCTGCATGCGCTCGAACTCGGCGGGCGGGCAGCCGCGCTTGCCGAAGAATTTGCTGCGTGGATGCTCCGGGCCGTGGAAGTCCGCCCCGCCGCTGATAAGCAGGCTAAGCTTGCGGGCGCGCCCGACGAAATGCTGAGAAGTGTTGTGGTCGTGGTCGCTGTGGAAGCACTCAATGCCGTCCATGCCCAGCCTGGCGCCCTCGTACACGCACTCGTCGCCGTTGCGATACAAGCCGGGGTGGGCCAGCACCGCCACGCCGCCGGCCGTTTGAATCGCTTCAATGGCGCGCGAAATTGGAATGCGCGTGTGCTCGACGAACCCGGGCAACCCTTTGCGCAGGTAGCGCTGGAATGCTTCCTGGTAGGTTTTCACTTTGCCCTGTTGAACCATCAGACGCGCAAGGTAGGGGCGCGCGAGCGAGACGCCGTCTTCCACTGTCTCCGTGCTCAGCGGGACGCCATGGGCACGCAGCTTTTCGACCATCGCAAAGAATCGCTTACGGCGGCGCAACTGCACGTCACCGCAGACCTGTAACAGTATGTGGTTCAACCGGTCTACGCCCAGCCCCAGCAGATGCACCTCGGTACCGGCGCATTCGCAGGTAATCTCGACGCCGGGCACAAAGTCGACACCGTTTTCGCGCGCCGCTTCTTCGGCTTCATCGAGACCGGCGGTTGTGTCGTGGTCGGTCAGGGCCAGCGTGTTCACGCCGCGGCTGGCGGCCTCCTGCATCAGCCGTGTCGGCGAAAACGCGCCGTCCGAACGGGTGGAGTGGCTGTGCAGGTCAATCAGAGGTGAATCCGGGGTGTCGTTCATTTCAGGCTAGAAGTTAGAGTCCACATAGCTGATCCGAAAGGGGGCAAGGTGAAACAACTGGCACTCGTCTGTCTGGGCGGCGCGCTGGGCGCCTCGATGCGATACGGCATCGCCGTGGGAATGGAACGTTTCGCGCCGAAGTTCGCTTCCGCCTTCCCCTGGGCGACCATGATCGCCAACTTCATCGGCTGCTTCGCCATCGGCATCGGCATCGGGCTGCTCGGGCGCGAGGGCGTAAAGTGGGGGGCCGAACTTCAGTTGATGCTGCTGGTAGGCGTCTGCGGCAGCCTGACCACCTTCAGCACCTTCGCCAGCCAGACCATCGAACTGTCACCCGGCAAGGCGCTGCTGAACATCGGTGCAAGCCTCGCCGGCGGGCTGTTCCTGGCTTGGCTCGGGCTGGTCATCGTAGGGGGCAAGACAGCGTGAATGCCGCGAGCGTAGTTGCCGTAAGCGCAAGACCCTCCCACGCGGTGGGAAAGGACAACCGAATCTCCATCAGACTGATTGCCGGTCTCGGCGTCGAAGGCGACGCCCACGCCGGCGCCACCGTCCAGCACCGCTCGCGCGTGGCTCGCGACCCGTCCCTGCCCAATCTGCGCCAGGTGCATCTGATCCACGCCGAACTCCACGATGAGCTGCGTGCAAATGGCTTCGACCTTTCGCCCGGCCAAATGGGCGAGAACATCACCACCCGCGGCATTGGACTACTTTCACTGCCCGTGGGCACGCGTCTACGAATAGGTGGCGAGGCCGTTGTCGAAATCACCGGGTTACGCAACCCTTGCCACCAGCTAGAAGGCATCCAGGCCGGGCTCATGCAGGCTGTCCTGGACCGCGATGGCGACGGCAATCCGATTCGCAAGGCCGGCGTTATGGCAGTCGTCATTACGGGGGGTCAAGTCGGCGCCGGCGACGCCATCCAGGCCATTCTCCCGGAAGGTGAACGACGCCCGCTGGCGCCGGTGTAGATTCGTTCTCCACCTTGCAAGTGACGCCCCGCCGCCTATACTTCCCGCCCCAATCAACGGCGCGATAGCCCGGCAGGCGCCAGGCCGTCGTTGGTTAGGTTCAAAACCCCGGCCGCGCGTTCAGGAGAGGCGCCCGATGCCGGAGCAAACAACCTCTCCGTCTGGAAACCCTGAATGCCAGCATTACGTGCCATTAACCCGCTGATCCGCCGCTACGGCCCCAAAGCGGAAGTTGTCGAAGCCGAACTCTCAACCATCTGGAAAGAGCCGTCCCTCGAGGACCTGGTCCCCAGCGCCCGCCACTTCAGCGAGGATTCGCTGGTCAAAGGCCGCGTCATCACTGCGGAAAAAGACCGCGTGATCGTGGACATCGGCGCCAAGACCGTCGGCATCATCAGCAGCCGCGAATTCGACGGCGACGACGAAAAACCGAAGGTCGGCGACGAAGTCACCGTCCTGATTGAAGAACTTGAAAACGACGACGGGCTGATCGGCCTGTCGAAGCGCAAGGCCGACCGCAAGATCAACTGGGAAATGGTCGTCGCCAAGCACTCCGAAGGCGACACCGTCCGCGGCAAGGTCACCAAGAAGATCAAGGGCGGCCTGCTGATCGACATCGGCGT
>JAGQRI010000009.1 GCA_020425515.1 Planctomycetota bacterium | reverse complement strand
AACCACGAAGGACCACGAAGAACTGCAGAAACAGAATCCGCTACTTCGCGGTCCTTATCGGCTCTTAGCGGTTAAGCCGCTTTTGCTTTTCGCGGTTGGTGTGATTTACGACTGGAATGCCTAAGAAGAAGAAAAAGAAACGGCTGGGTTCGAAGCTGCTGGTGTGGGCGCCTTCGCGCATCCTCATTGAGCTGTGGATGCGCGTCGTCGCGTTCGAGCTGACGGTCTTCGGCCACCGCTGGGCGTATTTCTGGGCGCGCATTATCTCGGCGGTCGCCTGGGTGCTGATGGCGCGCTTGCGCAAGTACGCCCTGCGCAACGTCGACCTGTGCTTCCCGGACAAACCGCTCGCCGAGCGCAACCGAATCGCGAAGGCCAGCTTCAAACACAACGTCTACAGTTTCTTCGACTACCTGCTGGTGCCTCGCTACTTCAAGGCGGGGAACAAGAGCCCGTACTTCGAGGGCACCGCCGACGATCACCCGTTCTTCGACTGGTACAAGGCCATTGAGCCCGGCTTCAACATGACCCTGCACCTGGGTCAATTCGACATCTGCTGCTTCAACATCGGGCAGGACGCGGACCACAAGCCGCTGATGCTGATCGTGAAGGAAGTGCGCCCGCCGCTGCTTGACCGCTGGATCAACAAATCCCGCGCCGCGCTCGGCAACGAGGTCGTGCACGCGGACGAAGGCGGCAAGGTGTACCTGCGCGCGATCCAGCAGAAGCGCAAGTGCGGCACGATCGTCGACCAGAACGGCGGCGACTTCGCGCCCGTCGAGACCTTCTTCGGCGTGCCCTGCACCTGGCAGGCTGACTGGACGCGCCTGGTGCTGAAGCGCAAGGTCCGATTGTGCTATCACGCGTGCGTGCGCGTCGGCGACCGCTTCCAGTTCCGGTATCTCGAGCCGGAGTTTCACGACTACGGGCCGGACGCCGACCCGATGCAGATCATCCGCGACTACCGCGACTGGGTCGAGCGCATCGTGCGCGAACACCCCGACCAGTACATGTGGGTGCACCGCCGCTTCAAGGCGCGCAAGGACGGCTGGCCTGACCGCTACAAGAACCTGAATGAACGCTTGACCGCCGAAGCGCGGGCGGGGATGCTGGATGTCCCTGATTTCAGCCCCGCTGAAGCAGAAGCGTGATGGCATTCATCCAGGACATCCTGACCTTCCTCAGCAACGTGCAGTGGCTGCACCTGATCATTACCGTGCTGGCGACAATGCTGGCGGTCGTGCTCGGCATCTGGTTCCCGGCGCGCATGCTTGAGGCCCACACCAACCAGCCGGCCGCGCGCTATGTGTGGTACGTGGCGGGCACGCTGGTGCTGGTGATGATCTACATCAGCATGTACGGCTACGGGCATTTCTGGGAGCTGTACTCGAACAGTGAAGAAACCCAGCAGGTGGCGCCGCTGTCGAGGGACGAGTAGCTTTTGCGTGGCACAGGCAATCATGTCTGTGGTCGCGACGCCCGCGCTGCGACGATTCGTGCTGAGAAAGCCAGCACGCTCAGGCAGGATTGCCTGTGCCACAAAGACACCGCCCCGATTGCAACATCGCTCACCTTCGGCGGGCATCTAACCCTAGTAAATATCGCTACTTACGCCCGCTTTCTATTCCGTTGACCGGGTGGGTAGTCACTGTTATGTTCCCAGCCCCGCAGGGGGCAGAGCAGGGGTTCGAAGTGCCCGAAAACGGCGACGCCAAGCGGCCTGAGCCGCCATCGCCGGACGAGTACGAAAAGCTCCGGAGGGAGGCGGACGAGCTTCGCAGGACGAAGCTGTCTGACCAATCGCCGGAAGCCGTACGCAGGCGCGATCTGCAGCGGGGGATGGGGAACTATGTCCGGTATACCGGTATCGGGATGCAGTTCCTGTTGATCATGCTGTTGCCCGTTGGGCTCGGCTATTGGCTGGATGACTGGCTTGGCACCTCGCCTGCTTTGATTCTGGTGGGGGCCGGGCTGGGAGCTGTCGGCGCGATGACCTACGTGGTGAAGTCGGTCTTCAAGCTGGAAAGCAAAGAGAAGAAAGACAAATGACCTGGCAGCTTTACGCAGTGGTAGCGCTCGTTGTCCTCGCCCTTGCGGCGGTGGGCGGTGTCGTTGCCGTGCTGGGGCTGGACGGGCACATGGTCGCGGGGCTCGCGGCCGGAATCGGCCTGGCGCTGCCGCTGATGATCTTCGGTCACTTCAACATGAAGCGCGCCATGCGTAGTGATTCGCAAAGCGCGATGATGGGACACATTTACGGCGGGTTCGGGTTGCGGCTCGTGCTGCTGGTGGTGGGCTTCTTCGCCCTCGCCTTCAGCGGACTGGCCAGCCCGGCCGGTTTCGCCGTGGCATTTATGGCGGGCGTGGTGCTTTCGCTGGGCTGGCAGATGCTGGCCTTCGTGAAGGAAACGCTTCGCCGGCAACAGGAATCAGCGGCCGCCGCACAGTAGACGGAGACGAGCGTGTTTCTTGCGTCCGAAGCAGACAGTTTCAACCCGGTAGAGCACCTGTACGACCGGTACACGGTGTGGGCCAGCATCGCGGGCAACCATGGCGCGGAGTTCGTGAACTCCTGGAATCATGCGGTCACCGGTGCGCATTTGCCGTTTCTGTGTATCAGCCAGCACGTGATCATGATGTGGGTCGCAGCGGCAATCATGATCGCCGGCACCGCCTATGCGACCTTCGTGCGCAACACGCGCGTGCCGAAAGGACTGCGCAACTTCATCGAACCGATCGTCACTTACTTCCGCGACGAAATCGTGCGCCCGAGTATCAAGAACCCGCACCTGCACCATCACGGTGACGGCGACCACGCCGAGCACAAAGAAGGCGAGCATCACGACGAGCTGCCGAAGTACTGGCTGGCCGACAAGTTCGTGCCGTTCTTCGTATGCATGTTCATGTTCCTGGCGCTGGTGAACCTGCTGGGGCTGATCCCCGGTTCGACCACCGCCAGCAGCGCGCTGACCTTTACCGGCTCGATGGCACTGATCACCCTGGGCGTCTATATCGTCGGCGCCTTCTACATGAGCATCAAGGTCGAGGGCGGCGTCGGCGCGGGCATCAAAGGTTTCTTCGTGAACCTGGTGCCCTACAGGTTCAGCTGGGCGCCGATGGACCTGGCGATCTGGCTGATGCTGTTCGCCATCGAGTTCGCTTCGCTGATTTTCATCAAGCCGTTCGCGCTGGCAGTGCGTCTGTTCGCGAACATGACGGCGGGCCACTGCTCGCTGCTTTCGTTCCTGTTCATCAACCTGCTGATCCCGCACGACATCGCCGGCTGGCGGTTCGTGACCGGCGTGCCGACGGTGGCGATGGGTGTCGCCCTGTACGCGCTGGAAATCTTCGTGGCGATCCTGCAGGCATACATTTTCACGTACCTCTCGGCGATTTTTGTGGGGCTGTACCTCGTTCCGGAACATTGATCTGCGTGCCCGCGGGTCGTTACCCGCGGGGGGCGTCGGCCGGGAAGACGCCTACTGGCAGAGAACGGGAAACAACCACGTACACTGAAGCTGCATGTAAGGAGAGACAATGGATTTTGGTGGATTCGGATGGGCGTACGGCGCGGCGGGCATTGGCGCCGGCCTCGCGGCCATCGGTGCGGGTATCGGTATCGGTCGTCTTGCGGGCCAGGCCATGGAGGGCATCGCCCGCCAGCCCGAAAGCACGGCTGACATTCGCGGCCTGACCATCGTGACGGCGGCCTTCATCGAAGGTGTTGCGCTGTTCGCGGTGGTGGTGTGCCTTCTGGCCATGATCTTCGCCGGCGGCAAGATCCCCTCGGGCGATCAGTCGGTCGAAGTTCTCAAGGCTCCGTTTGAGAAGGCCAAAGAGTAGCAAACGCTGGTAGTCACGGGGCGGCGCCAGGCGCCGCCCCGCGGCCCGGACCCGAGGAAACAACATGCGCTTCAACGCAAAGACATTGCTGACTCTGTTCATGGTGTGCGCCACGTTCGCGCCCATGCTGCTCGCGGCGGAAGGCCACGGCGAAGGCCCGCAGTCGGAGGACGGCGTGCTGACGTACATGGGCAACCTGATGTTCTGGGAGTATGTCACCTTCGGGCTGATCCTCCTGATCGTCGGCTGGAAGGTGCTGCCCGTGATGCTGAAGCAACTCGGCGAGCGCCAGGACCGTATCCAGGATGCGCTCGACAAGGCCGACAAGGTCCGCAGCGAGGCCGAGGTGCTGTTGCGCAAGCACGAAGAAATGATGCGCAACGCCCACGCCGATGCCAAGAAGATCACCGACGAGGCAACCGCGGCGGCGCGTGAGGCGGCGGGTCGCATTTCCGCCGAGGCCGAGCAGGCCGCGAAGGAAACCCGCGAGCGCGCCCAGAAGGAAGTGGAACAGCTTACGCGCAAGGCCCAGGCAGAGCTGCGCGAGCAGGCGGTCGAACTGGCACTGCTGGCAAGCAGCCGCGTGTTGCAGAAGTCGCTGCAGGATGAAGACCACCGCAAGCTGGCCCAGGAAGCCATCTCCGCGGCGGGAACGATGAACAACTAGGGAGGGCGAATTCAGAATTGGGAATTCAGAATTCAGCAGGACTGCATCCTGAATCCAAAATCCTGAATCCGCTCGCGAAGCGAGCACAATGGCTACCAACCCGTCAGATCCAGTAGCGCGCATGTATGCCGTCGCGCTGTATGAAACCGCGCGCGAGCGCGGGGTCATCGGCGACGTGCAACAGGGGCTCGAGGCGATTTACGAGGCCTACAGCGACAAGACTTTCCGTAACTTCTTCACCAGCCCGCGTGTGCCGCGTGCCGTGAAGATCAAGGCGATGGACGAGGCGCTGGGCGGAAAGGCCTGCGCCGAGGTCGTCAACTTCGTGAAAGTCGTGATCCAGAAGGGGCGCGAGCCGCAGTTTGACAACATCGTCCAGTCGTTCGGGATGTACCGCGACCAGGCCGAGAACCGCGTCCACGCCTGGGTCGAATCCGGCAGCGAATTCAACCAGGCCGAGTTGGACAGCCTGAAGCAGCAGCTTTCGGCGGCGTCCGGCGGCAAGGAAATCGTGCTGCACTATGACAACAAGCCCGAGTTGCTGGGCGGCGCGCGCGTGCGCCTCGGCGACAAGTTGATCGACAACACCCTGCGCACAAGGCTGAACCACCTGGCCATGGCGCTTGAGAAGTAGGGGCAGCCCCGCGTGGCTGTCCGCAGTTCAAACAAGGAGGGGAGATGAAGTACGCAACCGCAATCATTTTCACGCTGGCGCTGCTCGTCACGGGCGCTTGCGGCGGCGGTGACTACCAGGCGCCCCCGAAGTCCAACAGCAAGCCGGTTACGCAAACGCCTGAATCCAATGGCAAGAAGCCGACCGGACCAAGTCAGGCAAAAGAGTTCGAGGCTGAAGTGAAGTTGGCTGAGCCCGCCTGGCGAAAGTTCAAGTCAGACAAGACGAAGGACAACTACGTCGAGGCCATGGTGCACATGTTCAAGGCCATGACCTACAAGAATCTTCACATCAAGTACGGTCACCCGGAATCCGCGCTGACCGGATACAGCGTTTTCAAGCGCGATTACTGGGCTGATAAAAGCAAGACGGCGCCGCCGGCCGGGGCCGACCATGACCCGAGGTATGTAGAAGCAAAGAAGGCTTTTGACGAAAGCCAGTCGTCTGAATAACGCGCAAACGCGCACTAGCAAGGTAAACAAATGGAACTGCGTTCTGACGAAATCACATCGGTAATCCGCAAGCAGATCGAGAGCTTCGGCGAAGAGATCGGCATGGAAGAGGTCGGCACCGTGCTCGAGGTCGGCGACGGCATCTGCCGCGTCTACGGGCTCGAAAACGTGCAGGCCAACGAAATGGTCGAGTTTGAAAACGGCGCCTACGGGCTCGCGTTCAACCTCGAGGAAGACTCGGTCGGCATCGTGATCATGGGCGACTTCCTTACCATCAAGGAAGGCCAGCAGGTCAAGCGCACCGGCAAGATTCTTTCGATCCCTTGCGGCGCCGGCTTCCTCGGGCGCGTGGTGAACCCGCTCGGCCAGCCGATCGACGGCAAGGGCCCGATCGAAAGCGCCACCAGCCGACTGATCGAGTTCAAGGCGCCCGGCATCGAAGCGCGCCAGCCCGTGAAGGTCCCGCTGCAGACCGGCATCAAGGCCATCGACAGCATGATCCCAGTCGGGCGCGGCCAGCGTGAGCTGGTGATCGGCGACCGCGAGGTGGGCAAGACCGCCGTCACGATCGACACGATTATCAACCAGCGCGGCAAGGGCGTGATCTGCGTCTACATCGCCATCGGCCAGAAGGCGTCCACCGTGCGCCAGGTTGTGGCGACGCTCGAAGAACACAACGCGATGGACTACACCATCGTCGTCAGCGCCAACGCGCAGGACCCGGCCCCGCTGCAGTACCTCGCGCCGTACGCCGGCGCCGCCCTGGCCGAGTACTTCATGTACGCAACCGACAAGCCGCAACAGATTCGCGACACCCTGTGTGTCTACGACGACTTGTCCAAGCAGGCCGTCGCTTACCGCCAGATGTCGCTGCTGCTGCGCCGCCCGCCGGGGCGCGAGGCTTTCCCCGGCGACATCTTCTACTGCCACAGCCGCCTGCTCGAGCGCTCGGCCAAGCTGAAGGAAGAGTTCATCGTCGTGAAGAACGATGCCCCTTGGGACACCACCGAGGGTGTCGACGGCAAGCGTTACGGCAACCGCACCCCGCACGAAGAGAAGGCCGCAGAGGAAGCACTCAAGACGGCGGGTGACGGGCACGAACTGCGCATGCACCCGCAGACCGGCGGCAGCATGACCGCGCTGCCGGTGATCGAAACGCAGGCCGGTGACGTGTCTGCATACATCCCGACCAACGTCATCTCGATTACCGACGGGCAGATCTACCTGACGCCCGAGTTCTTCTACGCGAACGTGCGCCCCGCCATTGACGTCGGCATCTCGGTGTCGCGCGTGGGTGGTAACGCGCAGATCAAGGCCATGAAGAAAGTGGCCGGTCGCCTGCGCCTCGACCTCGCCCAGTTCCGTGAACTGGAAGCGTTCGCTCAGTTCGGCTCGGACCTGGATAAAGCGACGCAGGCCCAGCTCGCGCGCGGCCAGCGCATGGTCGAGGTGCTGAAGCAGGGGCTGTACCAGCCGAACCCGGTCGAGAACCAGGTTGCGATCCTGTGGGCCGCCACCAACGGGCTGCTGGACGAAATCGCGGTCGACGACGTCGGCAAGTACGAGAAGGCCTACATCGAATACCTGACCACCAACAAGGCCGGCACCATGGAGGCGATCCGGGTCAAGAAGGAACTGACCGACGAGATCACCACTGTGTTCAAGGAAGCCGGCAAGGTCGTGGCCGACCAGTTCAAGCAACCCGCCACGGCATCGGCCTAGGATCATGAGCGATCGCGACACGATCCGCCAATTCCTTGCCACTCTGAACTACAGGCTTCGGGGCGTCGTTCGTGACGCCCCGAAGTCGTTTTACACCTACCTGCCCGCGGGGGACGGGCGCAGCGCCGTGGAGATCATCCACCACGTCAACGACCTGCTGCGTTTCGTGGTGCGCGCGTTCGACAAGGGCTCAATCGTGCCGATGTCGCCCACGGAGCCCGAGGCCGAGCTTTCGACCTTCGGCAAGCTGCTCGAAATCGTCGACATGCACCTGCAGAAATCCGAGCTGACGGGCGACGTCAAAGGACGCGCGCTGACGCTGCACGTGCTGCTGCAAGGCCCGCTGGCCGACGCCATGACCCACGTGGGGCAACTCGCGCAACTCCGGCGCCAGGCCGGCTCGCCGGTGGCATACGAGAACTACATGCTCGCCGAGATCGAACCCGGCAAGTTCCCGGTGTAGCAACCATCAAAGCCCAGCCCGCGAGGGCTGGGGTCGAATATCATTGACCGCCCATTGCGGCCTCAATCGATGTACACTCAAACCATGAAAGTCGCGATCACAGGCGGCAACGGTTTCGTCGGTGTGGAGGCCGCAAAGTACCTGCGGCAACACGGCCACGAGGCTGTGCAACTTTCCCGCCGCAACGGCGGCGACGTGGGGGACCTTGGCGCCCTGCGCGAAGCCTTCCGGGGCTGCGACGCCGTCATTCACGCGGCCGGCATCAACCGCGAGATCGGCGACCAGACCTACCACAAGGTTCACATTGAGGGTACGCGCAACGTAGTCGAGGCCGCGAAGGCCGCCGGCGTGCGGCACCTGACGCTGGTCAGCTTCCTGCGCGCCCGCCCGCGCTGCGGCTCCGACTATCAAGAAAGCAAGTTCGCCGCCGAGCAGATCGTGCGCAACGGCGGCATTGACTACACGATCTACAAGCCGGGCGTGATCTACGGGCACGGCGACCATATGCTCGACCACCTCAAGCGCGCGTTCCTTACGTTTCCGGTTTTCGCCTTCGTCGGGCTGCGCGACCAGGACGTCGCCCCGCTGCACGGGCGCGACATGGCGAAGCTGCTCGCGGCCGGCCTCACCGACCCGCGCCTCAACAACCGCACCTTCAACGTCACCGGCCCCGAAGTGCTGTCGCTGCCCGAGGCCGTCATGCGCGTGGCGAAAGTGGTCGGGCGCAAGCCGATTACGTTCCGCATGCCGATCTGGTTCCACCGCCTGTTCGCGTTCGGCGCCGAGCTGGTAATGCGCGTGCCTGTCGTGGCGGCGGCCCAGGTGCGCATCCTCAGTGAAGGCGTCGTTGAGCCCGCCGGCCCCTGCGAGTCGCTGCCCGAAGACCTGCTTCCGCGCGTGCCGTTCAGCGAGGAAAACATCCGCGAGGGGCTGCCTGAGGCCGGCCGCTACGCCCTGCGCGATCTGCGCTGCGCCTGCCTGTAGGGCGGGTTTGCGGGCGAATTATTGTAAGGCGATTGCGCTTGCGGCCACTTAGAGGACGACTAGCATAGGCGAACTGTGCAGCAACTCACGCATGCGACGGCCATTCCGGACGCGCCCCGAAGCGGGCTTCCGTCGCAATTTGCGGGTTTCACGTGAGCAGCGAACGTCGTCAGCGCGGACGTTGTCCGCGCCGGTTTCACGTGAGTGCCCACCATCGCTGCCGGTCGGTAGCGTCTGCGATCAGCCCCGGTTGGGGCCTCGCGGCGCCGCCCAATCATCCCAGCAGACCCAATTCTGAGCATACCCCCGGTACAAACCCAGGCGGGCGGGCAACCGTCCATACACTTAGCTATGGAGAGCGTAATGAAACGAATCCTTTGTCTGATGATTGCCGTGGCCGGCATTTTCGCCGTCGCGTCCTGCGGCCCTGCCAACAACGCAACCGGCGGCAACAGCGCAAGCGGCGGCAAGACCCCCGAGAAGCTGATCATCACCGCGATTCCCGACGACAACGCGGACAAGCTGAAAGAACACTTCGGCAATATTGCCAAGTACCTCGAAGGCAAGATCGGCATGCCGGTCGAGTACATGCACGTTGAGAACTATGCGGCGTCCGTAACCGCGATCGCCAACGGCCAGGCGCATATGTCCTGGATGGGCGGCGTTACCACGGTGCAGGCCGACCAGCAGACCGAAGGCGGCGTAGAGATCGTCTGCTGCCGCGACATCGACAAGA
>JAGQRI010000381.1 GCA_020425515.1 Planctomycetota bacterium | reverse complement strand
CGGGCTCTTCCTGCTTCGTTTCCGTCGGCGGCTCGAGGTGCTTCCAGAAGTCGTCCGGCTTGGTCTGCTCGGTGATCGGTTCTTCTTCCTCTTCATCGTCCGCCAGTTCGAAGCCGCTGGCGTTCGCCGCCGCCGGCTGCTCATCGGGCACAGGGCCTTCCGTGGCGGTTTCCTCGCTGACCTCTTCGACTACCGGCTCGCTCGCTACAACCTGGTCGGCCGGCGTGCCGTAGTCGGTGGGCGGCTGCTCGGGCTCTTCATCCGGCTCATCGAACGGGTCAATCGGGTCGGGTGTGCTGCCGACGTTCGGCGGCGAGACCTCATCAATGTGATGCTCGCTCGGGCTGCTGTCCGCGAAGTCGCTCGGGCGCGACTGGTCGGCGTGGCTCTGGCTTGGCGCGGCCTCACCGCTCTGGACCTTGCGAATCACCTCGGTCACGCGCGCGCCGAGCGGCACGCCCGAAATCCCGGCATGGATGAAGTACTCCTGCATCGGCCTGAAGTAGTGGTCATGCCAGCCGCGTTCGTACAACTCGGCCTGCCCTTCGGGGATGCCGGTGTGGCGCAGCGTCAAACGCGTGCCGTTGCCTTCCGGCTGCAGGCTGACCTCGACGCGTGAGTCAGGCGCATCGCTGGGGAACTCGGCCGTGCGCCAGCTCTGGACGATGTGGCGCCCGGGATCGAGATGGAGGTTCATGCCGTGGATGTAGCCGTCCCACGCGTCGAAGGGCGTGTTCATCAGCGGCTCGCAGTGGGCGTCGGCGCCGGTCATCTCGGCGTGTTTGACGCCGTCGAGCCAGGCCAGGTACACGGCCATCGGCATCGCGGGTATGAACGCGGAAGCGGTGAATTCGTCGGACATGCTCGCCCCTCCGGTGGCACCATTCTACCGCACTCGCCACCGCTGCACAGACTGCCGTTACACGCGCCCGGGTCAAGGCTTGAGGCTCTGTTCCCCTTCCGCCAGCGCCTTCAGCTTTGCGAGGCGATCCTCGTGCAGCTTGGTCATCGCGTCGCCGACCGGGCCTGCCTGCAAGCCGCCCAGCACGCCGGGCAGCGCGCCGTCTTCAAACCAGGTCACGCGCGTGCCGTCGGCGGTCTTCACGTAGGTGAAATGCCCGTGGCTGTTGACCTCGTCGCCTTGCAGCGCGGCCTCGTACCAGACGCCTTCCCCCGGGTCCGACCTGGTGATGGTGTAGTGCCCGCGCCCCATCGTCTCGCTGCTCCAGCTCATGGTCGCGCCGACGCCGGTTTCGGGGCCGCTGAAGGTGATCTCGGCGTCCGGGTCCTCGGCCTTGATGTCGCCGATCGCCCACCGCTGCCAGTTCTTCAACGAGTTGACGTACGGGTGGACCTTGGGCGCGGGCGCCTTGATCTCAACGCTGCCGCCGGCCTGCCAGTCGTTCGGCAGCACCAGCAGCGTGACCACGGCCGCCACGGTGATCAGCGCCAGCCCGAACAGGTAGATCTTCGCAGCCTTCTTCATCGCCCGCATTGTAGGCAGGCGCGGCGAAAAAAGTTGCCGAAATCGGAACGTGGTGTGGGCTTCCAGCCTGCACCGGTCGTGCGCGTCCCGCGCGCGGCAATCGAACGCACAAAAAAGCCGCCGCGAAGCCCCAAAATCAGGGCTCCCGGCGGGATCGCTCAAATCACCAACGCCCCGCAAGCGCGGGGGAGCGTTTGAGAGCACGACGCGTCAGCTAGCGGCAATGCTTCCGGTGCTTCGCACTGCTGCCCCTCGCTTACGCTTCGGGCTCACTGATTGGGAGCCGCGTCGCGCTCACACTACGTCGCGAAGCTGGTCTCGATGTTCTCGGCCATTTCCTGCGCCTGCTTCTGCGCATCGAAGGCCTTCTTGGTCGTGTCCGGTTTCTGCGCGAACAGCCCCGGGTTGGTTGCGTGCAGCATGGTTTCCATCAGCCGCGAGGCCGAGATCGCAATCCGCATCAGGTTCGTCAGCGCGTGCGGCTGGGCGCGCTTGATGCGCCCCTCTTTCCCGTCAGCGATCTGCTGCGCTTCCTCAATGACCTCGACGGCGAACTTGCGGTCGGCCGTGCCTTCCGGGATCGCGTCCATGGCGTGCCCGCACAGGTTGGCGATGTGGTTCATCAGCATGGCCGCGTTCGCGAGCAGGCGCCGCGCCAGGGTGTCCGGCATCGGGTCGTCGGGGTCGGCCAACGGCGCCGGGTTTTCCTTCAGGCCCTGGCCCAGCAGCGCCTCGGGCACGCGCGTTTCCGGCTTAGGGTCGCCGGCCGGCTTTCGAAACTTCGCATTACTCATGGGATTCTCCTAATCAAAAGACCCCATGAGCGTACAAGCACCCGCGACATCGACAGGAAACGTGGCACGGGCGCCCCGCCCGTGGAAATCCGCAGACATGGCCGAGGGCGGCCATGCCACCCGCTTCAATCACTGCGCAGGTCGATCTTCGCGGTGCCGGGCAGCCCCGTGCGGATGATGTCGCGAACGCGCTCGAGCGTTGCGTGGTCCGGGATCGCGCGCTTCGGCAGGTAGTTGTAGATCTGCGGCGTCTGCCACAGCAGGAAACCCTCGGCGGTCTCGTCCGCTCGGATGTAGTTGTTGAGCTCCAGCGTAGCCGTGATCCCCTTGCCCTGGATGTTCAACGCGTGCGTGCTCAGCAGCCAGTGAATCGGGTACTGGTAAGTCTGGTTCGCCTCGAAGGCCATCCGCCCGTGGCGGACAATCCGCAGCAGCATGAGAGCGAAGCCCAGCAGCAAGGCGAACGGGACGACAATCATCAGAGCCCGGCCAAGCTCCGGGCTGCCGCTCACCCAGACGCTGTATCCCAACAGGAAGCCGCCCGCGCCCAGCAGAGCGAAAACGAGGTATGGTCGCGGGCCACGCAGCGCCACCCAGCGCACGGCCGAAACGAAATCGGCGGCGCGGTAGTCGATGGTCAACGCAACAGGCTCTTCCATGGTTGTTCCCGGGCGGGCCTATTAGAAATCGACGCGGTCGTCGATGTTGCTCTGGCCGTCGCGCTTCTCCAGCATCCAGCAGGGTTTCTTCAGGGCGTAGCGGACCGTGGTGACCACCCCGGCCGGGCCCAGCAGCGCGAGCGGGACCGACACCCACAACGGAATGACGCCGATGAATTGCCGGAAGGGCGCCTCGCGGAAGGCATAGGCGACGGCGAAAAGCAAACCCAGGCAGCCCGCGACGAAAGAAAGGATGCAAACCAGCCGCACCAGGATCGGGCAAAGCGGCTTGTCCTTTTCGGGTTCGTCCTGCCAGATCCTCATCGCCGCTCCTCGCGTGGATTCAGGCGTATCGTTTCCGCAAGCCCGGATGATAGCCGGTGACGGCTCCAAAGTGCGACAAAGTTTGTATGCGCGGCGGGCGGGTGGTTGGGCTAGTCTGGGCGCATGTACAAGGACCCGCACAACCGCATCCTGAGGCTGCCCAGAGGAACCCCGGTAAAGACCTGGGTGAACACGGCCTGGATGCTGGTGTTCAGCCCGTTCCTGCTGGTCCTCGGCGCGTTCGTCATCTTCGCAGTCGGCGCCATCGCCTACACCGCGTTCATGATGATCTTCAAGTAGGTCAACGTAGCGCAGGCATCCTGCCTGCACCGGCTGCGAGCATCTTGCTCGCGGCGCTGCCGTGCGCGGGACGCACACGGCCGGTGCAGGCATTGCCGGCAATGCAGTGCATTGCCCAAGCAACATCGCCTGTGGTGATCCTGCGCTACGAGAAAAACTCATCCGGATGCGCACGGATGTAGTCGGCCGGGTGCGGCTTGGCGTCTTCCATCGCGCTCTCGAATGCCGCATACAACTCGTCGTACTGGTCGCTGAACTCACCGCCATCGGGCAAGCGCTGCTGGCGCTCAGACTGGTCGTACGGATACGGCGTGAGCTTGGCGAATTCGATGATCCTGCGGGCTACTTCCTCGCACCTCGGAATGCCGAACCGCTTGTAGGCCTCCATGGCCGCAGGCAGGAAGACGCCGTCGCTGTTCCGGAGTGTGGTCTCGACACCTTCGAACCACATGCTCCGCTCAAAGCGCCAGAGGGCGAACAGCCCGGCCTGCCCGGGCGTGGGCTCCTGAAAGCTCGGGCCGGAAGTCGGGTCATAGAACCCGCCATCGAGCCAGGTGTGCAGGTCTTCACAGACCAACTCGACCAGGTCCTGGTCGTCCATATCCCGCCAGCCCGCAGGCGCATCCATGCGATGTTCAGCCATGCCCGGATTCTACCCAACAACAAGCCCACGGCGAGTGCCGTGGGCGAATGCCTCTATTGAGCGTTTTCCCTTCGTCTCAGTTGCTCGCACCTCGCCACTTGGCAATCAGTCTCTGGAATTCAGGGCGCTCCCTGATCACTTCAAAGCTCTCGTCAATGCAGGTGTGCTCCAGGTCTTTCCAACCATTTTCGAAAGCGCGATCCACTAGGCTGATTGCTCTTTGCAGGAATTCTTCTTCTCGCTCGACGTCATCAAGCTTTAGGCATCTGCCGTACACACAAGCCGCGTCGTAGAGGACCGGGAAATCGTCATCCAGAGCCACTGCGCGTTCCGCTTCTTCGACCGCACGTCGCCAATCGCCCTTCACAGACAGAACCAGCCCCAATTGGGAGTGCGCAAACCCCAATCCATCGTCCAACTCAAGCGCTCTAATTACCAGTTCTTCGGATCTGGCAAAGTTCCCCAGTGTGAAGTGTTCCTGTGAAAGATTGGCAACCATCCAGGCCGCGTCCGGTTCCACGAGGAGCGCTTGCTCAAGGTCAGCGATGGCCTGTCGTCGCGCGCCACTGTTGCTCAGACAGCGTGCCCGAAGCCCGTAGTAGCTGGCGTTCGTCGGATCGAGTTCAATTGCCTTGGCGTACGCCTTCACGCCGTCCAGCCACTTGAAGTCTGCCGAGTAGACATCCCCCAGGGTTGCGTATCTTGCAGCATTTTCAGGGTCCAGTGCGATGGCCTGTTCGGCGTCTTCCAAAGCGCCGACAGCATCGTCGAGCATCGCCCGAGTCTGAGCGCGCCCGGCTCGCACGTCCGTCATGCTCGGCTGGCTGCCACTTTGCAGAATTGCCCCGCCGTCACTCAATATCTTGAACAGGCTATTCCAGTCAGTCAGTGCGGCACCGTGTGAGCCGATGGATGCCCGGGAAATTGCCCGCAGATAAAGCGATTCAATATCTGCCTGATTAGCCTGCAGTACTTTATTGAGGTCTTTGATCGCATCGTGCCAATAGCCGTAGTCGGCGAAGACGTGCCCCCTCATACGGAGTGCGTCAACTTGATCAGGGTCGTCCTCAATGATCGAGTCGAGAAGACCGACGGCAGTTCGGATTTCGCCTTCGTTCAAAGCCAGTCGCGCATTTTCCAATCGTTCATCGACCGACATGTTTCACACCTGACACGTTGCCAAATCCCGACTTGCTCAACGTCATGATTCGTAGTTTGCCTAATAACGTGTGACCGTTTCGATCGCTGTGGCCACGTCGTGGGGCTGGGGCAGGATGGCTGGTTCCAGGGCTGTGCTGAAGGGGATTGGGGCGTACTTGGCTCCTACCCTTTCTACCGGCGCGTCGAGGTACTCGAAGGCGTGTTTGGCTATCCAGGCGGCTACTTCTCCGCCGAAGCCGCCGAACTCGGGGCCTTCGTGGGCTACTACCACGCGCCCGGTTTTCTTGACCCACTCGAGGATCGTGTCCGTGTCGAGCGGGACCAGGCTGCGCAAATCCACCACCGCTACGGAGATTGGGGCTTGGGGCTTGGGGCCTGGGGCTTGGGTACTGCCTTCTGCCCCTTCGCTTACGCTTCGGGCTCCAAGTTCTTCCGCCGCCTTCAGGGCCATCAATAGCGCGTTGCCGTAGCTGAACACTACTACGTCGGTGCCTTCGCGGCGGACGCGGGCCTTGCCGTACGGGACCATGAACCCTTCCGGGATCCGGCAGCGGGTGCGCGGGTCGTTGTAGAGCGCCTTGGGCTCCATGAAGATGGTCGGGCCGCGGCTCTGCATGGCCGTGCGCGCAAGCCCGTAGGCGTCGTCCGCGAAGGTCGGGTACACGATGCGCACGCCCGGGATGTTGCACAGGCTGCCCTCGATCGTCTGGCTGTGGTACAGACCGCCGCCGATGAAGCCGCCGCTCGCCAGGCGGATCAGCACGTTCGGCGTGAACTGGCCCTTGGTGCGGTAGTACTCGTGGCTGCACTCGAGGTACTGGTCCATGGCAGGCCAGAAGTAGTCGGCGAACTCGGCGCCTTCGACCAC
>JAGQRI010000380.1 GCA_020425515.1 Planctomycetota bacterium | reverse complement strand
TTCCGCGTCGTGGACCACCAGCTCGTCGAGCACTGGGACGGCGTCAAAGCCCCCGCCGAGCGCAGCGTCAACGGGCACACCGAAACCGACGGGGCCGCGGGCGCCGTCGAGCTGAACAAGACCGACGAGAACAAGAAGCTGGTGCGCAAGTTCGTCGACGACGTGCTGGTGAACGGCAACGTCTCGAAGGTCGCCGAGTACCTCGACGGCGAAAACTTCGTGCAGCACGACCCGGAAATCGCCGACGGCGCGACGGCCTGGGGCAACGCCCTCAAGCACGCGCGCAACTTCGGCAAGCAGTACAACTACGACGTGCGCCGCGTGCTGGGCGCCGGGAACTTCGTGCTGGTGCAGTCAAAGGGCGACCGCGAAGGGGCCGAGCTGGCGATGTACGACCTGTTCCGCGTCATGAACGGCAAGATCGTCGAGCACTGGACCATCCGCCAGAAGATCCCCGAAAACCCCGCCAACGAAAACGGCATGGTGGACTGACCGGCCGGGTTCGGCCGACCGCGCGGTGGTTCCGAAGGGATTGAGGCTGGAAAGAGGTCGGAGGTCAGGGAAAAGCAATCGAGCCAGCATCCCTGACCTCTGGCCTCCGATCTCTGACCTCTGAAATCGAACTTTCCCGCCGCGTCCCCGTTTGCATGTTTGCCAGGGTTCAAACCCGTCCCGGGGTCGGTTCCGAGGATTCAAGGAACTGCCATGGCAAGCGATGCTGGGTTGCAGGTGCAGCCCGACCCTGATTTTCAGGATCCCGAACATTCTCCCGACAAGGAACTGGGCGCCGTCGCCAGCGTGCCCTGGGTCGCGATCGCACTGGCCGTGCACGCGATCCTGTTGCTGGTGGCGTGGTTCATCATGCCGACGGCGCAGCAGGCGCCTGAAACGATGGTGATGCAGACCTCAACCCAGGTCATCAGCGACCCGCCCATGCCGATCCAGGAACCGGAACGGGAAGTCATCCTGCCCGACGAATCCGAAATCGAACGCGAGCCGGTTGAAGACCAGCGCGTCCAGACCGATGAAGACGACCACGCCGAGGACGCGACCGACAGCCCCAACCACGACCTCGCCGAAAACCCGAACGACGCCGACTCCGAAGTCGATTCGCCGGTGCCGAACCGCGACAACAGCAACTCGTCAGTCGGGCTCGGCCCCAACAGCGGCGGCGGCGACGGCCCGGGCGGCACGGGCGGCTACTTCCGCAAACGCCCTTACGCCAACCCCAGCGGCAGGAAACCCCAGGACCCGCAAACCAAGGCCGCGCTCGAATGGCTGCGCGATCACCAGAACCGCGAAGGCTACTGGAGCGCCACCACATTCGGCGAAGACAGCACCCGCGAAGGCGCGAAGCACACCCACAACATCGAGTTCGTCAACGTAGGCAAGACGGACGGCGACACCGGCTGGGAAGCCACCTGCGACGTCGGGCTGACCGGGCTGGCCATGCTCGCGTTCAGCGGCCCCGGCTACGACCACAAGACCTCGATCTATCGCCGCACCCTGCGCCAGGCGCTGCTGTACCTGCGCAAGGTGCAGGACAACGACGGCTGCTTCGGCGACAAGCAGGACGACCAGTTCGTCTACAACCACGCCATCTGCACCATGGCCGTCGCCGAGCTGTACGGGCTGTCCGGCGACGCCCTGCTGCGCCCGATGGTCCAGCGCGCCGCCGACTTCATCCTCAAGGCGCAGAACCCGGGCATGGGATGGCGCTACGGCGTGCAGCCTGCCTTCAACGACACCTCGGTCAGCGGCTGGATGGTGCTGACGCTGCACACCTGCGAGCTGGCGGGCGTGCACTTCGACAGCAGCAAGTGCTACGACGACGCGGCCAACTGGTTCGAGACCGTCACCGTCGATTCCAACGGCTACATGAAGTGCGGCTACAACGCGCCCGGCGGCAACAACGCCCGCCTGCGCTCGGCCATGGGCGAGTACGACCACAACCCGTCAATGGACGCGATCTACGTGATGAGCATGTTGTTCATGGGCAAGCGCGACCTGAATGACCGCGACATCCGCGACATGGCCAAGGCCTGCACCGAAAAAGGTTTCCTGCCCGAGTGGACGAAGGAAAAGATCGACTACTACTACTGGTACTACGCCAGCCTCGCGCTGTACCAGACGGGCGGCCCCGCCTGGGACCGCTGGCAGAAGGCCATGTCCAGCACGCTGACCGAGCACCAGCGCGGCTACAGCGAAGCCGACCGGAAGGCCGGGCTGACCGACCCGAAGCTGCTGGATGAATACGGAAGCTGGGACCCGGTCGGGGCCTGGGGCGCGGCGGGCGGTCGCGTGTACGCCACGGCGATCAACTGCCTGACGCTGGAGACGTACTACCGTCACCAGCGCATGGAGGGGAAGCACAAGTAGGCGGGGCAGGTAGTTGGTAGTTGGCTTCAGGTGCCCCCGGTGGATTGGTTCGCCGGGGGTCTTCCTTGTATTCAGTTTCCGTCTGCAACAACGATAGACGCGTGGCACAGACAATCCTGTCTGTGGTCGCGGCGGTTTTGCCGCGACGAAACGGGCCTCGCTTCGCTCAGCCCCACAGGCAAGATTGCCTGTGCCACGCGGATCCACTGAACACAAACATTCGTCCCGCCTCCCGCCTCCCGCCTCCTGAAACATTCTTCATAAACGAATCGTTTGGTGTGGGTGGTGGACACATACCGGGGGGTGTTCGCTATACTGTCACGACTGGACGGAGGCAGCGGTGGACGCGGAAGAATTCAACCTCGACATGCTGATCGACTCGATGAAAGAGTTGCGTCAGATGCAGTTGAACGACCAGGTCAAACAGGCCCTTGAAGACGCCCGCCTGAAGCTCGACCCGAGCATGCTGAACGACTTCATCCACGAACTCGAAAACGACATCGAAGAACATATCGAGCGCCTCGAGCGCATTTCCGGCGTGCTCAAAGACACTGAGCGCAACCGCCCCGAAGAAATGACCGAGCTGCGCCGCCAGGAAGTCGCCTTCCAGTCAGGCTGCGACCTCGAGGAAGTGGACAGCCTGTGCGAGGCCTTCAGCCGTGCCCGGGAAATCCTGGCGGGTCTGAAAAACCGCGGCGGCGGGCTGATCGACGTCAAGTTGCTGTTCAGCAACCTGCCCGGGCTGACGGGGCTCGAATTCGGCGAAGACGGCAAGTCATCGAACCTGCTGCGGGGGCTGCTCGACGGCACGATCCAGACGCCCGGCGCCAAGGGCGAGGACCTGGACAGCCTGGCGGAAAGCAACGACGAGTTCGAGGCGCTGTTCGACCTGGACCAGACCCGCGCGCCGAAGAACCGCCTGCCGAAGGACTGGAAACCCTGAGGGGGATTTTGGATTTCCGATTTTGGATTTTGGATTCAACAGCCCCCACCGCGTACCCGGCGGGACAATCCAAAATCGACAATCCAAAATCCAAAATCGACGCGCGAACCCGCCCTCACTTCCGATTGAAATCACCGAAACAGTTTTCCGGCGGCCCCTTGCATAGGCCCCCTTGCCCCGTTACCCTTTCGCGCCCGTTTCGCAGATCGGCCGGGATGGCCGGTCATTTGTCTTGCGCAGGCGGGCAGAACATGAGCACGCAGGGCGCTGGAGGCTTTACGCATGGTCAAGATCCGTCTCACGCGTACGGGACGCA
>JAGQRI010000379.1 GCA_020425515.1 Planctomycetota bacterium | reverse complement strand
ACGCGCGCCGCCAGGTGAATCACCACCGTCGGCTCGAAGGCAGCGTACATGCGCTTCACGGCCTCGCGGTTCACCAGGTCGTAGTCGCTTGAGCGCGGCGTGAACAGGTTGCGGCAGCCCAGTCCGCGCAGCGCGTCACACAGGTGTCGGCCCAGGAAGCCGGCCCCGCCGGTTACCAGAATGCGTTCGTTCGGAAGTTCGATCATGGTGGGAGGATAGCCACGAAAACACAAAAGCACAAAAGCGGGAAACCACGAAGGACCACGAAGAACTGCAACTGCAAATCCACGCGAAGGCGCGACGGCGCAAAGGAACTGCCTCCTTCACATGGAGCCGGGGCTGTTAGTAGTTCTTCGCGCCTTAGCGCCTTCGCGTGGCCAAGTTTTTGCTTTTCTCCGTGGCGCTCCGTAACCCTCTGTGGTTCCAAAGGCAGTTTCGCTTTTCGCGGCTTATTGGTTTCGTGGTGCGCATGGCCAGACGCGTAACCATGCTTCTTCCTTATTATCCGCCGGATGTGGCGGCCGACGGGCAGTTGTTCAGCCTGCTGGCGCGCGAGTTGGTCAAGCTGGGGCACCCGCTGCGCGTGCTGACCTGGCGCCCTCGCTACCAGGGTGTCACCGCGAAAGCCCCGTCGCGAGAAACCGTGGACGGTGTTGAGATCCGCCGCATGTGGGCGCCGCGCGGCGGGAAGTCGCTCATCGGCCGGGCGTTTGCCGCATGGTGGCTGACCAAGCTGGCGTTTTGGCGCGCGCTGCTTTCGGGCGGCGTGTTACTGATGCCCAGCAGCCCGCCGACGCTGGGTTTGGTCGGCTGGTGGCTGTCGTGGATCGGGCGGCGCTACATCTACGTGTTGCACGACGTTCACCCGGACCTCGGCATAGCGCTCAAACGTATGAAGCCGGGCCTGCTCGCCGGGCTGCTGCGTTTTATCCAGCGGCGCAACCTGGCACGCGGACAGACGGTCACTCTGACAGAGGGCATGAAACAAGCCGCACTGCAACTGCAGCCGAAGGCGCGCGTCGAAGTAATCCCCAATTGGGTTGACCTTGCGGCGATCCAGCCGAGGCCCAAGGCCGAGTCAGAATTCGCCAGGAACAACGACCTGATCAAACCGTTCGTCATCCAGTACTCTGGCAACCTCGGTCTGCTGCATCCGCTGGACGGCCTGACGCGTGCAATGGCAGAACTGCCGGAAGCGATGCTTACCTACACCGGCAGGGGCGCGAAACTCGGAGCCACAAGGGAACTCGCGAAAGATACACCCAACGTACGCTTCTTCGATTACCAACCGTTTGACCGGCTGGCCGACAGCCTGGCCGCCTGCGACCTAGCTGTCGTCGCGCTTGAGCCGGGCGCCGACCGGCTTGCCATGCCAAGCAAGCTACAAGGAATCCTGGCCGCCGCGCGACCGGTGCTGGTGCTTGCGCCGAGGTCATCCGAACTCGCCCGGATCGTCACGGATGCAGACTGCGGCATCGTGGTTGAAGGCAGCGCAGACGCACGCCAGATCGCCGAAGCAGTCCGCAACCTGCAACAGGACCCCCGGCGCCTGCAGACTCTTGCTGCAAACGCCCGCGGGCTCGCCGAAAAAACCTTCGGGCTGGCTGCCGCTGCTGGACGTTACTCCAGTCTCGTCAACAGTTTGTGACGCCTTTCAGAGGTTAATTGCTTCCTCGTTGTGGGCCGCTTAGCGCGCGCTAGACTACGCGCATCCACGCGGGCTCGGTGGCCGTTGCCCCAATGCTCATGCGTGGCGGACACGAGGATTCATCATGAAGACCGATCTCGCTTCACTCGGAATCACCAACCCGTCTACCATCCACCACAACCTGACTGCCGGCCGCCTGGTCGAGGAAGCCGTCCGCAAGAGCGAAGGGCACCTCAGCCGCCACGGCGCACTGATCGTCGACACCGGCAAGTACACCGGGCGTTCACCGAACGACAAGTTCACCGTCAAGGACGGCGAAACCGCCGACACCGTCTGGTGGGGCAAGGTCAACCGCCCGATCGAAGCCGCCGTCTTCGACAAGCTGCTCGAAAAAACGGTCAAGTACTACAACGGGCGCCCGGAAGTGTTCGTGCAGGACTGCTACGCCGGCACCGACCCGGAATACCGCATGCCGGTGCGCATCGTCAACGAGTGCGCCTGGCACAACCTGTTCGCGCGCAACATGTTCGTGCGCATTGAGGACAAGGACCTCGAAGGCTTCCAGCCCGAGTTCACCGTACTGCATGCGCCCTTCAATGAGGCCGCGGGCGCCGACGACGGCGTGAACAGCGAAGCCTACGTGCTGGTCAACTTCGCGAAGAAGCTCGTGCTGATCGGCGGCACCAAGTACGCCGGCGAGATCAAGAAGTCGATCTTCAGCGTCATGAACTACATCCTGCCGGGCAAGGGCGTGCTGCCCATGCACTGCAGCAGCAACATCGGCGAGGGCGGCGACAGCGCGCTGTTCTTCGGACTCAGCGGCACCGGCAAGACCACCCTCAGCGCCGACCCGCACCGCAAACTGATCGGCGACGACGAGCACGGCTGGTCCGACGCGGGCATCTTCAACTTCCAAGGGGGCTGCTACGCCAAGACCATCGGCCTGACCGAAGGGGAGGAAC
>JAGQRI010000378.1 GCA_020425515.1 Planctomycetota bacterium | reverse complement strand
TGTTCTGTTAAGTCCTGAAGTCCTGAAGTCCTGCCAAATACGTAGTCCGCGAAGCGGCCAACGTAGTGCCGTCGTTTTTCTTCGTGGTCCTTAGCGGTTCTTCGTGGTTGAAACGCAGTTGCAGTTCTTCGCGTCGTTGCGTTGATGGCTGTTGAAGTGAGAACCCCGGTTTTTGGCCGGGGTTCTTTTTTACTTCTGGTTGGTGTCGTCTGCGTCCCATGGCCTGAGCCAGTGGCAGGTGTAGCCGTTGGGATGCTTCTGCAGGTAGTCCTGGTGGTAATCCTCGGCGGAGCACCAGTTCTTTACCGGCTCGATGGTCGTTACGATCTTGTCCTCCCACTTGCCGGATTCGCTGACTTCCTTGATCGCTTCCTCGGCGATCTTCTTCTGCTCGTCGTTGTAGTAGAAGATCGCGCTGCGATAGCTGCTGCCGCGGTCGTTGCCCTGGCGGTTCAGCGTGGTCGGGTTGTGCATGCGGAAGTACCAGTCCGTCAGCAGCTTCTTGAAGGTGATCTTTGAGGGGTCGAAGGTGATCATCACGGCTTCCGCATGGCCGGGGTGGTTCTTGTAGGTGGCGTCGTCGTTTTCGCCGCCGCAGTAGCCGACCTCGGTGTCGATCACGCCGTCGATTTCGCGCAGCAGTTCTTCCATGCCCCAGAAGCAGCCGCCCGCGAGGATCGCCTTTTCCGTCTGTTCGGTCATTGCCTGGTCTTTCTTTTCGGGCCACAGCCCGGCGTCTTCGAAGCGTTTCAGGTACTTGCCATACCCGCGTTTTTCCATTTCGGCAAGCGGCACGAATTCGAGCGACGCCGAGTTGATGCAGTAGCGCAGCCCGCCCTTGTCCTTCGGGCCGTCGCCGAACACGTGCCCGAGGTGACTGTCAGCCTTCGAGCTGCGCACCTCGGTGCGGTCCATGCCGTGGCTGGTGTCGTGTTTCTCAACCACGTCGTCGTCATCGATCGGGCGCGTGAACGCCGGCCAGCCGCAGCCGGAGTCAAACTTGTCGAGGCTGCTGAACAGCGCCTGCCCGCTGACGACGTCGACGTAGATGCCGGGCTCGAAGTGTTCGTCGTACTCGTTGGTGAAGGGGCGCTCGGTCGCGCTTTCCTGCGTGACGCGGTACTGCAGGTCGGTGAGTTTCTTGCGCAGTTCTTCGTCGGAGGGTTTCACGTAGTCGTCGCCGGGTGCTTTGTCGGTTGTGGTTTTCGCAGTCTTCGTGGGGTGCGCGGCCTCGGCGGTGTTTGCGCCCTCGCCGCCCTCACCCTTGGTGGAATCCTTGCTGTTCGCGCAGGCGCCGAACATCAGCGCCGCGCCGGCCAGCACGCCGATGAAAAGGACGGTGGTTAACAGGCTCTGCATGTCTACTCCTCGGGCAGAGATCAATAAGCGACGTTCAGTTAACCAGACGCGCGCTCGGGATGTTCCGAAAATGTGCGTTTTGGCGAGACCGGATGAGGCGCTTTTGGAGCCCGAAACGTAAGTGAAGGGGCACGCGCCGCAGGCGCGATTCCGCCGCTTCGCGGCGTGCCCCTGCGCTGACGCTTCGGGCTCCGACCTATTTGCCTACTGCTCGCAACCGGCTGCTGAAGCTGAGGTACTCGCTGGCCTGGCGTTCGTGCAGGCTTAGCTTCGGGTCGCCTTCCGCCTCGCCGCCGAGCAGTTTCATCGCCGCCTTCTTGTACTCCGCGGCGGCCTGCTCGAAGTTGCCGGCGCGGTAGGCCTTGCGGGCCGCGTCGATTTCCGCCGACGGATCGCCCGGCGGCTCGGCCAGCATGCGGTCGGCCACCTCGCGGCAGGCGAGCGCCGTAAAGCGCAAATCCAGCTCGTCGCGCGGGTCGCCGGCCATGGCCTTGCGCAGCAGGTTGTCGGCGAGCTTGTTGAACTTGCCGGCGATCTGTGTCAGGTCGCCGACGACCAGCGCCTTGCACAGCGCCTCGGTGAAGCGCGGGCTGAGGTCGATGGAGAAGTCGTCGGGGCCGTAGGTTTCGACAGGAAAGTCGCCGGCGTCGAGGCTGATCACGACGCTGGCATTTCGGATCGATTCCTTGCGCGCAGTATCGGCGAGCTCGGCCAGGTCGCCGTCGCTGGCAACCGCCCCGCCCGGCAGCGGCTCGAAGCCTTCCGGGATTTCGTCCAGCGTGTCGTCGGAAGCATCGTGCTCAATCATGTTGTCGCCGACGAATTCGTCCTGCGTGATCGGTGTGTCAACCGTCTTCGGTTCCGGGGCGGGCACGACCTTCGGCGCGGGCGCGGCAACCACCTTCGGCGGAGGCACGGCGCCCGGCCCCACGCGCGTGCTGGCTTTCTTTTTCTTGCCCGGCAGGACCGGCGCCTTGGCGATCGGCTTGCCGCGCTTGATGCCCTTCGTCTTGCGGCGCGGGATCTTCACGCCGGGCTTCGCGGGCGGCGGCGCGGCCACTTCGGACTCGTCCGCTTCCTCGAGCGCCACTTCCGATTCCAGTTCCACGTCGCCGGTCGGCGCGTCGTCGAGTTCTTCCTCGGGTTCGGCGACGGCCGTCTCCGCCTCGCCTTCGCTTTCGTCCTCGAGGCTGAGCTCGCCGGAGTCCTCATCGGGGATGTCCACTTCACCCGCCGGCTCTTCGGGCTGCTCATGTGCGGGCTCTTCGACTTCGTCCGGGACGTCCACGACGGGCGCGCGCCGGCTGTCCTTCTTCTTGATCACGGCGCGGCACTGCCGGGCCATCTGCTCGAGCTTGGTGACGTGGGCCAGCACGCGCTGCTTCTTGTCTTCGTCTTTGACGCCGTCCGAGATTCGCCGGTACGTCTGCGCCGCGAACTTGAAGTAGTCCTCGGCCTTCTCGAAATCCTTCTTGGCCGCCGCCTCCTTGGCCTTCGCCTCGGCCTTCTCGGCGGCTTCCTTGATCTCACGCGATACTGTCTGAGCCATGTTGCCCTCAACACACCGTCACGGCGCGCCCCTCAAGACGCGCTACGCCTGCCCGCAGTTTGGTTGAATGCCCACAGGATAAGTTCAGCCGGCGCACCGCGCCATTACTTCAACTCGGCGGCGATTTCGTTGAGCATGTCCACGGCCTTCTTCAGCTTGTCGTCGGTGGCGGCGAAGCACAGGCGGAAGTTGGTGCCGCGGTCGCTGCATGCGGCGCCCGGCACGACCAGCAGCTCGCGCTTGATGCAGGCGTCCATGAAACGCTCGGCGTCCACGCCCTCGGGCAGGTACGGGAACATGTAGAAGGCCCCGCCCGGCTTGACGATGCGGTAGTTGTCTTTCAGCCCGTCGTACACCAGGTCGCGCTTGTTGCGGTACTCCTCGCGGTGGGCGCTGAAGTCCGCGTCGAGCCCTTTCAACGCCGCCCACTGCAGCGGCGCCGGCGCGCACACGAAGCTGAACTGCTGCAGGCTGTACATGCGCTCGACCAGCGGGCGCGGGGCGAACAGCCAGCCCATGCGCCAGCCGGGCATGCCCATGCTCTTGCTCGCGCCGCTGAGCACGATGCAGTTCGAGGTGAACTCGCGCGGGCTGACGTGGCGCTCGGTGTAGATGAAGTCTTCGTAGATCTCGTCGCTCACCAGCGCGATGCCGGTTTCGTCGGCCAGCGCCGCCAGCTCGCGCGCTTCGGTTTCATCGAGCGCGTAGCCGGTCGGGTTGCTGGGCGAGTTGACGATGATCAGGCGGGTCTTGTCGGTGATGCGCTCGCGGATGGCGGCGGCGCTGGGTTTGAAGTCGGGGTAGATGTCGTAGGTCTTCGCGACCGCGCCGACCATGGTGGCGAGGTGGCGGTACATCACGAAGTACGGGTCGGGGATCAGGATCTCGTCGCCCGGGTCGAGCATCGCCAGGAAGGTCAGCATCAGCCCGCCGCTGACGCCGCAGGTCACCATGGTTTCGCAGTCGTCGACATTGCCGAAGCGCGCGGCGTAGCGGGCCTTCAGCTTCTCGCGCAGCTCGGGGATGCCCTGGGTGACGGTGTAGCGGTTCTTGCCGTCTTCGATCGCGCTGATGGCGGCGGCCTTGACGTCGTCCGGCACGTCGAAGTGCGCCTGGCCGATGGACAGGTCGATGGGGTTCTTCATCGACAGCCCGAGCTCGAAGAACTTGCGGATGCCGCTGGCCTTTATGCCCAGCGCGCGGTCGGAAATACGGAACGGGTCAGTCACTGATGCCTCCGGCCGGGAATGTAGCAGCACGGCGGCGTTAGCGCAAAGCGGGGTTTTTTGGCTCACGCGAAGGCGCCAAGACGCCAAGAAAAACAACTACAAGACATAGTCAGGATGTACAGGAATGAAGTGAAGACGGGTTCCAGGTGGAGCGCTCCACCAGAACTCGTGTCCATTTCCTTCCTGAAATCCTGACTTGAATGCAGTTCCTGGCGTCTTGGCGCCTTGGCGTGAG
>JAGQRI010000377.1 GCA_020425515.1 Planctomycetota bacterium | reverse complement strand
CCCTCGCCCCGTTTGCCCGAGCAGCAGTCGGAACACTCCGGCGCGAGGCAGCGGAATTTCACGCCGTCGGCATACCAGTTGCCGGCGCGCTTTTTCCGCAGCAGGTCCGCCGCTTCCGACTTGCTCTTCCTGTCAGGCATGGCCACAGCATAGTGTGCGCCGGGCCGCGGGGTTAGAGGCAGATTGAACCATCGGTGTGTGCTTACGTTCCCAAAGGGGTAGTTCAGGGGCTGAACGCCCGGCCGGACCCTCAATCCGGCATTCGGCCTCTTTTTCCGATTTCCCGGTCAGAAGTCACCTCGCCGGGCAACCATCAAGTGGACAAACGTGACCGGCGCACCCGACGATGAGGCATTGATCAGGCAGGCGCAGCAAGGCGACCACGATGCATTCGGGCGCCTCGTTGAGCGCTATTACCGTGCCGCGTACGCCAGTGCTTACGGCGTGTTGGGTAACGCCAGCGATGCAGAGGAGATCGCCCAGGAAACGTTTGTCCAGGTCTTCGAGAAGCTGGACCGGCTGCGCGAACCGGGCGCGTTTACAAGCTGGATCTGGCGGATCGCGCGGGATACGGCCTTGAAACACATACGCAAGCACAAGCGTGTCCGCCCGGTGGCCGACACGCCGGAAGTCGAAACCGAAGACAGGCCGCATGAGCCCTTGGTCGCGGCCGAGGAAAAGGACCAGCTTCTGGCGGCACTTGAAGAACTGCCCGAAGACATGCGCGAGGCAGTGCTGATGCGCTACTGGGAAGAGCTTGAGTACGACGAGATGGCCAGCCGCACAGGTGTAAGCGCGGCCGCCTTGTACCAGAGGGTGTGCCGGGGATTGAAACGCCTGCGCGAGGTAATCGAGCGCCAGGGCAAGGATGCGATGGCATGAACAGCGATCCGGAAAACCACGATGCGGGCTTCGACCAGACCCCCGAAGGGCTTGAGTTGATCGCCCTGCTGCAGAAGCACGCCCCGCCCGCGCCGGACAGCCGCCGCGGCGCCGAGGCCGTGCTGCAACGCCTGCGCACCCCGCAAACAGCCCCCCGCGGCAACCTGTTGTTCCTGCGCTGGGCCGGCCCGCTGGTCGGCGCTGCCGCGGTGGTGGCAATCGCCTTCGTCGTGTTGAACTCGTCCCCGAACTCAGACCACACCAACGCGCCCCCCACGGTCGCTGAAAAAGAAACGCCGGCGCCTGCCGTCAGCCAGGTGGTGATTCGCCATGATCGCAGCTGGCCGGAAATCGAGGCCGTCGTGCGCGGGCAAAGCGCCGACGGGCTGCTGATCGACGCCGGGCTGAAAGACGGGTTGCGCGTCGGCGACGTGCTGCAGGGCCCGCGTGGCGTCCAAGCGCGCGTTTCGGCCGTGGGCGTGTTCGAAGCCCGCGTAAGCGTAACCGGCGGCAAAGCCTTGCCCGGCACCGAATTCCGTGCCCGTGTCACGAGCGACGCCCAAAAGCGCGCTGCCAGCTTTTCCGACTTTGGGGGTGACCCCGGCGCCTTCTTCGAATTCGGCGCGGTGGTGAGTGCCATGCCGCTTGGAGAGGCCCGCATGCTGGGCATCTCTGATGGCGCCGCCTTGCGCGTCGATGAAACGATCCCTGCCCTGATGAAGGATGCCGGGGGCGCCCCGCAGTCGAGCCTGGCCGCGCAACTGGACCTCCGCGCCGGCGACGTAATCGTTGAGGTAAACGGCGCCCACGTCCGCAACGAGAACGAGCTGGCCCAGGCGCTGGGCTGGAGCCTCGACGTGCACATGCTGAATGTGCGCGTCTTCCGCAACGGCAAACAGGTGGACCTCAGCCTGCGGTAATCAGATTTTTTCATTAAGCTGAATAGCCCCGCGGCCTTCCTCCCGGTTAAGGGTCATGGAAGCACTGTCGATGGCTGAACAGCTCGACCGCGAAACGCTGGTTCGCCGGCACCATGTCGGTGTCTGGCGCTATCTGCGTTTTCTCGGTTGCGAGCGCGAGCAGGCCGACGACCTGACCCAGGAGACCTTCCTGGTCTTCCTGAGAAAGCCCTTCGACTACAACGGACACGCCTCGACCAGCGCCTACCTGCGCAAGATCGCCCGCTTCATCTATCTCGAAGCCCGTCGCCGGAGCGCTACGACCGACGCCGCAACCATTGAGGAAGCCGAGCGCGTGTTTGCCGAAACAGCGGGTGAAAGCGACGGCGCCGACTACCTGGACGCGCTGGCCGAATGCGTGAAGACATTGGCCGGCAAAGCGGGCGACGCAGTCAAACTCCAGTACGGCGAGCAGCGCAGCCAGGAAGAAATCGCCGAACTGCTGGGCATGAAACCGAACGGCATAAAGACCCTGCTGCAGCGCGCCCGCGCCCACCTGCGCGATTGCATCGAGCGGAGGCTGCGATGACCGACCCTCATGAAAGATACCTCGAATCCGCCCTTGATGAGCTTTACCAGGGCGGCCCCGAGCCCGACCTCGCCGAGCGCATCCTGGAGCGCGACGCGGACGCACCCCGGCTGCAGGTCCTACGCGACAAGCCGCCCGCCCGGCGCCGGCGCTGGCTCTGGTTGCAGGCCGCGTGCGCCGTGCTGGCGGTCGGCCTGATCACCTTGCTGCTGCTCCCCCGCGAGGACGACAGGCTTCCGGACACAATCGCCGCGCAACAGGACTCTTTTCGCGTAAACGGCGACAACATCGAGCTGGAAAGCGGCTGGTACGTGCTGAACACCGGCGCCCCTGCGGTAAAGGCCGGCGGCTCCAGCATCGAACAGGTCATCGGCCGCGCGGTCGTAAAGGTAGGCGAAATCCCCGACGAGCAGGAGCTGCGGGCACAAAACGAGTGGCTGCGGCAGAACGGAGTGGAGGAAGACATGAGCGCACGAAACTGGATGAAGGTCGGCGGCATGGCGGTGTGCCTGCTGGTCGGCAGCGCGGTGGTTGACGGGCAGCCGGTACACGCGCAGGAGGCCGAGCGCAAACGAGTGAAGGAACTCGAGAACGAACTCGAAAAGGCCCGCAAAGACCTCGAACGCGCCGAGCACGAAAGCGAGCACGATGCCGAGGAGCCGGCTTGGGACCGCGAACAGGCCGAGAAGGAACTTAAAGCCAGGCGCGAGGAACTTGACGGCCTGCAAAAAAAAATCGCGGACCTGGAGGCATGGACCCCGAACGGCGACGACGGCAAAGCGGAGGAAGTCCGCAACGAACGCGAGATGCTGCTGAAAGCCGCCGGCGACCTGGAGCGTGAAATCCGCCGCGCTGAACTGACCATGGAAATCCACGACGTCGAGCAACGTGTCGCCGAGCTGGATGCATCGGTCGAGGACTTGCGTGCGCAACTGAAGAAGGAGCCGGACAACGACAATCTCAAACTCAAACTCGCCGACCAGGATGCCGTACGCAACGACCTGCAGCGCAAGCTCGACAAGCTGCACCTCGACATTGCGAACCTGGAAAAGGGCGGCAAGGATGAGGCCACGGGGGCCGAGCCCATCACGATCGATTTCGTGCAGAAGAACATCCACGAAGTCATGCACACGATCGCCATGCGCGCCGGGTTGCAGATCGTCGTCGAAGGCGAACTGCAGATTAAGATCACCGTGATGTTCCGCGAGATCCGCCCCCGCGAGGCCATCCGCGCGATCTGCAAGGCCAACCAGCTTGAGATGATCGAGGACGGCGGGGTCATCATCATCAAGCAGGGCAAGGCCGAACAGGGCCACGTAACCCGCGCCGACGACAGCCGGGATCCCGACGCGCCGATCAACGTAAATTTCGTAGAGGTATCGCTGAGCGAGGCGATTATCGACATCCAGAAACGCAGCGGTCTGAACGTCGAGATGCACCTGCCGCCCGGTGAAGACCCGGTGGTCACGCTGCACCTGGAGAAAATCGCACCGCGCGCGATCGTCAAAATCATGTGCGAAGGCGCCGACCTGCGCGTGATCGACCGCGGCGACCTGCTGCTGGTGCGCCCGGCGCTGGCAGACATGTCGCTAAAAGACATCGAAGCCGAGCTCGACCAGACCAGATCAGAACGTGGCGCCGTAGAAAACCGCATGCAGTTCAGTGAAGTAGCGCGCGAGGCGGCCCAGCAGGAAGGCGACAAGCAGGCCGTAAAGGAACACACGGACCACATCGCCATGCTTAAGGACCGGCTCAATGAACTGGATGGCGAAATCAAGACACTGGAGGAAGCGGTGAAGGCGCGAAAGCGTTAGCCGCCCGCGACAACCCTACAGCTTTTCGAGCCTCGCGAACTCCAGCGCGAGGCTCTTTTCACCCCAGCCCTGGAAGTGAACTTTAATCCGCCCCGAGCGGTTCAGCTCAAGCACCTTGCCTACGCCGAACACCGCGTGCCGGACCCGGTCGCCATTCTTCAACTCGCCGGGGTCGGCCGGCTCCACCACGGGCGGGCGCGGCTTGTCCGCGGCCAGATGATCGGCGGGGCCGTCCTCAATGGGCGGCTCATCCGAGAAGTCGAACGGGTCGTCGTCGTCATCTTCGCGGGTCACCGGCCTGGCGCGAGCACGCCCGGTGAACCAGTCGTTGAAGTCCCCCATGCCGTAGCCGCTGGCGGTAGCGGCCTGGTCATCCACCTGGGTCAGCTCAGGCGGGATTTCATTCAGGAAGCGGCTGGGTGCGTTGCGCTGGCTGCGCCCGAAGGCCTCACGGTGGCGCGCCAGGCTGAGCGTCAGGTGCTGCTGGGCGCGGGTGATGCCGACATAGCAAAGCCTGCGTTCCTCCTCGATGTCGCCGTCGCCCTGGAT
>JAGQRI010000376.1 GCA_020425515.1 Planctomycetota bacterium | reverse complement strand
GCCCGCAGGTGCCGGGCATTTCGTCGAGGTTCCAGACACGAGCCGTGTACAGGAAGTCGCGGTTCTTCAGTGCGCCCACCGGGCAGACTTCCACGGTGTTGATCGCAAGCGGATTCTCGATCGGCTTGCCGGGGAAGACGTCGATCACCGTGCGGTCGCCGCGGTTCACGAAGCAGAGTTCGCTGGTGCCGCTGATTTCGTCGGCCGTGCGGATGCAGCGCGAGCACTGGATGCAGCGCGTGCCCCAGATAGTGATCTTGTCGCCCAGCGGCTTGATGTGCGAGGCGACCTTTTCGAAATCGAACTTGCTGGCCGCGTGGCCGTGGTCGAAGGCGTAATCCTGCAGGCTGCACTCGCCGGCCTTGTCGCACTCGGGGCAGTCCAGCGGGTGATTAATCAGTTCCAGGTCCATGATGCCTGCGCGGACCTTGCGCACGTCCTCAGTCTTGGTGAAGACTTCCAGCCCGTCGGCGACCACGTTGGTACAGGCCGTGGTCATCATCTCCATGGGCACGACCTGGTCGCCGCGCTTGACCATCTGCTTGGTCTTCACGAAGCACATGCGGCAGTTGCCTGAGACGCTGAGCCCGGGGTGGTAGCAGAAGTGGGGCACGTAGTGCTCGCCGCCCTCATTCTGGTCGGGATAGCTGCCGTCGGTGCCCTCACCGAGCTTGAGGCATGTCAGCAGCAGGTTGGCGCCTTTCGGCGCCTGGTACTGCTTGCCGTCGATCGTGATGTTGACCAGTTCCGCGTCAGCCATGTGGCAACCCCTTCGATACAGGCCGCTATTTACCGAAAGTAGCCCGTATACACAAGTTGCAGCGGGGGGCGCGGCCAAGGTCACAGGCTGAAATCGGGCAATTCCCGGTCCCCAAAAACCCTCTATGCTCGTACAACAGTACGCGGAGATACGTTTGGCGGACAGCCCCTCAAAGCCCCGGCCCAGCCGGTTTTTCCACATCGTGACCACCCGCCCGGTGGCCGTGCTTTGCGTTGTGGCCGCATTCATCGTGTTCGGCAGCGTGGCGTTGACCAAGTTGCAGACCACCCTGATGCCGGATCTGGAGTATCCCCAGCTCACGATCCGTACCGATTACCCGGCCGCCGCGCCCAGCGAAGTCGAGGAAAAAGTCAGCCAGCAGATCGAGGAGCGCCTGGGCAACGTGCCGGGGCTGGTTTCGCGCAGCAGCATCAGCCGGGCGGAATCCAGCGACGTTGTGCTGAAATTCGCCTGGGGCACGGACATGCTCGAGGCCACGGCCGACGTGCGCGACCGCCTCGACCGCATCGGCTTCGACGATGATGAAGTCGAGCGCCCCCAGATCCTGCGCTACGACCCCGCCCAGGACCCCACGATGCGCCTGGTCCTGTTCGGCACCAACCGCAACGTCGAGTTGGGGCCGCTCAGGACCTTTGCCGAGGACATCCTGAAGCCCGAGCTGTCGAAGATCGAGGGCGTGGCGGCAGTGCGCGTCAGCGGCGGCGAAGAGCCTCAGATCCGCGTCAGCCTGATCGAAGCCAAGCTGAACCAGTACAACCTGACGGCCGAGCAGGTCAAAAACCGCATCCAGTCGGCGCGCGTGGATGCCTCGGCGGGCGTGATCGAGCTTGCCGGGCGCGACGTCATCCTGCGCGTAGTGAACAAGTACGACTCCACGCAGAAGCTGAGAGATCTCGAAATCGTCCCCAGCGGCGAAAGCGGGCGCGTGACGCTGAAGGAGATTGCCGACATCCAGGAGGTCTCGAAAGAGCGCGAGACGATCACCCGATTCGGCGGCGCGGAAACCGGGTACCGGGCGCGCGAGGGCGTGCTGCTCGAAATCCTGAAAGAAGGCGACGCCAACATTGTGGATGTGGCCAAGCGCGTCTGGATCGCGCTGTACGGCGAAGACAAGTACGAGGAAATCCGCAATGCGCGCGGCGAAGTGGCCGCGGACGAAACCAAGGGTGGGAAGATCCAGGCCGAGGGCGGCGGCGGGCGACGGCGTGGCGGCTTCCGCGGCGGCATGGGCGGCGGGGGCGGCAGCTTCAGCTTCGGCAAGAAATCGCTGGTTGACCAGTTGCCGGAAGGCTTCGGGTTGAAAGTCGTTTCCGACCAGAGTTACTTCATCGAGGACGCCGTCGACGACGTGACCGCCAGCGCAATCCTCGGCGCGCTGCTGGCGGTGCTGGTACTGTTCTTCTTCCTGCGCAGCGTGAAGGCGACGTTGCTGATCGCCGCCTCGATCCCGCTGTCGATCATTACGACATTCATCCCGATGCAGCTGACCGACGTCACCCTGAACCTGATGTCGCTCGGCGGGCTGGCGCTCGGTGTCGGCATGCTGGTGGACAACAGCGTCGTGGTGATCGAGAGCATCGCCCGCTGCCGCGAGGAAGGAGACCCGCCGCTGGATGCCGCCGTGCGCGGGATCAGCGAGGTCGGCGGCGCCATCTTCGCCAGCACCATGACCACCGTGGCGGTGTTCTTCCCGATCGTGTTCGTGGAAGGCGTCGCCGGGCAGATCTTCCGCGACCTCTCACTGACCGTCGTGTTCAGCCTGCTGGCTTCCCTGATTGTCGCCCAGTTCGTGGTGCCGGCGTTGTTCGGCGTGGGGATCGGCGGCGTGGGGGAACTCGGGCTGTTCAGCGTGACGCGGGCCGTGCTCGGGTACATGAAGCCGCCGGAATACGCGTGGCCGCCGAAGCGACATTGGCCCGGCGTGAAGAAGGCGTTCCGCATCGCGGCCTGGTACGCCAATCACGGGTTGCAGTTTCCCGTCTGGCTGGCCGTGCTCGCGCTGGTGTTCCTGCTCGACCTGTTCTCGCGCGGGCTGCGCCTGCTTTGGAAGGGCACGGCCTTCCTGTTCGCGCTTTTGTTCAAGCCGTTCGGCTGGCTGTTCGAGGTTGTCTGGAAGGCCATCGAGAACACCTATCCGCTGCTGCTGCGCGCGGCGCTGGCCCAGCCGATCGTGGTTGTCGGCGCGGCCGTCGGAGCCGCGGTAATAGCCTTCATGCTCGCCGGCAGTCTCGACACCGAGCTGTTGCCGCGATTCCAGCAGGACGAACTCTATGCCGACGTGGCCGGCCCGGAAGGCACCCAGATCAGCGACACGGACAAACAGGCCGCCGAGATCGTCCGCCGCGCCTTCGAGGACGAGGGCTTCAAGGCCGACGTCTCGCGCGTGACCTACGAAGTAGGCGGCGAGGCCCAGGCCGGCGATTCGCGCGCCGTGGGCAGCCATCGGGCGCGGCTGGTGGTTACAGTCAAGAAGAGTGCCGAAGCCCGCGAGGCCGTGCCGCACGCCGAGGAAGTCATCCGCCGCGTCACCGACGACAGCACGCTGTTCCAGGGCAGTGCCGAGTTCAGCGCGCCCGCGCTGGTGAAGGTCGAGAGCGGCCTCGAAATCGAAGTTCGCGGCGACAACTACGAGCGCCTTGGGAGGATCGCGGATCGCATCGTGAAGGCGCTCAAGACGCTCAGTCGCGACGACGGTGAGCCCATGCTCACGGATGTGCGCAGCAGTCTCCAGGCAGGGCGCCCGCAGGTGCAACTGAACTACGACCGGCAGCAGCTCGAGCGTTTCGGGCTCAGCGCGGATTCAGTCACGACCGAGGTGCGCAACAAGATCGGGGGCAACGTCAGCACGCAGTTGTCGAGTGGCGGCAAGGACATCGAAGTCTTCGTCGAGTTGCTGCGCGCCGACAAGGAATCGCTCGACAAGGTCCGCGACCTCGAAATCGCGCCCGGCGTACGCCTGCGCGACGTGCTGGTGCAGTCGGGGGAGGGGCTGGTCGTAACCGAGGGGCCCAGCGAGATCCGCCGCGTCGGGAACGAGCGCGCCGTGCTGATCACCGCCGAGCCGAACGACGTGGCGCTCAGCGCCGCCCGCAGCGCCGTCGAGGCAATGCTCGGCTCAGGCGCGGTAGACACCGAGGATGCGCAGGTCGGCTTCAGCGGCCAGGTCGAGGAAATGGAATCAAGCATCCTCA
>JAGQRI010000375.1 GCA_020425515.1 Planctomycetota bacterium | reverse complement strand
CCGGCGGCGCAGCGGTCGTTCATCTGGAAGCTGGTGACGACGCCGTGCGCATCCACCTGGATGGCCTTCGTGTCCTGCCCGCCGATGTCCAGCACGGTCGCCGTGTTCGGGAACATCAGGTGTGCGCCGAGCCCGTGGCAGAGAATTTCGCTGCGGATACAGTCTTTCGGGAAGGGCAATCGCACGCGCCCGTAGCCGGTGCCAACAGTGCGTACTTCCTGCATCGGAGTCGCGGCTACTTCCTTTAACACCGCCGCCAGGTCACGGTCACTTGAGCGCAACCCCGCAGGCACGCGCTCGTATGCCGCCAGCAACAGGTCGTCGAACGAGCGGGGCTCGGTCTCGTTCTCGACGGGGATAATGTTCCGATCGAACATCCCCACCAGGCTGTCGAAGGTCGGGCCGCCGTTGCGGCTGATATCCGACGCCGTCTCCACGAACGCGGCGCCGGCGATATCCCGGAAGAAGTCCGAACGGGCGCCGGCATTCGGCGTGAACACCTTGTCGGCCTCTTCCCGGATGCCGTGCAGAATCACTTCAAGCGCCTGCCGCAGCTCTTTGCGATTCTCCGCGAAGCGCCGGTTCTCGAGGTCGGCACGACAGTGATTCTCCAGCCTCGCCAACTGCCCCAGAAAACACTCGTGGGCATAGGCGGCTGCCAGGTGCTGCTCAAACTGCTCGCGATCCTGTGCGGTGATGTTCTCAAGCGCGCGCAAGCGCCGTGAAAGGATCTCAAACCGGGCGTTGGTGTAAGCCTCCTGTTTGGCGACCTGCGCCGCTACGTCGTAGTTGCTGCGGCTGTTGGTGATGCCGCGCCCGACAATCGCGCCCTGCGGGTCCAGGATCACCGCCTTGGTGGTCGTAGAGCCGAGATCGATGCCGATGAAGCAGTCCATGGCTATGCCTTTCCGCGCTTGGCTTCGACCATCTGGAAGTAGGACTCGAGGCGGTTCTTGATGTTCGCGGCGCTGAAGTAGCGCGGGTCCACCAGGTCGCTCTCAATGAAGCCGCCGGCACGCCCGGTGCGCTTTTCGAGTTCACGCAGGATCATCAACTGCCCGGCCGAGAACGAGTTGCATGACTTGACGCTGTTAATAAGGAAGCCGTCGGCCCCGTAATCGTGGATGTACTTCTCGAGCAGGCTGATGCGGTCCGGCAGGTTCAGGTTCGTGTAGCAACCCATGCAGTAGTCGGCGAGTGTGCCGATCGGATCCGATGAGTCGTGCCGGAAGCCGCGGTCGTACAACCCGCCGACCTTCGTGTAGCTGCTGGCGACCACGACCGCGCCTTCATCGTAAAACATCTTCCAGAACTCGCGGAAGCTGGTCCAGTTGGGCGGGCCTTCCACGACGATCCGGTACTTCTCTTCGTTCAGCACGCCGTCCGGCGTGACCGGGCCGAGCCCCTGTTCGATGCGCTCTTCAATTTCGCCCCGCAGCAACCGGTAGTAGTCGACAGCGTCCTGCGTACCGCGAAAGGAAGTGAAGATCGGACCGATGTAGTAGACGCCGCCGAAGTAAGCGTCGATCGGCGAGGGCTTGTGTTTGGCGCTCTCCAGCACCCAGACAAGATCATCCTCGGCCTGGGCGCTGCGCCTCAGCGATTCTCGCAGACGGTCTTCATCGAACTTTCGCCCGCTAACCTTTTCCAGTTCGGGGATCAGCACGTCGCGGATCTGGCCGGCGACGTACTCGCGCATCTCGGGGGTGATCTCGCCGTCTCCCTGGTAGGGCACGTGCAGCATGACGACCGGGCAGTCGTATTCCTCGCGCAACAGCTCGAACCACTTCAGGAAGGTGAAGCAGCCGGTATAGCTCAGCAACAGCAGGTCGGGCTCGGGCAGTTTCTGGCCGGTGGGACCGATGTTGCCCGACTTCAACATGCCGATGTCAGCCTTGACGTAGGTACAGACGTCCTCCGAATGCCCGGACTTCTCGGCCAGTTGGATGTAGTCGCCGGTTTTGCCGCGCATCCCGCTTTGCAGGGCGTTGATCTCCGGCAGCACGGGCAACAGGTCGAAATTCTCGATCAGCTCGGTCAGGTTGCCGGGGACGAACGTGTAGACGACCTTCCGCCCGTCTTCTTTTGCGCTCGCCAGCTTTTCGAAGTGCTCGGCGATCATCGCCTTCTGGCGTTCCTGGCTTGCGTCTTTGGTTGCCGCATTGCTCATACCGTCCCCCACAGTTTTATGGCATCGGCAAAGGTGCCCGCCTGTTCGCGAATCACCTGGAACTGTCCCGTGTCCTCGGAGTACTTGAACGATGTGAACGGGATGCCTGCCTCTTCCAGCGCCGACTGCAGCATCGGCTGGTCAAGCAGCGCGGGGTCGCAGAAGCTGGGCGCCATCAA
>JAGQRI010000057.1:1902-23464 GCA_020425515.1 Planctomycetota bacterium | reverse complement strand
CTGAGCCTGGCTGTCGCCCCGTACTTCACCCTGCTGGCAATTCGCTATTCGACGTTCGACAGGTATGACAGCCAAGTCTGGGGCGCCGGCCTGGATATGGCCTGGTTTGCGTTTCCATTTTTCTACGTGGCGGCGCTGGCACTGGCAAAGGGCAGAATGCGGCTGTTCGTGCTGTTGTTCGCACTGATTATCGTGCCGTACCTCCACGACTGGCGGAAAGCAACACGAGGCTACCCCGTGCCGTCGCCATGGTATTCAACCGAACGCTTCGATGTCGTGCCGGATGGCAGCTAGTTCCGGGCGTTGCTGATCAGCGGGTAATCAGTTCGCCGGCAGGTTGTAGAAGTTCTTCAACCTGGAGGCCGGCACCCGTTGAACCTCATGCAGCGAGACGACCCCATACCACGTCTCGCCGAACAGGTCGGTCTCCTTCTGTAACACAAGTACGGGGGTCCCGTCCTTCAACTCCGCGCCCAACGGCAGCGCCGCGGAGTCCGCAGTGCTGCTGGCGGGAAGCGAGAAAATCGCCCGGCCGGCCTCGACGTCGCCGGCGCCGGCAGCCACGGACAGCGGGTGAGGCGCAACCACCCACTTGAACTGACCCGGATTCCCCAGCGCTATACCTTCTTCGAAACTGATCCTGCGCATGGCCGGTCGGAGTCTGTCAAACGCGAGGCGCATCCTGCGCAGGCGATCTTCCTGGTCCCGTGCCAGCGGGTGCGTTTCCGGCAGGCCGGCGACGTAGCGGTTCAAGTAGTAGCCGGCCAGGTCGCATACGCGCGCGGCGGCCTTCCGCTTGCGCAGCTCCGGGCCGGACAGGGATTCGGGCAGGTTGTCGGCGTCGGTTTCACCGGATTCTTGAATCCACACAACGTCTGAATCGACCGACCATTTCGAGCCTTTCCGTGATGACGTGTCGTTCAGCATGGACGCCAGGAAATCGAGGGCAAACGTCGAGTCCGCAAAGCTCGAACGCCACATCGACAGCCGCCGCAGCAGGATGTCTCGCATCGGCCTGTACAGCGGGCTGGTGTGGTTCAGCAATTCCAGTCTCAGCTCCCGTGCGGGCGCCAGGTCCACGCGGCCGAGCAGCAGCAGGATGCCGGCGGCCTCGTGGGAAAAGGCGGCTTCGCGGCGGTCGACGAACCCGTGCAGCTCGATGCTGCCATCGAGCACGCCTTGCAGGTACTCGCCCAGGCACGTGCCGTCGCCAAGGTCGTAGGCGGCCGTGGCCATCAGGCGCTTCCAGCGCAGGTGATCGAAGTGGTGGTAGCCGTCATTCAATTCTTCAACGATGCGCTTGTCGCCCAGCGCCGTCAGGCACTGTACGTACGCCTCCTCGACTGCGATGCGTTCCGCGCTGTTCGCATCCTTGAACGAGTGCGAATGGTCGATCATCGCCGACAGGATGGCTTCGGCCGCGGTCGGGTTGCTGAATCGCTCGACGGCCGGGTTGGGCCGCTTCGTCCTGAACTCGATCCAGTTGCTTCCCCAGATCGTCGTACCGTAGGCTTGCCGCCCGCCCGGGAAAGCCAGCGCGACGGATGCGTCCAGCAGCTTGTCGGCGTCGGTGTCCGGGCTCTGCAGCAAGGTCATCATGCGCTCGGGGAAACTCAGCGCGCCCCACGTGGCCCAGTACTCCCGGAGCTTTGCTGCAACCTGTTTCGCCGCCCCGGCGCCGTGGCTCGTGAAGTTGTCGCCTGTGTAGTGAGCTTCAAACAGATTCAATTGCAGGATCGACATCACGGCCACCAGGGCCGCTTCGCGCACGGACAGGATGTAGCGCGACTGCGCGAAATCACGCCAGTAGTGCATGCTGCGCGTCAGCCGCTTGTCGAACTCGATTGTATCGATCAACGCGGGGACGGCCGGGTCGCCGATTTCGACCAGCCCCTGCACGCGCCAGTCATTTGCCAGGTCGACGCCGCCGGGCTGGCTCCATTGACGTCGGTCCACGTTCTCCAGTGAATCGATCAGCCACTCGACCTTGCGGCTCGTTGTCCAGGTTTCGAAGCCGTTGGGGTACTGCGGCGTCGAGTCATCGCCGAGCCCGCCGGCGGCATACCGGTCGGCGGTACCCGCGTCCTTGCGGCGTTGCAACTCCGCGAGCAAGGCGGCGCCGCTGGTGCCGAAGGACTCCATCTCTTCCGGGTAGCGCTGCTGCATGCATCGCACGTAGCCCAGGGCAGTCGAGTCGTGGCCGTAGATGTAGGCGTTGACCGCGCCGCTGAAGTACCGCCATGCGAGATCGCGTCGTAGATAGCGTGGGGCCGCGTCGAAGTCGTTGCCGTAGAACGCGTACTTCAGCATGGCCGCGGCGGTTTCCTCGTGGCCGAGCCGGTACAGCCACGCGGCCAGCATCATCGGCGTCGCATTTCCGGTCCTCCCGGCGGCGGTCTCGTGCATTGTGTAGCTGGTCGCGTTTTCGTCTTTGCGGAAACTATCGAGCAGTGCTTCGCACTCGCGCTGAAAGTCGACACACGCCGCGTCAGGCGTTGCCAATGCAAACGGATAGCGGTCCAGGTGATAGGCGACGCGCACGCCCTGCCCGGACGGCGGATCGGCCCACAGCGCAACTTCGCCCAGATAGCCGCCGGCCGGCGCCTGGCGTACGCGCACCTTGCCGACGGGATCGACGAGGTGCTGCAGGGATTCGTCAAGCAGCTTGCACTGGTCCACGGACAGCGCGCCCGCCAGACACGCTGACGCGAACAGGACACAGATGGCGCAGATGAGGACCAAACGGTTCATGGATCAGCCAGTTAACGAATGAGAACTCTCTGCGATGAGTGCTTTTCTCCAATGGCGCAGGGCAGGCGTCAGTCCCGCTTCAACGACTGCACGTCGTGGATCTTGTATGCTTCGATCTTGCGCGTGCCGTATCGCGCCATGGCTCCGTACCAGGTCTTGCCGCCCGCGTCGACTTCCTCCTGCACGATCAGGCACCAGCCGCGGTCGTCCTCAACCGGCTCGTCTCCGTTGGCGGCGGGGGCCGGGCCGAATGCACCTTTGGCGGGCAGTTTCAGTTTGCCCGGCCTGCCGCCCTCCAGCGCAAAAATCGCCCTGCCGGCCTTCACGTCGTCCTCGGTGGCGGCCCGTCCAAGCGGCGGGGGTGCGAAGACGAAGAACGGATCCCAGCCCCATTCGCCAAGGGTCTCCGCCTCGTCAACGGTGGCTGGGCGGATGCTGGCGGCATAGCGGTCCAGCAACTCGCGCATGAATTTGAGACGCTCTTCGGAGTCGCTGAGCAACGGGTTGTAGCGCGGCAGGCCACCGACCAGTTCGTTCAGCTTCATGGCGGCGTCGTCGCAGAAGCGACCGTCGGCCGACTTGCGCACGTTTCGGTCTTCTTTCAGGTAGTCCGGAATGTCCCCGCTGGCGCTGCTGCCGGCTGTACCTTCCGTGTACACGCCGTTGCTGATTTTGAAGTAGCTGCCGGAATCGTTTGTGTTGTCGAGCTGCCCGCGCAGCAGGGTGATGGCGGCCGTTGTGCGGAACCAGACCGCGTCGTCGCTCCATCCGGGACTGGCATGCAGCACCTTGTCGCGGAACGTCTCGAATGCCGGGTGTGTTTCCTGCAACATCGCGTTCAGCGCGGCCTGCGATCTCACCGATTCCACGCGAGTGAGCATGTAGAGGATGTCGTCGAGTTGCTCGGGATCATCCAGTCCCGGCTCGGTGCCGTCCTCGAAGCGCTTGCAGAACGCGTTGAAGGGTGCGTCGTCGTCGAGCCACAGGCAGGCCCAGGCCATGATCCGGCGCACGGTTGCGGGCAGCTTTTCGTCTTCCGCGCGCGTGCGCAACGTGGGGGTTATCCGCTTGTCATCGAGTGTGGTGAGCGCGGTTGAGTAGGTCCAGGCGGCGTTCGTGAGGTAGTAATCGAGCATGTCCGGATCGTCGCTCTCGTCCTCAGCGATCTGCGCAAAGTGCTGATCCATCAGTTGCACAACCGCTTCCGCCGCCGTCGGGTCCTTGAACTTCTCGACCACGGGGTTCGGCCCCTCGCTGCGCTTCCTTGAGCCCGACGTCCACACGGTGGTGCCGCGTGCCGGCCGGTCGTTGATGTAGGCCAGGTTGAGGGCGGCCTCCTGGCGGGCGTCAAGCGTTGCCTGGGTGTTGGTGAGTATCTTCATCATGCGTTCGTCGAAGGGGTACTTGCCGTACTCCTTCCAGTATTTGCGCAGTTGTGCGGCGACTTTTTTGGCGCCCTCTTCGCCGCGCGAACTGAAATCGTCGCCCGTCGCAACCGGCTCGAACGCTTCCACCTGCAGGATGGTCATGATCGCCACCAGGGCCGGCTCGCGTACGCCGAGCACCGTGCGGGATTGCGCGAAGTCGCGCCAGAAGTGCATGCTGCGGGTCAGGCGCCGGTCGGACTCGATGCAGTCGATCAGCTTGGGCACCGCTGCTTCGCCCAACTTGGTCAGCGCCTTGACGCGCCAGTCCCCGCTCAGGTGCACGCCGCCCGGCTGGCTCCACTGGCGGGCATCCACGTTTTCAAGCCGCTCGATCAGCCAGTCGGCCTTCCTGTCGTCCTTCCATTTGTCGTAGCCTTCGGGCAGCTTCCCTTCCGGGATGCCGTCGTCTTCCTCATCGGGAAAGCCACCCCCGGACGGCTCGTACTTGCCGAACGTGCCCGCCTTTCTGCGGCGTAGCAGGTCTGCCAGGATTTCGCTGTTCGGCGTACCGAACTCCGCGTCGAACTCTTTGTATTTCTCTTCAAACCGCTCGGCATAGTGCAGGGCCTGCTTGTCGTCGCCGCTGATGAACGCGTGCGCCGCGCCGGCGAAGTTGCGCCAGGCGAGCGTACTTTTGAGTAGCTTCAGCGTATCGGCGTCGGATTCACCCCTGTCCGCGATCTTCAGCAACCGCGCCGCCAGCTTGTTGTCACCGAGGGAGCGGCACCAGCTCGCCAGCACCAGCTCAGGCACGGGACCTACCGCACCCGCGGCCGTATCATCCATGCCTTCGAAGGGGTCGTCCTCTTCGTCGCCGTCGCGGTCCTTCAGCAGGGCCTCGCAGGATTCCATGAACTTGAATGTCTCGAACTCGGCGGGGACGTCCATCCACTCGCCGTCGATGTCGAGGACGCGGTTCGGCTTGCCGTCCGCATCGCGCTCGAGCCAGCCCATGCGCTCGGCGCCGCCGCCCCAGCCCCAGCACGAGTAGGCCTTGGCCTTGAAGTGGACGCACTCGGACGTCGGCTTCACGACCATCCCGGCGACCTGGTCGAGCAGGCTGGAATCGGATTCGCTGAGCTTCGCTTCGTCCTGTGAATTGACACTCAACGCCAGCGCAAAAAGCAGCGCGGGAACCAGCAGCAGGCGGAATCGCATGGCATGCCTCCAGAAGGGGATGCCCCGGGGACTCTCATGTTAACGACCGGGTAATGCGATTGTTCTCAGTTTTGACGATTACTGCATACCGACCAAGCGGCCAAGAGCTGGAAAGCGAAAAGACGAACGTCGAGAAGGCCGGCTATAACGGCACGTGCAACACAGATATGGCGCCCTCGGGGCCGGTCTACATCATGATCTGGGCCGAAGGCAGCGACTGGGCCAACCCCGACAAGGTCTTCGAAGTAGCCCTGCCCGCATACTAGGAAAAAGACCTCGGCGCCGTCGTGGTGACCCAGTAGGAGTTTCACTATGTAATAGCCGCGGCGATACGAAGTATCTTCATCACATTTGTACACGCGAGTAGGGGCTGAAGGATCCTCTGGGCAAGTTGTACCATACGCGTGTAGGCAAGAGGTTTCCCTTCGTGCCTCTGAATCAAACCAGTAGGCAAGTCGTGGCGGGCAGATGCGTGGCCAAAGTCATTCCGAAGGCTCCGATCTAGCAGTGGGTCCCATGCATCGTTCCATTCCGGGATGAGTGCAAGCCACTTTCTCTTCTCCGCGCTCGGTAGTTCAGTGTATCTGTCAATACTGCTTGGCGTTCGGTGCTTCCCTGGAATGCTCGCTGATACTTTTGCAAATGCGTCAGGAGTTCCATGGTTGGCGCAGAGGACTGTGCCGACTACCCAGCGAAGGGCTTTATGGCAGGACTCGAATACCTGAACGTACAGATCTCGGATCTGTTCGTAGTCGTCTCGGAACAAGCGCAATCGGTCGACTTCATCTTGCTTCTCTTGTGGGATCATGTCGCAGAGTAATCCCGGTAGAAGCCCGCCAACCAATTGAACGTACCTGTTTAGGTGCTCGAACAGGTCACGCTGTACGGCCGTAAAGTACTCGGAAGCAACTTCGCTCTTTGCAAACTCAGACACCTCAGCAGAATGTTGGCAGTTAGGGTTCCAGATACCGTTGAAACTGGCTTTCATTACGACGAAGGGCTTCCGTTCATCAAACGTCCAGATAGGTGCAAAGAACAGCGACAGCAGTCTGTGAAACTGATCCTCGCGACGGAGAGCTTCCGGCACTGAACTCGGCTGCTCAGGGGTATACTCGGCTATGATTCTATCGAAATGCAGCCAATCGCGGTTCAAGTAGTACGTGGTGAGCCGTTGAAGCTTGAGCCAGTCTGATTTCACAAGGGATCGAAAATCGCGGCTACGTGTGAAGAAATGATCAAGCCTTTCTGCTCCGATCAAACAGCTAAAGAAAATCGTCGCTGAGCCCTCGGGCTGCATCATCGATTTCGCATCCGCAATAGCTGGGATGTCAGGGTTAATGTGTAACGCGATCATACCGTTGTGTTCCGAGTCTAGAACTCTGCCGTCGGCGAGTTCGAGCGAGGTGCCGACCCCACCATCCCAAAGCAGAGCTCCGCGCGTTGCAGCTTTGCAGGTCGGACAGATGTAGAAGAACGGTTGACGTTCATCCAAACCAACCGCTAGACGCAGCAGAATTTCACCTTCGCATCCGGGGCACTCGACTGGATACCGCACTACTCCCATTGCCCCACTCCTTCCATTTGAACAAGGGCTAGCGGCGGGGTTCGGCTGCAGTTTTGCCCACCGGACTCAGCCAGCAATCAAACGTCGCAGTGTTTCGAGTGTGTTCTTGAACAGAATCTGCGTCGTTACGCTGCCTACGCCGCCGGGGACGGGGCTCAGCCAGCCGGCCTTCTCATTGACACTGTCGAAGTCGCAGTCGCCCTTGTACTTGCCGTCTTCGGTTGCGATCGTGGCGACGTCCACCACCACCGCGCCAGGCTTGACGAACTCGCCGGTCACCATGCCCGGCTTCGCGCCCATGGCCGTGACCAGGATGTCGGCCTCTGAAGCAATTGCCGCCATGTTCTCCGTGCGCGAGTGGCAGACCGTCACCGTGCAGTGCTTGTCCAGCAGCAGCAGCGCGCACGGCTTGCCCACGATGATGCTGCGCCCGAGCACGACGGCGCGCTTGCCCTTGAACTCGATACCGCTCTCCGCCGCCAGCTCGACGGCCGCGCGGGCGGTGCAGGGGATGTTGCGGTACTGATTCATGACGATCAGACCGAGGTTGTCCGGGTCCACGCCTTCGACGTTCTTCTCGGGCGTGATCACCTTGGCCAGTTCGTTGCCGTCGATGTGCTTGGGCACAGGCAATTGCAGGATCATGCCGGTCACGCCCGCGTCGCCGCAGATTTCGCGTATCTTGCCGGCGGCCTGCTCGAAGGTGCTGTCGGCCGGGATGCGCTCGGCGGTGTACTGCACGCCCAGCTTCTCGGCCTGCTTCTTCTGGTTGTTGACGTACCAGTCGGAGGATTCGTCGCTGCCGATACTGAGGCTGACCAGGTGGGCCTCGTGCCCTTGCTCCTTCAGCTTCGCGAACTCCTGGGTGAGTTCGCCGCGCATCCGCTTCGCCATCGCCTTGCCGTCAAGAACCTGTGCCGCCATGTCATCTCTCCGTGGATTGCTGAGCGCGAAGCGTGAGCGAGCGGCAAACCGCCGGCCCCTTGCTCACGCTTCGGGCTCCAGGGGGACGCGGATGCTAACAACTGGCCCGCACACGCCCAACGGCTATTCGCTCGTCAGCTTTTTGAAGGTTGCGTGATCGCGCACCGCTGCGAAATCAGGGTCGTCCTTCAGCGCGCTCAGGTCTTTCCCGGTGTTCTTCAGTTTCTGCAAATGATCAAAGACTGATTCACGCAGCATGGACCTTTTGGCGTCGTCGTTGGTTGTCGGCAGCATCAAGGCGGCAATACGCGCCTTTGCAAGACGTCCCGCTGATTCATCCTGTTCATAGATCTGCTGGGCATCGGCATTCGCCAACAGGAAGTCGCCTCGTCGCGCATAGGCAGCCAGCCGCAAGGCGCGGAACTGGTTGTTGGCAGGGTCCAGTTCCAGCGAGTGGTTCAGGGCCGCGATTGCCTCTTCGTGAAACCCGAGCCGCTCGCTGGCCAGCCCCAGGATGTACCACGCGGTCGGGCTGCCTTCGTCCAGGCGGCAAAGCTGGGTTGCTCGCTGATGCGCGATTTTGAACTCCGCGCAGTCGATCAACGTCAACGCCATGGCGCGAAGTGCCGGAATGTGGTTGCCGTCGGATTTCAACGCCTCGCCGAAGAACGCGAGGGCGTCCTTGCTGTTTCCTTGCTGCCGGGCCAGTTCGCCCAGGCCGGTCTGCGCCGCTGCCGTGACGTCGAGCTTCTCGGCATTCTCGAAGTCTTTCTTCGCCAGCTCTGGCCGATCCCAGCCCATCCAGGCGTAGCCGCGGCCTATGAGCGCCTGGCCGTAGTCTTCCTTGATGCGCAGGGCCTGGCTGTAGTCGCGGACGGACTGCTCAAAGTCGCCCATCAGGCGCGCGGCCCAGGCACGGTTGACGTAGGCGCGCGCGTTCTTGGGCGCCAGCTCGACGGCGCGGTCGAAGTCCTTGAACGCGACATCGAACAATTGCTTGTCCACGTAGATCAGCCCGCGGTTTTCGAAGAACGCCGGGCTGTCCGGCTGCAACTCAATGCAGCGGTTGAAATCAAGCAGCGCGCGATCGGTGTTGCCGGCGTCCTGGTAGGCGATGCCGCGGTTCTGGTGCATCTGTGCGCGCCCGGCGTCGTCGATGCGGCGGTCGGCGGTGCCGTAGGCGATGGCTGAGTTGTAGTCCTCGATGGCGCGCTTGAAGTCGCGGCGCATCCAGCAGATGTAGCCGTGCGTGTTCCAGGCCAGGCTGAAGTCGCTGCTCAGCTTGATCGCGCTCTCGGCGTCATCCCAGGCTTCGTCGATCTTGCCCAGAGCGACGTACGCGGCCGCGCGATAGGCCAGCGCCTCGTCGTTTTCGGGCGCGGCCTTGAGCGATTTGGTGAAGGCGTCCACGGCCTTCTGCATGTCGCCCTTGTTGAAGGCGTCCTCCCCGTCCTTGAATTCGGCCTGGCCGGGTTTCGGCGCGGGGCTGCGTACGGGATCGTCTTGGGCGTGCAACAACGGTGCGCACAGCAGCGCGAGAATCAGCAAAGTCCGCATGGGTTTCCTCCTCCATGCGGAGTTTAGCAACACAGGAACCCCGGCCGAAAGCCCGGGGTCCGGCGCAACGCGCCGGAAGCATCTAGGCGATCAGCGTCGAAACCAGCTCAGCCCACGAATTCACACGCTGATGCTCCGGCGCATCCTCGGGCGAGTCGCCGTCGGGCTTGAACCAGTACAGGTGCCCGACACCCGCCTCTGACGCGTGACGCAGGTTGTCGAGGCGGTCGTCTACGAAGTGGGTGATCCCCAGCGCTTTGCAGAGAGGGCCCTTATCCGGGCGCTCCTTGCAGAAGTGCCAGCGGTCTTCGGGGATGCCGGTGGTCTCGGTGAACTGCATGTGCGCGAGCCATTCGCGCGTGCGCCGCGCGATGCGCGAGTGGCACTTGCTGATCAGGTGTACGTTTTCGCCGAAGCGGTCTTTCACCAGTCGGCGTATGCACTCCAGCGCGCCGTCCATCGGCGGCGTGCGCAGGTGGTCGCCCGTAAAGAAATGCGTGTCGGCAGGCCCGGAGTCCCCGGCAATGATCACCCGCCCAATATCCAATCCAAGTATCTCTGTCATAGCTAAATCCTTCGACAGAGAGCATACCACTAAGTATTGACGCGTCAAGAGTAGCCGGCGAGAAACCATAGGTGGACATACGTAAACATGTTCACTTATGGTTGCTTTTCACTTCACCGGAGACTCAATGGCGCCGCTCTGCACGGCCCACAGGTCGGCGTAGGTGCCGCCCTTGGCGATCAGGTCGTCGTGGTGGCCTTCCTCTTCGACGCGCCCGTCCTTGAGCACGATGATGCGGTCGGCCTTGCGGATGGTGCTGAGCCGGTGGGCGATCACCAGCGCCGTGCGCCCGGAAGTCAGCTCTTCGAGGTTCTGCTGGATCATGCGCTCGGTTTCGGTGTCGACGCTGCTGGTGGCTTCGTCCAGCACCAGGATCGGCGCGTTCTTCAGTAATGCGCGGGCGATGCTCAGGCGCTGGCGCTGCCCGCCGCTGAGCTTGATGCCGCGCTCGCCGACCACAGTTTCGTATCCGTCCGGCAGGCTTTCGACGAAGTCGTGGAACTGGGCGTGCCTGCTGGCTTCGATCACTTGCTCGTCCGTGACGTCCACGCCCGGGTAGGCAATGTTCTCGCGGATCGTCCCGTGGAACAGAAACACGTCCTGGCTGACGAGCGCGATCTGCCGCCGCAGGTCGTGCTGCGCGAGCTTGCGGATGTCTATCCCGTCAATCCTGATCGCGCCCTCGTTTACGTCGTACAGGCGCAGCAGCAGTTTGATCAGCGTGCTCTTGCCCGCGCCGGTCGTGCCGGCGATGCCGATCATCTCGCCCGGCTTGACGTGTAAAGACAGCCCGTTCAGCACGGGCTCACGGTCGCGGTACTTGAAGAACACGTCCTCGAATTCGACCGCGCCCTCGGCGCGCTCCAGAGGCTGCGGCTGGGCCGGGTCCTGCACGCGGCTCGGGGTATCGAGCAAACCGAAGATGCGGACGGCGCTGGCTCTAGCCCGTTGATACTCGTCGAACGTGTTGCCCAGGCGCGTCAGCGGCCACAGCATGCGCTGAATCATCATGCAGAACAGCACCAGCTCGCCGGCGGAAAGCTGCCCCCGCGTAACCCAGTAGCCGCCCAGCACGATCACCGCACCGAAGCCCAGCGCGATCGCCATGCGGATGACCGGCACGAAGATGGTGGAAAGTTTGATCGCGTTGCGGTTGGCGGCGCGGTAGTGCTCGCTGGCTTCGCTGACCCGCTCGGTTTCGTATTTCTCGGCCGTGAAACTCTTGATGACCAGTATGCCGCCGATGTTGTTTTCGAGCCGCGACGCCACCTCACCGACGCCTTCGCGCACCTTCTTGTAGCGCGGCTCAAGCAGTTTCGAAAATCGCAGGCTGCCGAAGATGATGATCGGGACGGGGATCAGCCCTACCGCGGCGAGGCTCGGCGAGATCGTGAACAGCACCGTGCCCGCGAACAGGAACAGTACGCAGAGTTGCACCAGGTCGTTGAAGGCCTGGTTGAAGAAGCGCTCGAGCTGGTTGACGTCGTCGTTCAACATCGCGAGCGTTTTGCCGAGGCGGTGTTCCTCGAAGAAGCGGATCTCGCGGTCCTGCATGCGCGAGTAGGCGTCGAGGCGCAGGCTGTGTTGCAGGTCCTGGGCGACGTTCTGGAAGCCGAAGCCGTAGCCCCACTGGGTCAGGCTTTCGAGGCCGAAGATCACGACGGTCAGAATCGCGAGGAAGACGATCTGCGACATCGTCGTGCCCAGCCCGAGCCCGGCCTTGATCCAGTGCGGCGTGTGCCCGGTGACCGAGTCAATCAGCCATGCCACCAGGATCGGCGGGGCCAGGTCGAGCACCTTGTTCGCGACGCTGGCGCTGACACTCGCGCCCAGCCGTCCGCGCATCGGGCGCAGGTAGGCAAACAGCCGCCACATCGGCCGCTCGATATCCTGGATTGTCAGGTCGTTCGACATGGAAGCTTGTTTACCTTTTGAGCCACGGATGAACACGGGCGGGCGGTTCGGCATACGGGGGCGCGAGCATATCGCGTGGCACAGGCAGGATTGCCTGTGCCACGCGCCTCAGGGTAAAACGATGACATGCCCGAGTTGCCGGAAGTTGAGGTCACGCGCCGGAGGATCGCCCGCAAGCTGGTGGGGCGGACGATCTCTGGTGTGCATACTACGAGGGAAAGCTACTTCTTCCTGACGCCGCCCGCTGAGCTGAAGCGGCGGTTGAAGGGGCGCGAAGTCACCGGGCTGAAACGGCTGGGCAAGTACCTGCTGGCCGAGCTGGATGACGGCTCACGGCTGCTGCTGCACCTGGGCATGACCGGGCAGTTGTTCGTGCAGGGCAGCGCCAGCCTGCGCCTGCTGTCCAGCACGGCACGAGCGACGCTAAAGCCCGAAGACCAGAAATCGTTCAAGCCGGATGCGCACACGCACCTGCGCCTTTCCTTTAAGGACGACGGCCCCGAGGTATGGTTCCGTGATGTCCGCAAGTTCGGCAAGGTGAAATGGATCGCGCCTGGTGATTCCGACGAGCGTATAGACAAGCTCGGCGTGGACGCGCTCAAGGCCACCGGCAATGTGTTGTGGGAGGCCAGCCGTGGAAAGCGTGTCGCGGCCAAGAGCCTGCTGATGGACCAGAGCGTGCTGGCCGGCGTCGGCAACATCTACGCCGATGAATCGCTGTTCCTGAGCGGCGTGCGCCCGACCCGCAAGGCCGGCAAGCTGACGCGCAAGGAATGTGACGCGTTGGCGGCGAACATCAGGAAGGTCATGAAACGCAGCATCGAAACCGGCGGCAGCAGCATCAGCGACTACATCAGCCCCGACGGCGAGGACGGCGCCTACCAGGACGAGCGCATGGTTTACGCCCGCAAGGGTGAGCCCTGCAGGGTCTGCGGCACGCCGATCAAGAAGATCACCGTCGGCCAGCGCGGCACCCACTACTGCCCCCGCTGCCAGAAGTAAGCACGCCCTCGCCCAACCTGCCCCGGCTTCCTATTCTGTCCCGACTATGCTGTCACTGGCTGAAATGCGCCGCAGTGTCCGTCTGCTTGAGCCCGTTGTGGTGGGGCGGCGCGTGCAGCGTTTTATCCAGCCCGACGACGACACTCTGGTGCTCGAACTCTACGGCTGGGACGACGAAGCCGGCGAAGGCAACAAGACCTGGCTGGTGCTCAGCGCCGACCGCGAACTCGGGCGTATCGCCCTCCAGAATGACTCACCGAACGCACCCCCTTGGCCCCCCGACTTCGCGGCCTTGCTGAAGGCGCGCATGCACCGCGCGCGCGTCACCGGGCTGCGTATCGTGAACGACGACCGCATGGCCGCGCTGCTGATCGAGGGCAAGGAGGGCTCGTTCGAGTTGCTGATCAGCCTGATGGGGCCGCGCAGCAACGCCTACCTGCTCGATCTCGACGGCAAACTGCTCGGCGCGATGAGGCCGCTGTCCAGCACGCGCGGCGAGCTCAAGATTGGCGAGCCGTGGGCCAATCCGCCCAAGCCGGAAGGCGCAAGCGAAGGCGGCGACCACTGGCATGACATCGGCGACGAGGTTTTCCTGGACGCGGTGGCGGAGCACTTCGCCGACCTGTCGGGCAAGCGCGAGTACGAGCAGATGCGCCAGCGCATTGCCCAGGCGCTCAAGAAGGAACTCGATTTCGCAGAGCGTCGCACGGACAAGATCGAGAAGGACTTGGAGGAAGCCAAGGACGCGCGCGAGAAGAAGCGCTACGGCGAACTGCTGAAGCAGGTGATGAACACCATCGACTCCGGCGACACGCACGTGATGGCGCGCGATTTCGAGACCGACGAGGAAGTCAAAATCCCGCTCGACCCCAAGCTGTCGCCCGCCGAGAACCTGGAGAAGTACTTCAAGAAATACCACAAGGGGCTGGTCGGCGCGAACATGCTCGGCCAGCAGTTGGAGATCACGAAGTCACACACCGCCGACATGCGGGGCTTGCGGGACGAACTGGAGGCCATCGACAACATCGAGGCGCTGCAGGCATTCGCGGCGCGCCCGATCATCGTTGAGCTGTGCGACAAGCACTGCCCGAAGGAAGAAACCAAGCGCCCGCCCAAGAAGAAGCCGACGAAAAAGGACGTGCCGGGGCGCATGCAGCCGCGGCGCTACAAGACCAGCGACGGGCTGGAAATCTGGGTCGGCAAGAGCGACGCCGGCAACGACTACCTGACGACGAAACTCGCGGCCGGCAACGACTGGTTCTTCCATATTGAAGGCTACCCCGGCAGCCACACCGTGCTGCGCACCGGCGGGCGCAAGGACCCGCCCCAGGAAAGCGTGCTGGAAGCGGCCGAGTTGTGCACGCACTTCAGCAAGATGAAGGACGCCAGCCGTGTGGACGTGCACGTCGCGCCGATCAAGCACGTGCACAAACCCAAGGGCGCCAAGCCCGGGCTCGTGCACGTCAGCCAGGGCAAGACGATCGGGCTGCGCCGCGACCCCAAGCGGCTGGAGCGCATCCTCGACGCGCGAATCAAAGAATAGGGTTGGCATGGTGGTGTGGACATTCCTGTCCGCACATCACACGCGCGGACAGGAATGTCCGCGCCGCTGATTTTGGGGCTACAGCACGCCCTTCTGGCGCAGGTCCTTCACCACCCGCCAAGCGTAGCTGATGAAGACGATCAGGAACAGCGGCTGCGCGAAGAACACGAACGCGGCCATCTCATAGGGGCCAGGGTGGATCGCGAAGGCGGCCGTGATCAGCAGGGCGAGGATCGCCGCCCAGGCCTGCAGGCGCAGTCGGGTCATTTGTCGCCCTCCTCACCCATCAGGCGGTCGTAGTCGTCGCTGCCGGGTGTGCGTGCGCTGCGCGTCGGGTGGGCGCGCCCATGGCAGTTCAGGCAACTGAGCGAGCTTTCCTCCAGGCGCGCGCGCACGGTCTGGTGCGATTTCACGCCTTCCCATTCCGGCGTTCCCGCGTGGCACTTCAGGCAGTTGTCGTTGTGGAAGCGCCCCTTGAACTTGATCGGCTCGTCGTACGTACGCGTCGTGTAGCGGGCGAGGTGGCGGTAGCCCTCCATCTTCGCCTCGACGTCGCCCGCCAGCCCGTAGTCGCTGTGGCACTGGTAGCACTGGTCCTTGGGGATCCAACCGTTGCGGAAGTGGCGCGCGGCCAGAGTCGTGCTGGCGGGATCGCGCATGTCAGTAGCCATCGGGCGCATGACGTGGCAGCGCTCGCAGCTTTCCACGGCGTGCACACCCTCGAAGGTCTGGTAGTTCGCGAAGGTGACGGCGCCGGCCGGGATCGCGAACAGGGCCGCGAACGCCAGCAGCTTGAAGAACGCCATGGAAGACAGCGTAGCGATGCCGACGCTGATTTTGCGCTCCGGGTTCACCCTCTTGTAGTTCACGCGCCCGACCCAGAAACACAGCCCGATGCCGATCACGCACAGGATGACGGTGAGAATTCTCGGCAGCGGCCCCAGGTCCATCAGCTCACCTTCCTTACGCTGACGGCCGTGAGCTTGTATTCGGGTTCCTTGCTGGTCGGGTCGAACCAGTCGGCGACGGCGGTGTTCACCAGCAGCTTCGCGTCGTAGAAGGCGGCGAACAGCACACCCTGGCGCGGCGCGTCGTCCAGTACGGCCTTGCCGCGCACCTTGCCGAACTTTGAGCGTACCTCGACCTCGTCCCCTTCGGCGATTCGCAGACGCAATGCGTCGGCCGGGTTCAGGTGGAAGCGCGCGGGGCCGGCGGCCTGCTTCAGCTCATCGATGCGGTAGGTCATGGTGCCGCTGTGCCATTGCTCGAGCACGCGCCCGGTCGTCAGGTACATCGGGTAGTCGTTGTCGCGTTGCTCGGGCGCCTTGACGTAGGGGCGCAGGAAGACGACGGCGCGCCCGTCCTTGTGGCCGTAGAAGTCAAACTCTTTGTCGCCGTGGACAAACGGGTCGCCCGGCACATAGCGGCGCACGGTGCCGGGGTGGTCTTCGCTGGGGCAGGGCCACTGCAGTCCGGGCAGTTCTCGCAGGCGCGGATAGGTGATGCCCTCAAAGTTGTACTTGCTGTGGGCGCTGAACTTGCGCCACTCGTCCCAGACTTCGTTGGGCGTCTTCGCCTTGATCAGGTCGCCGTAGCCCAAGCGCTCGGCCAGCTCGACGAGCGTCTGCAAGTCACTGCGCGCTTCGCCGGGCGGGTCGATCAGTTTCGGTATCAACTGGTAGCGGCGCTCGCCCTGGCCAAAGACGCCCTCCTTCTCGCACCAGACCGCCGCGGGCAACAATACGCTGGCGGCCTTGGCAGTCTGGCTGTCAGGGACGATCTCCTGCACGACGGTGAAGCACTTCTCCATCCCGGCGAAGTAGCGCTCGCGGTCGGGCATCGTCACGCCCGGGTTGGTGCACATGATCAGTGCACCCTTCACGTCGCCGGCCGCCATCGCGCGGAACAGGGCGACCGCGTGGTATCCCGGCTTGGCGCTGATCGTGCCCGGCTTGACGCCCCACAGCTTTTCGCATTCGGCGCGGTGTTCGGGGTTGGTGACCACGCGCCCGTTCGGCAGCAGGTGCGCGAGCGAGCCGGTGTCGCGCACGCCGCCGCAGGCGTTGGGCTGGCCGGTGATGCTGAACGGCGTCGCGCCGGGGCGCCCGAACTGGCCGGTAATCAGGTTCAGCGTGTTGAGCATGTTGTTAAGGAAAGTCCCCTGAGTGCGCTGGTTGATCCCCATGGTCCACATGCTCATGGTCGCGCGGCTGGTGGCGAACATGAAGGCGACGCGGCGGATGTCGTTGGCGCTGACACCGAGTTCGGCTTCGACTTTCTCGGGTGTGTAGTCTTTCAGGAACTCGCGGAAGGCCGCGAAATCGACGCTGTTCTTGCCGTCGCTGAATCGCAGATGGTCGTGGATGAAATCGTCGTCGGTCAGTCCTTCCTCGACGATCACCTGTGCCATCGCGTTCAGCAGCAGCAGGTCGGTGCCGGGCACGACGGGCAGGTGAATGTCAGCGTGCTCGGCCGTCGGTGTACGGCGCGGGTCCACGCAGATGATGCGCACGCGGCGGTTCTGCGTCTTGTGCCGCATCACGCGCTCGAACAGCGGCGGGTGGCACTCGTACGGGTTCGCGCCCATGATGAAGTAGCACTCGGCGTGGTCGAGGTCTTCATAGGCGCCGGGCGGCTCATCCTTGCCGTACACCTGCGTGTAGCCCGCCGCCGCCGACGCCATGCAAAGGCGCGGGTTGCCGTCCACGTTGTTGGTGCCGATGCCGGCTTTGAACAGCTTGTTGGCGGTGTAGGATTCCTCGGTGTAGAGCTGGCCGGAGCCGTAGAACGCGAGCGCGTCCGGGCCGTGCTGGTCGCGGATCTGCTTGAACCTGTCGGCGACGAGCCCGAGCGCTTCGTCCCAGCTGGCTTCCTTCAGTTTGCCGCCGCTGCGGATCATGGGTTTCGTCAGGCGCCCCTCGATCTGCGGCAGGCTGCGCAGCATCGAGCCCTTTACACAGATCACGCCCTTGTTGTGTCCGTCCTCGTGTCCGCGGATGTCGACAACCTTGCCGTCGCGCAGCCCGACCTTGATGGTGCAGCCCGTGCCGCAGAACCGGCAGACGGCCTTGTGCCACTCGTCGGCGGTGGCCTCGGGGATCATGGCTTCCAGCACGCCCCAGCCGGCGAACGCGGCGGCGGTGGCAGCGCCGAGCCCGCCCATCGCCCACAGGAACTCGCGACGCGAGAAGTCGTCGGGCATGATGCGCGAGACGCGCCCGGATTCGCCGGATGATGGTGTGTCGTTCACGATGCCGCCTCGACCACAAGGCTGCATTCCAGACGGGGAGTTTCAACAGCGAATTCAGACAGCGCTGACCGAATTGTCACATCAGGATCGTGGGAAGCTTCGGTGCATCGTGCCTGTTCCTAGGAAGGAAAGGGGGTGCGCCATGTCTTCCCTTACCTTGCGCGAGGCGCGCGACGCCTACCTGGACGAGAACGGCTTCTCGACGGCCGCCTACACCGACAAGTTCGTGCACTTCAAGTTCGGCCCGTTGTACCTCGCGTTCCCGTCAACGAAGACGCGGCGCGCGGCGATCCCGTTTCATGACCTTCACCACGTGCTGACCGGCTACAAGGCCACGCCCATCGGCGAGGGCGAGATTGGCGCGTGGGAAGTCGCGACCGGCTGCCGCAAACTGTGGGCGGGCTGGGTGCTGAACCTGTTCGCGATGGGTTTCGCCATGCCGTTCGCCCCGCGGCGCGTCTACCGCGCGTTCGTTCGCGGGCGCCACAGCCGCAACCTCTACGGCGGCGAGTACACGGACGAACTGCTGGCAACCGGTATTGAAGAAGCGCGCAAGCAGGCTGGTCTGTCTGACTCCGTGCCGGCCGCCACCGGGCGCGATAAGCTGGCGTTCGCGTTCTGGCTGGGAGTTGCGGCGTTTCAGTATCTGCTGCTCGCCGCCGCTGTGCTGGTCCCTGTAGCAATCGTGCTCTGGTTCTTGCTCAGGTGAAGAACCACGAAAACACAAAGGCACCAAAGCTGTTTCGTGCTTTTGTGTCTTCGTGGTCCTGGGCCCTACTTCAGGGTGCGGATGCCGTTGATGTTCTTGGTGACGCCTTGCTGGTCGAGCCATTCCAGCAGCGGGATCAGGAACTTGCGGCTGGTGGGGATGATCTCTTTGAAATCCTTGGCCGCCGCCTCGCCCTTTTCTTGCAGGAACTTTGCTGCTTCCTCTTTTACCCAGCCGAGCGCCTTGGTGCTGAACAGGACGCCGCCGCCAAGCACGTCGGCGCGACCGCTGCCCACCAGGTAGTCCACTGCGTTCTGGGTCGCCTGCTGGTTCAGCCCGGCCGCCTTCGAAAGTTCCTTCAGCGTCGGCGGGTTCAACTGCGCCTGCTCAAGCTGCAGCGCCACACGGTCGACGATCTTGCGTTCTTCGTCGCTGAGCTTGCCGCCCTGGCCAGGCAGCCCCAACAGGTCGCCGCGCTGCTCGATGATCTTTTCCTCAACTGCTTTCTGCAGGATCGGCGCGAAGGTCCGCGCGTCCACGCCGAGTTGCTGCTGCACGCTCGGCGTCTTCATACCGAGCTGCGCCGGGTGGGCGTCGTGGTGCCGCTGCAGGATTTCGATCAGCCGCTTCTGCGCACGCGGCCAGGCGTCGCGGTGCACCAGCGCCTTGCCCGGCCCGAACTCACTCAGCAAACCTTCTTCGATCAACTTTTGTGCGATGGTCCCGACGGCTTCCCTTGAGAGTTCCGTGGCAGGGATCATGCGGTCGCGGTTGATGCCACCCGGCCCGGCGTCCAATGCCGCCAACTCCACGCGTCGTCGGGGCGCGTCGGCGGCTTCGGACCAGGACTTAAGCGCTTCCATCAATGCATCGTCCTTGCGCGGCAGCTTCCCCGCCTCGCGTTTGATCACGCGTCCACCGCCCAGTGTGATTGCCGGTGACGGCAGGCGCAGGATGAAGTAGTCACCGATGCCGGCGACGATCGGGTCTTCGAGCATCACCTCGCAGATGCAGGATTCGCCGGGGTTCAGCAACGTGCGGTCCAGAAACTGCACATGGCCGACGACTTCGGTCGTCCCGACGTGGAACTTCACTTCGGCCCGGTGCTTCATCGGGCGCGGCGCACTGGGCAGCAGGGTGAGGGTCACGCTGAAGAATCGGGATGACTCGAACACGCCCGGCGTGCACAGCGTGTAGCCGCGCTCGACCTTGGTGTGGTCCACGCCCGTCAGGTTGAAAGCGCTTGAGTGCCCGGCCCGGGCTTCGTCGATGGCGCTGTGATACGCCTGGATGCTGCGCACCTTGGCCCTCTGCTCGCCGGGCAGCACTACCAGGTTGTCGCCGGTTTTTGCGTGCCCGCTGACCGGCACGCCCGTCAGCACCGCGCCCTGTCCCTTGGCGCTGAACACCCGCTGGACCGGCATGCGGAATACCCCGCTGGTATCGCGCGGCTCGGTTTCGTCGATGACCGCGGCTATCGCCTTCCACAGCTCATCGATGCCGTCGCCGGTGATCGAACTGACCGGCACCTTCGGTGCGCCTTCCAGGAACGTGCCTTTGACGAGGTCGCTGACGTCCTCTTTCGCAAGCTCGACGGTGTCTTCATCCACCGTGTCAATCTTGGTCAGGACAACCAGCCCGTGCTTCACGCCCAGCAACGTCAGGATTTCCAGGTGTTCACGCGTCTGGGGCATCACGCCGTCGTCGGCCGCGACAACCAGCATGACGATGTCCACGCCGGTCGCGCCGGCAACCATGTTCTTGACGAAGCGCTCGTGCCCGGGCACGTCGATGATCCCGACGCGGTAGCGGTCCTGGTAAAGGAAGTTGGCAAAGCCAAGGTCGATCGTGATGCCCTTGTCCTTTTCTTCCTGCCAGCGGTCCGGGTCGATGCTGGTGAGCCGCTTCACGAGCGTGGACTTGCCGTGGTCGATGTGCCCGGCTGTGCCGATGACGACGTTGCGGATTTCCGTGGCCTGCGTGCTCATGCCCGAATTGTGCCCGCTGGGTACGGGTTCGTCGAGACGCGGGCTTTCCGTGTTCGCAGCCCGGCCGCCGGCTCTGCCGATGTGCGAACAAAATGTCCACTCGAAATGCTTTCACGCAGGGCGTACACTAGGCGCAAGCCCCCCATTGGCTTACACTTCCGTTCGTGAACAGGCTCGTATACGAATCTGAGGGCAAGCAGCATGAGATCCGGCTGAGCAATCGGCCGGTTTCGCTTGGCCGTTCCGATGAGGCCGACCAGCAGCTCCCGACCAAGCTGGCCAGCCGCATTCACGCGCAGGTGTTCCCGCGTGAGCGCGGCTGGTGGGTGGAAGACCTCGCCAGCAGCAACGGCACGATCGTCAATGGAAACCGCATCCAGAAACCAATGCCGCTGGTGCCGGGCGACGTTATCACGATCGGCGACGTCAAGCTGACCTATGAGGGCGAAGCCGCCCAGCCCAAAGGCCCGCCGGATCACCTGATCGCGCGCATCGTCTATACCGCCGAGAAAGGCAAGCCGCCGATCGATACGCTGATCCGCGACCGCGTCACCATCGGGCGCAAGCCGGACAACAGCCTGCAGATCGACGCCAAGGTGGTTTCTGGCCAGCATTGCGAGATTCTCAACCGCCAGGGCGCGTACCTGTTGCGCGACCTCAACAGCAGCAACGGCACGTTCATCAACGACGAGCGCATCACCGAGCACACCCTGCGCAACGGCGACGTGATCGTGCTGGGCAAGAAGATACAAGTCTACTTCATCGACCCGGCCGGTGCTTCCGAACCCCAACAGCAGCCGCAGGAGCCAGCAGGCGGCCCGCCCAAGGGTCCGGAGATCACGCCCGAGCACTTGCCGCCGCGCAAGGTAGCCAAGCCCGGTTCGTCCGCGGCCGGCGCTTCCGACCGGGGCGTGTTCAAGCCGGTGGGGGAGTCGCAGGCGAAGCGCAAGGTCAACCCGATCCCGCACGTGGCCGTCGGCATTGGGCTTGGCGCGCTGTTCGTGCTGGTCGGCTGGCTCGCGGGCGACCTGCTGTCGAGCTACACCCCCGGGCAGTCCACGACGCCCGAGCGCGAGATACCGCCGGCACTGGCGGACGCAGCGATGTCGTTCGAGGGCGCCATCGACGACGGCGGCAACCCCGAGGGCTGGACAGCCAGCTTCGAAGGCGCCGGCAACGCCAAGGCCGACCTCATCCGCGACCCGGAAGA
>JAGQRI010000057.1:0-1844 GCA_020425515.1 Planctomycetota bacterium | reverse complement strand
TGGTGCTGCAGACCCGCCAGGCGCGCCCGCTCGACCTCGGCGGCGGATTCCAGCTTACCGTCGCCATGAAGGCCGAGGGCGCCAGCAAGATTGCGCTCGCCCTGTCGGCGATCAGCGAAAAGGGCGACGTGATGACGCTCGCCAGCGGGTCCTTCGTCGGCATCAAGGGGACCGAGTGGGGCCAGTTCAGCATGAACGGCACGACGCTTTCCAGGCCGCCTGAAAACGCGCAACTGCGTCTGCTGATTGCAGGCTCGTACTCGCACCTCTGGTTCGACCGCATCGAGCTGGCCAGGACCGCCGACGAGCGCTCCACGAAACCGTTCGATCAACTCGACGCGCCGAACCTCACGCTCGCCCTCGACCCGCGGCACCAGGCCCAGGCCGTGGTCGAAAACACCGGCGGCAAACAGGTGCGCTTCCAGCCGGTGCTGCTGGCCTTCGACGACAAGCGTCTCTCCGAGGCCGAGTTGTGGGGCGTGAACCAGGTCCAGCCTGAAAGCATCAGTTACTCGGCCATCCTGACCTCGCAGGGTGACGCGGCCGCGGTGCAGTTCCAGGCGTCCGGCTACGACAACGGCTACTTTACCGACCACGGGCTGCACCTTGCCTGGAACGCGAAGCAGGGCGGCGGCTCGACCATGGCCGTCGATGTGATCCTGCCGCTGCCGCCGGGCGCGACCATCGGCGTGGCGGATCGTCGCGGCTACCCGATGGCGCTTGACCGCGACCAGGTGCACGCCTACGCCTACGCGACGATCAGCGAACTCATGGTGAACGAAACCGGGCTGAGCGTCAGCTTCCCGCGCGGCGCCGTCGTTTGGTTTGACCTGTCAAGACCCGGCGAGCTTGTCGCCACCGTGCGCTCGGCCCAATCCGGCGAGCGCAAGAAGATGGAGATCGACGTCAACACCCGCCCGCTGATGTTCGCACGCCTCTATGACCGCCTGTATGACGAGGCCGTCAGGTTGATCGAAGCCGAGCACTACTCTGCCGCGGAGGTCAGGTTGAAATACCTGACCGGCGGCAATCGCGCCGACCCCGACCTGCCCGTGTTGCGCAACGCCGCCGAGAAACTGAACGAAATCGACGGGCACCGCAAGCAACTGGGCGCGTCCGTTGACGCAGCGTGGGAGAAGGCCGAAAGCCAGCGCAACAAGCCCACGCTGGTGGCGGCCGAGGGCCTGGTGCGCCAGTACATTGCCCAGTTCCCCGGCGACGACGTGATCGACGAGATGAACGACCGGCTCAGGAAGCTCGAAACCTGGACGGCCGAGCTGGCGCTCGAGGCGAAGACGCCGGCGGAGATGGCCGAGGCCGAGAAGAAGGCCAAGTCGCTCTACGACGACGCGCAGGCGAGCTACGAGGCGGGCAAGATCCTGCTGGCACTGGTGATCCTGGATACGATCTTCGCGGACTATGCGGATACCTCGCAGTACCACAACGCGCAGGCGCTGAAAGAGGAAATCGACAAGTCGCTGGCGGACGTCGCCGAGCAGAACCGCGTGATTGACGAAGAGCTGAAGGGCATCGACGAGGACATCAAGTTCAAGGACTACGAGCGCGGGCGCAAGCGCTGCCTGGAGTTGTTCCGCCGTTTCCCGGACACCGCACGCACGCGCGATATCATGAAACGCCTGCGCGCGATCGAGGATGCGTTCGACGACTAGAAACAGCGGTACGTTTGGTTGCAGTACCCGGTCTTGACGCAAACAGGCCCCCTGCTACCTTGCGCCGCACCAAACACGGCCCGTTAGCTCAGTTGGCTAGAGCACTCCCTTGACACGGTAGGGGTCACTGGTTAGAGTCCAGTACGGTCCACCACAAACCCGCCTGTAGAGCCG
>JAGQRI010000374.1 GCA_020425515.1 Planctomycetota bacterium | reverse complement strand
GACATGAACACCAAGCGCGGCGAAGTCTGGAAGCGCGGTGAGGAAGCCCGCACCAACGGCACCGAGTTCGACTGGCGCGCCGAGATGAAGACGGTCAACGACAACGCGCTCGAGGCCGTGAAGTCCGAGCTTTCGTCCGCCCAGCTTTCGACCTTCAACGAACTGGTCGGCGAAGACGGCAGCCTTGACTCCCTGGCCGGCGGCTGGGGCGGTCGCGGCGGCTTCGGCGGCGGCGGCGGCAACCGTGGCGGTGGCAACCGCGGCGGCGGCCAGGGCGGCGGTCGCGGCAACTAGCCCGAACCCAAAAGCAAACCGGCGGCCAACACAGGCCGCCGGTTTTCGTTAACACAGACAAGTGCAACCGCGAAGAACCGCCAAGGACCGCGAAGAAAAGCAAAGCCACTGCACACGCCGCTTCGCGGCTTGTGTATTTGTCAGGACTTCAGGATTTAAACTGGACACGGGGTACAAGTGGAGCGGGCCATCCGGTGTTCGTGTCCTGTTAAGTCCTGATTTCCTGACGCTTTTGTATTTGCAGTTCTTCGCGGTCCTTCGCGGCCCTTCGCGGTTAATTGCAGTTGTCGTGGTTTAATCCGGTTAGACCTTCGGCACCGGGATCTGCATCTGGATCGCGTCCCAGAGCTTCCACAGGGCCGAGATGATCGCCAGCAGGAACAGCGGCTTCATCAGGAAGCGGTGCACGATCGATTTGATCTCGTACTTGTGCGCGGCCGGGCGCGCGCGCCGGAAGCGCTGCATGGTCAGGTGTTCCTCGCGCGAGCGCAGCTTCACGATCGTCACCGTAAGCCACACCCGCCCCATGTTGTAAACCAGCAGCGCCATCGTCAGCCCCGCGTGGATCCAGCCGATAACGCTCTTCATGCCGTGAAACCCGAACAGCAGCACCTGCCACACCGGCACGGTGTCGTACTCCTGCGCGTGAAAGAACGGGATCTTCAACGCCAGGCTCGACAACCCCGCCGCGCCCATCGCCATGCCCATCTTGCTCAACAGCGGCGCGATGAACGCCAGCAGGAACATCAGGTGGAAGGCCAGCAGCGTGCCGGAATAGTTGTCGCGCAACACTTCCCACTCGTTGTCGACGAAGGCGTTCTGGATGTCCACGCTGCTGCGGTCTTCGCACTGGTTGGCGATCACCTCGCTGTCGACCGTCAGCGTGTCGAACGTGACCTCCTTCAGTTTCAGGTCGCCGCTGACTTCCGCCGCCCAGTTGCCGGTCTTACGCGTCTCGGCCTCGTGGGTGGTGTCCTCTTCGCTCCATTGCTGGGCCTTGGCGACGACGCGGCAATCGTGGAAGTCGCTGCGTTTGATCAGCACCGTGCCGAGGTCGCCGCTGATCGCGCAGCCGCGCAGCGAGGCCCGGTCCAGCACCAGCCGCCCGCCGGCGCCCTTGAAATCCAGGTTGCGCAGCTTGGCGCGCGGTTGTTCCTCGCGGTTGCTGATGCGCACTTCGCCGCTGACCGGCAGCACCACGCGCTCGTCCGATTGCAGCGCCCAGCAGTCTTCCAGCTCCAGCCGCCGCGCCACCAGCTCGACCTGTTCCAGCATCTTGCAGCGCGCCACCAGCATCTGTTCGGCCTGGAAACTGCAGCGCTCGATGCCGTTGCAGTCGGTGAAGCGCACCTCGGTTTCGACTTCCTCGAGGCAGCGCAGGGTGACTTCGCGCAGGTTGACGTGCTGGAAGGTGATGCGCCGGGCATCCACGCGCGGGCCGACCAGGATGTTGCCGCCTTCGAGCGTGCCGTTGCGGATGACGTAGGAATTGCGCTCGAGGTCGAGGTGCAGCTCGCCCAGCGTGTGGTGCTGGCCCTTCAGGTCGATGATCTTGTCGCGCGACGACTCCGCCACCTCAACGCCGTTGAGGGTCTCGAACGAAGTCCGGGTACCGAACCACTGGCTGGTAATGGATGGCATGAACCAACTTTACCCAAGCCGCCCGAAAAAGGGAAACGAGCCGCCCCAAGCCGCCGGAAGACAGTAAAACCAAAACAAATGCAGGCCGGAACGAAGCGGGTTCCAGGCCGCCTGCGTGTTTTCGCGCCCGGTTAGTTTGTCCATCCAACACAAATATTGAGGCCCGAACGGTTCGGGCAAAAACCCCGGCCGAGAGGCCGGGGT
>JAGQRI010000373.1 GCA_020425515.1 Planctomycetota bacterium | reverse complement strand
CCTTCCGTGTTCTCGCGGCGGATACACATGATCGGCACCAGCGCCGAGAACATGAAGCAGGCCGCCAGCAGCAGGGCCACCTGATAGCCGAACAGTTGCCCGCTCGTTTCGCGCCCGAGGAACGTGATGGTATCGCCGGCCCAACTCGCCGCGTTGCTTTGTACGACGCCGCTCAACGCGCTGCCGAACACGCCGGCCAGCGGCGCCGCCACGACCGCCTGGAAGCTGAATGCGAAAATGCGCTCGGCCATGCCGGTGTTGCGCATCAGAAATGGCGAGGCCAGCGCCATGTTCAGGCTCATGGCGATGCCGGCGACGAACGCGCTGCTCAGGAATACTTCAAAGCTGCCAAATACGCCCTGGGCCGCAAAGGCGAGCCCGTTGAAGATCGCGATGAAAACGAGCAGCGTGCGCGCCCGAAAGCGGCCGATCAGCGCGATCGCCGGGATCGCAATCAGCAATCCGCCGATGCTGTTAAAGCCCTGGATCTGCGTGTAGCGCTCGCCCATGCCGAGGTCGACGACGTATTGGTTGCGCAGCACGCGGAAGATGGCATGGCCGGTTCCGAGCAGGAACGCCCCGATCATGTAGGCCCAGATCGAGCCGCTGAACATGCGCAGGTGCTTCAGGTAGTTGCGGATGCCGCCGATCATTCCGTTCCCGTGTACCTCTCGATCGCGCTTTCCAGCGCCGCTGCCTTGGCCAGCGATTCGTCCCACTCGGCCTCGGGGTCGCTGTCGGCGACGATGCCGCAGCCCACGTGATAGCTGAGTTTCAGCGGCTCTCGAAGCAGCGTGCGGATCAGGATGTTGCTTTCGAATCGCCCGTCGGGGGTCAGCCAGAACATGCTGCCGGTGTAGGGGCCCCGGCGCACCGGCTCCAGTTCGTGGATGATCTCGAGCGCGCGCTTCTTGGGTGCGCCGCTGATGCTTCCGCCGGGGAAAGTAGCGCGAATGTACTGCATCGGTGTGATGCCGTCGTTCAGTTCCCCGCGCACCGTGGCCTCGAGGTGATGCACGCGCCGGTAGCTCTCCACGTGCATCAGGCTGGGCACCTCGACGCTGCCCGCTTTGCAGACTCGGCCCAGATCATTGCGTTCCAGGTCGACGATCATCGTCAGTTCCGCGTGGTCCTTTTCTGAATGCAGCAACTCGCTGCGCAGGTGCTGATCCTGGGTGCTGTCGGCGCCGCGCGGGCGGGTTCCCTTGATCGGTCGGGTTTCGATTACCCCGTCCCGCACGCTCAGGAACCGCTCCGGCGAGCTGCTGAGAATGCTGCGCCCTTCACCACAATCCAGGAACCCGCCGAAGGGCGCCGGATTCTCGCTGCGCAGTACGGCATAGAGCGCGGCAGCATCGTAGTCCCCGGCCCGCACCACCATGCGCGTCAGGTTGGCCTGGTAGATGTCGCCCTCGCGAATCGCGCTTTGTACGTCCATCACCGCCTTCAGCCAGGCCTCCCGGTCAGTACAGAACTGCGGGTCAGCCTGCCCGGCTGACGGCAGTGGTTCGTCTTCCGCGGTGAACAACGCATCCAGCTCGGCCGCCAGCTTGCCGATGTCTTCCGGGCCGCCGGGCGTACCCTGCAGCAGCCGCAGGTCGCATTTGCCGGTAGCGTGCTCCAGTGCCAGCGTCCACGGGTAGAAGGCGGCTTGCAGGTCCGGAAACAGCGGCCCCCCGGGTCTCGGCGGCGCCAGGGTCTCAACGAAGCAGCGCAGGTCATAGCCCAGCATCCCGGCCCAGCCGCCGAAGAAGCCCGTACCTTCAAAGGGCTCGCGCAACGGGCATTCCTGCCCGGTGAAGCGTTCGATCCGCTCAAACACAGCCAGCGGGTCGCCTTCGAGCCGTGAGGCGTTGCGGCCTCGCTGCCATGAGGCTGTCTGGCCGGTGCATTGGAGCAGCATCACCGGGGCGAACGATACGAAACTGTGGGTTGCCAGCGACCCCTCCAGCGCGCTGTCGAAGATGACGGCGTAGGGTTGCTTTGCGGCGGCGGCCAGCAGCTGAACCCAGCCACGGGGGGGGTAATACGGCACAGCCTGGATCGAAAGCGGCAGCATGGCGGGAAACTACCAGAATCAGCCGTCCGGGGCAGGGCCGGATCGGGCGCGGGCGGCGGTCCACCGGTTAATCTGTTTCTGTGCAGGCTGAATCCGCGTCTGGTTCGTATAGTATGTAGGTACCCGGGATTGCTCCCACGGGGAAAGGGCCAAGGAATGAACGGTTTCAAGCGTCTGGCGGCGGCACTCGTAATTGTATTTGTGATCTCATCCATGTGCATCGCGCAGGATGAAGGCGGCGGGGAGTCATCCGGCGGCGGGTCCGATGACACGTCCGAAGCGCCCGCGCTGCGGATGCTGAACAAGAACTACATCAACGAAGACCTCAAGGAATCCGTTGAGAAAGGCCTGAAGCGTCTCGCGGAGTTGCAGGACGCCAACGGCGCTTTCACCAAGGGCGGCGGCTCGAACGTGGCCATTGCCGTGACCTCCGTGTCCGGGCTGGCGCTGCTGGCGTCGGGAAGCACACCTGACAAGGGCAAGTACTCGGCCAATATCCGCAAGGCGATGGATTACCTGCTGAGTTGCCAGGACATGAACAGCGGCTTTTTTACCGGGACCAACGACGGCAGCCGCATTCACGGCCATGGCTACGCGACGCTGTTTCTCGCGCAGTTGTACGGCGCCGTCGAAAACGAAAACGACAAGACGCGCCTCAAGAACGCGCTGCAACTTGCGGTGAAGTGCATCTCCAAGGGCCAGACGCCCTTTGGTGGTTGGGGCTACATGCCGACGGACCTTACCTGGGACGAAGGCAGCACCACGGTCTGCTGCATCCAGGCCCTGCGCGCGGCCAGCGACGCGGGCATCACCGTCGACGTCAAGACCATCCAGAACGCCATTGAGTACATGTACAAAATCGCCGAGAAGCGCGTCTTCATGCACGACGGCGAGGAGCATGTCGGCTACACCTTCAAGTACTCGCTTTCCAGCGGCTGGAACTCCAACAGTTATGCCCTCTGCGCCGCGGCCATCACCACGCTGAACGGCATCGGCGTCTACAGCGAAGGCGCGAGCTGGAAGGAACACGACATCGGCAAGGTCTACAAGGGCGGTCTGCGCTGGCTGCGCTACAAGTTCGATGACTTCATCGGGCGTCGCAAGAGCGGCCAGGGCAGCCTCGACGTCAGCCATTTCTACTACGCGCATTTTTACGCCTGCCAGGCGATGTGGAACGCGCCCGAAGAAGTCTACTTCGACGAGTACTACCCGAAGATGCGCGACCTGCTGATCGAGGAACAAAAGCGCAACCCGACGAACACCGGCGGCTGGCCTTCCCAGAGCTACGGCGAGGCCTACACCACCAGCTACGCGCTGATGATCCTGCAGGTGCCGTACCAGCTGTTGCCACTGTTTGCGAAGTAGAATGTCAGGGATTCCTGAACACAAACGCTTGTCGACACGCGCCCGAAATGCGCCCGGGAAATACTACGTCGATGGCAATTCCTTGATCTGTGGGTTGTGTCCGAAATTGGCGCCGAAGAACTGCCGGGTAAACGAAGCCAACTGGTCGTGCGAGGTCTTCAAGCAGCCTGAGTCACCTGAGGAAGATTCCCAACTCAGGGATGCGATGGACATGTCGTGTGTCCAGTGCATCCATGATGATGGCGACGACGAATGGGGGCAGCCGCCCCACGAAACACCTCCCAAGCCATAGTATCTGGCGGGCTTCAGACGAATGTTGCGATCCGTTCCCGGAACGTAAGCACCGCAACACCCGCGAAGGCAACCAGCGCGCCGAGCACCGCGCGCCAACTGACAGCCTGTTTGTAGACGATCCGGACGATCGGTATCACCAGGACCGGCGAGATCGCCATGATGGTCGCGGCGACGGCAGTGTTCGTCCATGCCACTGCTGCAAGACTCAGCGTCACGCCGACGAACGGGCCGAAGAACGCGCCGGCGCTGGTCTGGCCCAGTGCCTTGCGGTCTTTGAGCTTGCGCAGGGATTCGCCGAAGCGTCCGGCGACGACGCAGTAGCCGACCAGTACCGCCGTACCCGCCAGCATCCGGACGAGGGTCCCATACAAGGGGCTGACGGTCACCACGTTTGATGCGTCGATGCCGCTGAGCGAATTCAGCAACCCGCCGGGGTCCCGCATGCCCAGACCGGCCTTGCTGAGGATAAGCCCGGCGGCCTGGCCGAACGCGCCGAGTACGCCCCAGAAAACACCCCAGCCGGCGTGGCCGACGATCTCGCCGGGTCGCCCGCGCTCGAGTACCACCCACATCACGCCGGCGATGGTGACGACCATGCCGACGACGCCAATCCAGCTCAGCGTTTCGCCCAGCAATGGCACCATCAGCAGGGCCGCGAAGCCGGGCGCCAGCGCCATGATCAGGCTGCCGCGCCGTGGCCCGATGATCTGCAGCGAAAGAAACAGCGCCGCGTCGCCCAGCGTCAACCCGACCAGCCCGGACGCCGCCAGCAACACCAGTTGCATCGTCGGTACGTACGAGAATGCTCCCGTCACCAGGCAGGCAAGCGAAAGCAGCACGCAGGCTTCGACCAGCCGGATCTGGTTGACGTGGAACTGGCCGATACGCCGCGCCGCCGCGCTGAAAAATAGTGCGGTCATCGACCAGCAGAACGCCGTCCCGAACGCGGCCGCGATTCCCTGTGCATCCTCTGTGATTGCGATAAACACGGGCGGAGTGTGTCTCGCCCAAGGGCGCGGTCAAGGACGGCGCTCACTGATTGGTTTCAAGTGGCGGAACTGGCCTGCCCCTTCTTCGCGATTGCCTTCAACATGGCGAGCCGAATCGGGTCTTCGTTGCTGCCGATTTCAAGCGCGCCGCGCGCGGCCTGCGCGGCTTCAGAAAAACGATCCGCGCCGAGGGCAGTCTCGGCGTGGCGGGCGAGCAGCCCGAAGCCAGGGTCAATCCCGGCTGCCTTGAAATTCTGCAGTGCGGCTGTCGTATAGCGTAATACAGCCTCGTTTTCCTCCCGTGCCGCCGCGGACTCAGCCAGTTCTTCCCAGACCTCGGCCGCTTCCCTGGCGGCGCCCTGCTTCTCGTATCCGAGGGCGGAAAGCTCCATCACGGGCTCGCCCCGAACCGTGTCGTTGAGCCTCAGCAGGGCCGCGCCGCGGTAATACTGGCAGTCGGCCGTGTCGTGGGGCAGGCCGCATTCCACGGCGATGCGTTCCGCGCTCTGGTAAAGGGCGACTGCGCGGTGGAACTGGCCGATTGATTCATAGCAGGTGGCGTGGTTGATGGCGTTGCGCATCCAGCCGGTCCGGTCTCCGAGTTCCCGGAACAGATCGCCGCATTCATCGAACAGCTCGAGCGCCTGTTGTTCGCGTCTTGTCTCACGGTACAGCACGCCGAGGTTGCCGAGGTGACGAGCGATGCCTTCGCGGTTGCCGATCTCGCGGTCGATGCGCAGGGCCTCGCGGTACGCGCTTTCAGCATTGTCGTTGTCGCCGAAGTAGCGGTACATCAGGCCGAGGTTTCCCCGCGAAGTGGACAGCCCGCGCATGTGGTTCAACTCTCGGAAGAGCGCCTCCGACTTGGTGTAGCACTCGATTGCCTCTTTCCGGCGGTCCAGACGTGCCATCACGTTGCCGAGGTAGCCGGTTGCGCGGGCTTCGGTCAGGCGCTCGCCGGCGTCGCGGCTGATCCGCAGCGATTCCTGGATCAGGGCGATGGCGTTGTCGTACTCCCGTTTCGGAAGCAGGACCGCGTTGACGTGGCTTAGGATCCAGTTCGCGCGCAACGTCGGGTCGGCGTCGTTGTGCAGCTCTTCCGCGCGCTTCAGCAGTTCCGGCACGCGCGGGAACTCTCCCAGTGAGGCGCACATCTCCGCGCCCAGGATGGCTGCCCCGTGCCGTGCCGCCACCTCAGCGGCTTCGTTCGCCAGCAGCCTCTCGGCGCACTCCAGCGCGATCCGGTAGTTGTTGTTGGTACGGGCCCGCTGCATCGCGCGGTTGAGCCAGCCCGCCTCGCGCTCACTCATCTGCTGGCGTTTGCGCTCATCGGGCAGGGCGAGCGCCGCGTCACGTGCGTGGCCGGCCAACTCGAACGCAAAGGCGTCCGGGTCGTCGTGCGGCAGGGCCTCGATGATGGCGAATGCGTGGGCATGCAGCTCGGAGCGTTCAAGCGGCGGCTGAAGCTCGTAGGCGGCCAGGCGCATCATCGCATGGCGGAACAGGTAGGCGTTCTCGGCGTAACCCATGGCCCGATTCTGCGCACCGTGGGAGCGTTCTTCAACATGCTCGCTTTTTGCGGCCCCAACCTATATTCGGCGCATGCGCAACGAGATCATTCGTTTCCTGGAAAGCCGGCCTGCGAAAACGGGTGCGTTGTTCTTCACGGCGCTGGGGCTGGAGTTGTCGGTGCTGGCGCGTATCCAGGACAACGAGGGCAAGGCCGACCGGGCCTGCCTGGCCGCGATCCACGAAATGCAGCACTGCTGTTTCGGCCAGATCAACGCCTATCTGCACGGCGTGGACGACCTGTTCGCCGCTGACGCCTCGGTGGCGATCCTGTACCACTATGCGTTCGAGGCGGGCATCCAGGACGAGTTGGGCCCCGCGATCATTCGCGCCCGGCGCCTTGCCCTGCAGGACAACCCCCTGCCCTCCGAGGACGAAACCCGCGTGCTGCTGGTAGACGACGAACCCGCCCTGCGTTTCGAGATCAACCGCATCCTGACGGCCGCCGGCATGGTTGTGTTCGAGGCCGAGACAGGCGCCGAGGGGTTGAACAAGGCCGCATGGGTCGAGCCCCACCTGACGATTGTCGACTGGGAAATGCCGGTAATGAACGGCCCGAAGTTCATCGAAACGCTGCGGAACACCGACACCGGCATGAACACCAAGGTTCTGTTGCTGGTCGAGAGGGGGAAAAGGCAGCCGATCGGCAAAGCGGTCAAGCCGTTGATCGATCAAATCGTCAAGCGGCCTTTCAGCGAAGATGCGTTCCGCAACGCGGTCACTGACTTGCTTGGGACGTCGGCAGCTCCTGCGCCACCGCAATGATGTAACCGTCCAGGTCCAGGAAGTAGGCTGCACGGTCGCCCCAGTCGCGCTCGGCCAGAGGTGACGTGCACACCGCGCCGGCTTTTTCCAGGCGCCGTACCGCGTCCTCGACGTCGCCGCTGCGCAGGTAGATTTCAGCTCGCGGGCAGCCGTCCGTCGGCGTGCGCGAACCCAGGCCGTCGCCCAGGAACTGCGTGGTGTTGCCCTGCGGCATCAAGCCGAGACGCGCACCTGCGTTCAACTGGTACTCGACGTACACGGGGACGTCCACGGTCTTCGGAAAGCCGAAAACACTGTCATAGAAGACTGCCGCCCTTGCGAGGTCCGCGACATAGAGAATTGTGATGGCGAAATCGGCTTGCATGCTCAACATCCGGTCCGGCTAGCGAACGCCCAGTTCGATGCGCTGCAACTCTTTGATTTCGTCGCGCAGCAGCGCCGCGGTTTCGAAGTCGAGCGCCTTGGCGGCCTCGTACATTTCCTTTTCGAGCTGGCTGATCAGCTTCGGTACCTCGGCCGGGCTGACCTTTCGCTGTACGCCGACCGGCGCCTCTTCCTGTTTGATCTCGGGGTACTTGTCGGCGAGGCGCTTTTTGCGTCCTTCCAGCGCGCCGGCCTTTTCCGCCGCCTGCAATGCGCGACGCGTGGCGAAATTTGTGCCCCCCAGGGCGCCCTGTTCGATGGCGCTTTTCGACTTGCCGCGCTTGCCGCCCTTCTTGGGCTTCTTCGCGCCCGGCCAGTCATAGTGGGTGATCGTCTCGTCCTCGGCCTCAACCGTGACGTAGTCGGCCTCGAAGATGCTGCTCAGCACGTCGTCGATTTCGTTGATGATCGTCTTGGGCGTGATGTTGTGCTGCTTGTTGTATTCGAGTTGCAGGCGGCGGCGGCGTTCGGTTTCTTCGATCGCGGTCTGCATGCTCTGCGTGATCTCGTCAGCGTACATCACGACGCGCCCGTTCACGTTTCGCGCGGCGCGCCCGACCATCTGGATCAGCGACCTGTGCGAGCGCAGGTAGCCTTCCCGGTCGGCGTCGAGAATGCAAAGCAGGCTGACTTCCGGCAGGTCGAGCCCTTCGCGCAGCAGGTTGNNTGATGCCGACCAGCACGTCGAACTCGCCTTTGCGCAGGTCTTTTAAAATCTCCATGCGCTCGATGGTGTCGATATCGCTGTGCAGGTAGCGCACCTTGATGTCGAGCGAAGCCAGGTAGTTCGACAACTCCTCGGCCATGCGTTTGGTGAGCGTGCAGACCAGCACGCGCTCACCGCGTTCGATCACCGGGCGCACCTCGTGCAGCACATCGTCGACCTGGCCCTTGGCGGGCTTGATTTCGATCGGCGGATCGGTCAGCCCGGTCGGGCGGACGATCTGTTCGACGACGTGCCCAAGCGATTTTTCCAGCTCATAGGGTCCCGGTGTCGCGCTGACGAAAATGGTCTGGCGCTTGACGTTCTCGAACTCTTCGAACTTCAAAGGGCGGTTGTCGCGGGCACTGGGCAGGCGGAAGCCGAAATCGACCAGCGTGTCCTTGCGTGCGCGGTCGCCCTTGTACATGCCGCCGACCTGCGGAACCGTCACGTGCGACTCGTCCATCATGATCAGCGCGTTCTGCGGCAGGTAGTTCATCAGCGTTGGCGGCGTGCTGCCGGGCGCGCGGCGCTCGAAGTGGCGCGAGTAATTCTCGATGCCTTTGCAGACGCCGATTTCGCGGATCAGCTCCAGGTCGTACTTCGTGCGTTGTTCGATGCGCTGGGCCTCAAGCAGCTTGCCCTGGGTCTTGAACAACTCGACCTGCTCGGCCAGTTCCTTTTCGATGTCGGCGACAGCGTCATCGATTTTGGATTCAGGCGTGACGTAGTGCGTGGCCGGGTAGACGGTGATCTTGTCGAGTTCGCCCAGCACTTCGCCGGTCAGCGGATCTATCTGCCAGATGGCATCCAGGTCGTCGCCGAAGAACTCGAGGCGGATGACCTTGTCTTCCTCATAGATCGGGAAGATGTCGAGCACGTCGCCGCGCACGCGGTAGGTGCCGCGCTGCAGGTCGTAGTCGTTGCGGGTGTAGGCGATCTCGGTCAATTTGCGCACGGCCTTGCGGCGCGTTAACGGCAGGCCTTTCTCGGCGTACAGCAGCGCGCCCTGGTATGCCTCCGGCGAGCCGAGACCGTAGATGCAGCTTACGCTGGCGACGATCAGTACGTCCTGGCGATCCAGCAGCGATCGCGTGGCCGAGTGGCGCAGGCGGTCGATGCGGTCGTTGATGCTGCTGTCCTTTTCGATGTAGGTGTCGGTCTGCGGGACGTACGCTTCGGGCTGGTAGTAGTCGTAGTAGATGACAAAATACTCGACCGCGTTGTTGGGGAAGAACTCGCGGAACTCGGCGTAGAGCTGCGCCGCGAGCACCTTGTTATGCGAGATAATCAGCGACGGACGGTTCACTTTCTCGATGACATT
>JAGQRI010000056.1 GCA_020425515.1 Planctomycetota bacterium | reverse complement strand
GCTTCCCAAGCAGGTGGTCGAGGGTTCGAACCCCTTCGCCCGCTCCATTCAAACCCGCCCGGAGAGCTAATCTTCGGGCGGCTGTTATTGCGGTTCGTTGGCAACGGCGCGCCTCTTTGTCGTTGGTCTTGGCGCGCTGCGCCGATCTTGCAAGGTTGCTGGAACGGTGATTTGCGGAAAATGTCTCGCCTTCGACTGGTCACGAATCACTAGGAGCGGTCTCAAAAACGTCGCAGCAGAATAATCGCGCAGCCGAGCTGCACAAAGGCCAGGAAGTTCGCCGCGTGGTACTCGTAGCGCACGACCAGACGGCGGAAGTTGTGCAGCCACGCAAACAGCCGCCCGACCTTCCATCTTCGTCGGTAGCGTGGCAACTTTCTCGCGTCCTGGGTCTTCCGTTTCCGGCGTCCCTGGTGCGGCGCGATCATGTCCAGCCCTTACTTCTCGGCCAAGCGCGCGTCGAGCGGATCACTGTCGTAGGCCTTGTCGCCGATCAGCCTGTCGGGGCGCAGGGGATCGAGGAGGCGTCGAGGGTCTGCTCCACCAGCTTCACTTCGTGGGGCGAAGCGCTTGCCGTGCTAACGGCGACAGGAAGACCGTGGCGGTCTGCAACAGCCATGATCTTGGTCCCCTTCCCGCGGCGCGTCTTCCCAACGTCCAGACCCCCTTTTTCGCGCTGGCAAAGGTGCCGTCGATGAAGGCTTCCTCGACGTCAATGCCGCCGCGCTCGAACAGGTCTTCGGCGAGCGCCCTCAGTATCTTCTCGAAGGCGCCCTGCCGGGTCCAGGTCTGGAACCAGCGGTGACAGCTCTGATACGGCGGGTAGCGGTTCGGCAGGTCTTTCCAGCGCGCGCCGGTCTGAAGCACCCAGAGGATGCCGTTCAGAACCTGGCGAGGCGGAAGCGGCGGTCGGCCTTTGCCGTCAGCGCGGCGGACTTTAACAGGGATCAACGGCTCAATCAGAGCCCACTGTTCGTTTGAAAGTTCCATGCCGAGGATATCGGCAGAGGCGAACCCGCCACTTCAAGGTTTTCGAGACCGCTTCTAGTTGCCAGATTCAGCCTGAATCGTTTTCGCCAGTGCCCGTCGCTCGATCGGGCTGAGCAGGGTTCCTTCGGGGATCCCGCCCAGCCACGTCTTCAGGCCCTGCCAGGCATTTGAAGTACCCGCCTGGCTGGAGGCCTGGACGCGGCCGGAGATGATGTTGGCCCGCTGTCGTGAAAAGGTCTCGCCGCTGATCTCGCCGTTTCGCAACGCGTCATTGAGTGCGTTCAGCGAATCCTCGGCCCAGCGGTTGGTGCCGGGAGAAGGGACAGCCTCAAGCGTCTTCAGTACGCGCGCCGTACCCAGCTTGCGGTAAGCGTGCCCTGCCGTCTTTTCCAGCCCTTCCAGATACGTGCCCATCTGGCGCACCGCAGACTCGGGCGTGAGTTTCACCCCGCCCGGCACCGGCAGCGCAGCGAGCATCGCCTCGGCCTGCTGCGGACTGATCTCGAGCTTGTCCACCTGCTTCATGATATCGACAGCTTTCTCCAGATGCGCGGGAATGGTGGGCACCTTGTCGAGGTTGCCGAACTGCTTGAGGCGCGGCAGCACCTGGTTGTCCCATTGCTTGGTGGCCTGGCGCATTCCTTCCGCCATGTTCTTGCCGTACTCAGCGGCGTCGTCCGCATAACCTTTGGCGCGGTTGAACCAGTGGTCCGACTTGAACACGAACGTGTCGCGGATGTCTTCCGGGCGCGTCAGTGTCGGCATCACGCCGCGGTCGAGGAAGTCGTCCAACGGCACCTCACCGGGGTTGTAGGCCTCGGGATGCCACTTCGAGGTCACCATCTGGTCGTGCAGATCGAGGTTCTTGTCCAGCAGCTTGCGGCGGAGCTCGGGGTTGCTGACGTCCGGCAACTCGCCGCCGTGGGTGCGCTTGTAGAACTCCTCCGCGTACGTGGGCTTCGAGATGTCGTGGTGGATGTCGATCTTCACGTGGCTACCGTCCTCGGCCGTGCCGATGATCTGGTACGTCACGTCACGGTCGCGCCCAATGGTGGTCACGGGTTTCGGAGGCCCGCCGGTGTTGGAGATATTCATGGTTTCGACGCTCCAGCCGTCCGGCACGTGCTTGCCAGTCGTCGGATCGATCTTTGTTTTGAGCCCGTGCTTGCGGGCGAGTTCCTGGACCTCGTCACTGGCCTCGAGTGTCGCGTTCACGGCCTGGTCTACCTCGTGGTACAGCACGCCTTCCATCTGGTTTTTCATCGCCTTGCGCGCGTTGTTGAGGTGCTCGCCGGGCATGCGGTTGAGCATGTTCTGTGCCAGCTTGTCCTTCTGGATTTCGAGCATGGCGCGCTCGAACCCTTCGTTGTTCAGGATCTTGCCGGTCTGAGGATCGACGAGATCCGTCAGCTTCTTGATTCGTTGCTCGGCCAGCTCACGCGCCTCGCGCCACACTTCGGCGTCGGCAAGCCCTTCTGCTGAGTGGCGCCAACCGATGCGGGCGCTGTCGGCAGCTTCGTCGAGTGTTCCCATCAGTTTTCGGCGGGCGCTGTCGAGGGCTTCGCGGACATTGGCAACACCGCGGGCCAGGTCGTCGGCCTCCATCCCCAGCGCCTTCAGCAATCTCGCCTTGCCGGCGTCCTTGAGCTGCGAAGCGCGCTCAAGCAGGGCGCTGAGGGCCTTCTGTGCGCGGGGGCTGCGCTTGATGATCTGCTCGAGCCCGATCGGCCCCAGCACCATGGTGGCGCGGAACAGTCGCTCCCAGCCGCCGATCTTGTCGCCGGACAGGGTTTCGCCCGTGGCCGCCGCGACGAGGTCCATCGCCTCGCCGACGTAGGGAACCATGCTGAGCACGTCTTCGGTTATCTTCTGGTTGGCGTGGATCGTCTCGATGGCGGCCTCGGCGTGTTCCTGCATGGCCTCGTCGTACTGGCCAAGCGCGTGAGCCCGTGCCTTCAGCCCCTCGGCGATCAGCCCCGGATCGCCAGACGCCAGCAGGCGGATCCACCAGGCTTGGGCCTTTTCCTTCATGCCATCGCGCCAGATTTCGAGCTCGACTTGATCGAGCCCGGACGGGCGATTCTCAGTCAGCCCCAATGACTCCAGGAACCCCGGCAGGTCGCCGGGCTGTTCCATCGTGCCGATGCGGTTCATCAACGCGCGCTGGAACCGCTCCAGGCTTGACGTGTCAATTCCCTGGTCGCGCAAGGCCTGCAGCAGGCGCTGCTCCATCTCGGCGAATTCCTTGGTGCCGGGCAGCGGGAGCTTCTTCGCACGCAGCCAGTCGGGCATCTGGAAGCCGACGCCGATCTTCGGGCGGTTGGTGCAGTACCAGCTTTTCTGCTGCCGGTGTACCTGGATGGTGCCGCCGGGTCGCAAGTGCCGATGCTGCGCTTCCGGCGCGGCGGGCATCGCGGCGCTTTCGCTGCGCGGAACGGACAGGGTGTTGGGCGGACCGAACATGTCCACGGGTCCGAAGCCTTCAACGTCCACCACGCCTTCATCCGCGGGCTGGTCCGGTACAGGCTCGTCCTCGCTGCGCCGGTCCTGGCCGACCACGTCGACGGACTGCCGGCTGATTGCCCCATGGTCGTCCACAACCATAGTCTCGATCTGCGCGTCGCCGTACGGGACCGGCACCGTGCCCGCGGCCGTGCCGTTTTCGTCGATAGGCAGGCGCTTCCAGGGACCGCCGTTGACGCGCGTCGCGGCAAGCCTAGCGTTTTCGGGCGTACGCAGAGCCACGTCTGCCTTGCGTCCGCTGACCTTTGCGCCGCCGGCCGGCTCAAGTAGATCGTACTTGGGCGCTAGTGCGTTCGACCTTACGTTCGCAGACTTTGTCACCTGGTTGCCGCTGCTGTCGGTGGCGCGGACATCCAGCTTGTGGTCGCCGGGTTGCAGCAGCGCTTTGCCGCTGTGCCCGTTTGTGGACTGCAGCGGCTGCCACAACCCGTCGTCGACGCGAGCCTCGACACGCGCGATGCCGCTGTCGTCCTCAGCTTGCGCGTCGATGTCGAGCAGCGTGCCGTCGATCTCGGCGCCATCCTCGAAGTTCAGGCTAAGCGCAGGGCCGGTGTCGTCGCCGGGCACGTTCAGGGGCGCCATCGCCGTGTTGTTCGCGCGGTCGGTCTCCGGCAGGACGTTGTCCGGGTCTACCACCACCTGCAGGGTGTGGTCCCCGGACGCAACGTTCCAGGGCAACTCGACGACGGTGTCGCCGGTGAGCGAAGGCTCATGCACCCAGGTGCGAGTCAGTTCGATCCCCTTTTGACCCGGCACGGCCAGCATCAACGCGACGGGTACGCTGCCCGCGCCGGACGCCCCGAAGTTGCGCAGGTGCGCACGGACCGTGACGGCTTTGCCGGGCTCAATGCCGCCCGGCGCGTCGATTTCGACGTCGGCCGAGGAAAGGCTGTAGTCCGTGCCGTCCATGCTGACGCCCTCTGAATTGCGGGCCTTTATCAGCGCGCTTTGTTCGTCTTTCGCACTGACCCAGACCCGGGTACCGGTGAGGCGAAGCTTGAGCCGGAAATCGCTGTTCACGACGTAATGCCCGCCGCGCAGGTGTTCGGAACGGATCTCGATCTTGCCGGGCTGCGGTGCACCGCTTTCGTCGAAGTGAATCGCACTGGGCGGGATGCGGAACGCGTAGTTGCCCTCGGGAATGCCGTCCTCGAGTTCGCCGATCACCTCTTCGTTCATCAGCACCTGCAGGTTGTGCTTCTCGTACCTGTCGCGGGCCCACGGCAGCGAGAAGTTGGTCTCGAGCCAGGCCTCGACGAGGTTAGTCGGCTCCCAGCCGTCAGGCGTGCGGTAGGCGCTGTATTCGTAGATTCCGTCGTAGCCGATATCCGCGCTGGTGAAGTCGACCTCGCCGTCGCCGGTGGTGTCGCTGCCGATCCACAGGATGCGGTCGAGCGTGTTGTCCACGGTCCAGCGATCCGGGCGCCCGTCGCCGTCGGTGTCCTCCGGGTTCTGTTTCTGCGTCCAGTCCACGAGCCCGGGCACCAGGTAAGGGCCGGTCATGGCGCGCGCGACGCGCAGGGTCTGGTCGTAGTCGTCCTCTGCGCCGGGCTGCTCGCCGGGCACCAGTTGCACCGGGAACAGCTTTTCGCCTTCCGGCAGTGCGACTTTCACGTCGGTCGGGACGGTTTTGCCGACCGCCTTCGCGACGAATTGCGCCTCCGCGTCAGTGAACCCTTTGTGCAACTCCGGGTGGGCGACAACTTCGATCCGCTCGCCCGCCTTCAACATTGTGTGCTCGATCGACGGCGTAACGCGCAGCCCGGCATTGCTACTGGCCACGTCGAGGTCGGTAATCGTGTCGCCCTTGTTGATAAGGAAGTAGCGGTGAGCCAAACCTCCGTCGACGACTCCGCCGTCCTGCCATTCCAACTTCACCTCGGGCAGCTTGACCGAGACCTCGACCTCGGCCTCGTCAGCGTAGCCGTCTTCCGAGACGATTCGGATGGGAAAGCTGTGGCGCTCCTTCACCACGTCCTGCGCGCTCAGCCCGAGCAGGAAGTTACGTTCCTCCCCCGGCTGCAGAGTGAACGGCTCACCGTCCGAGCCCTCGCCTACGAAGCCCGCGAGGAGCAGGCTGTCGGCAATCTCCCCACACTGCAAATGCACGACCATCGGCTGCTCAGCATGGTTGCGCACGGAGATGCCGAGGCGCTGGTCGTAGTCGCGGCGGATGTTCGCGCCATAGCGGGCCTGCCCGAACGCGAGTCCCTTGACGCGCGTAACCTTGCATACCGGCCCCTCGTGCTCACCATCCAGGGGTTGAAGCTCGTACTGGACGCCCGCCTCAAGCTCCGGGAGTACGACTTCGCGCCGGCGCCCGTTATCGCCGCGAGCCTCCTGCCATGCCGTCTCGCCGGCCTTGCGGAAGCGGACCGCAGCCAGCCCGAACTCCGGGCTACGCCAGCTGACGCGGACCTCGTTGCCGGTAACGACCGCACCGTCCGCCGGCGACAGGTCGAAGAAGCGCGAAACATTGACCGCGCGCTCGGCCTGTGCGCGATTGCCCATGGCGTCTTCAGCAATCACGCGAAGCGTATGCGCCCCCGCGCCGAGCGTACGCCAGGGTACGTCGAACTCGAACGGTACGCTGCGGTCGGCGGCGATGAAGCGCCCGTCGACTTCGAGATTTACGCAGGTTACCGGCGTTCCGGTATAGCTAAGGGCCATCGCGCGGCACGGCGTCGCGTGCTCGATCAGTTCTCCTTCGCCGGGCCAGGAAAAGTTGACGTGCACGCCTTTGCGCTCACGGGCGCCCATTGCCACAACCCAGGCGCGCCCGCGGCTGACGACGCCGTTCTTGTGGACGAGCCGGAAGTCCACCGCGAAGACGCCTTCCTCTCGGAACCGGACACTGACGGATTCCGTTTCCGTTGACGCGTCAATGGTGCCGTCCCTGTCGGCGTCAATCTCGAAACTGGCAGGATTCTGGCCGTCGGCATTGCGGCGGGTGAAAGTAACCAGCGTCGGATCTTGCGGGTCCGCCCGGGAATCGATTTGCGCCGTCGCGAACGGCTGGTTTTTCGCGGACAGCATCACGTAACCGAACTCATGCGTGCGGGTGGACGGGCCATGAGGGCTGAGTTCAATGACATAGCGAGTGGGACCGCCGGGGGACACTTTCTGCTCCCAGATCCCTTTGTAAGTCCAGCGGCTGGCGACGTCCTTGCCGGTGAGTTCGTCGTAGATGTGAATGTCGGACGTCGTCGGTGCGTAAACCCGGAACCAGTACTCGCCGGCGACAGTCACGCTCGCGCGGAAACGATCGAGGTCGCCGTTGCGGTCAGGCGCCCAGGCGCGCGCTTCACCGAGTGTGAGGTCGCGCGTGGGATCGGACGCCAGGGGAACGACTTCTCCGGGCTCGGCGCGTTCAAAGTTCATCGCGAAGCTGTAGGCAATCGTGGTCTTGTCGCGCGGGCCGTGCTTCGCCGCCTCGATGATGTACTCGCCCGGGTCGACCGCGAAGGAAACTGCCAGGGGGTTGCTTCCGTAAGCCCAGCGGTCGACCAGGGGCTTCATGCGTGCGTCGCGCAGGCGCAGGTTCCACGTGCCGGTCGCCATGCCGCTGACCGTGAGATAGCCGGGGAAATCGGCAACGAAACGGTACAGGTCTACGTCGCCCGCCGGCGTCAGCGCGCCGCGGACCGGCTCATGCGCTTCGACGGGACTTGCAGTCTGCGGCGTGTCGTTGCGCCCGGCGCGCTCGTAGTCATCGCATGGAAGAAACCACGTCTGCAAGGTGTAGGGCGATGGAGACCACTCCGCGGCGCCGTGGCCTTTGACTTCAAAGCGATAGGTTGTCGGGCCGGGTACGTCACACACCAGGACCAGCCGGTTACCGCCATAGGCCCACCCGCCTTCAATCGGTTTGCCGTGCGCGTCCAGCACGCGAAGGTCATGCGTGCGAGGATGCCAGGACTCGACGTGCAGCTCGCCCGAGGACGGCAGGTCGACACGCCAGGTGTCCACGTCGTTGGAAGGGCAGGTCGAACCACCAACCAGCGAATCAGGCGACAGGCGTCGCTCGAGTTCCCGCCCGTGGGAAACCGGCGCCGCATCGCCCGGTATCCAGTCGCACTCAAGCCTGTACGGCGTCACGGAGTATGCACCCTTGTCGCGCGCCGTAACCTCCAGCCGCAGCCAGGTGGCCTCCAGCACGGGTACTTCGACCTGCAGGTCATTGTCCGCATAGCTCCAGCGCCACGCCAGCGCATCGCCGGACTCGTTGTACACCTGCAGGTGCATCGTCACCGGCGGCTTCCGCACGCGGAAGCGAGCGACCCCGAGCTGCGTCGTGTGGAAGCGGTAGGTATCCACATCACCCGCAGGCATGAGCCACGCATAGCGGTCCTGGCGCGGCAGCATCATGTAGCCCGCTGAACCCGCGTCGTTCGGTTCGTCCACGTCGGCGGCTACATCCGCGTGAACCGTCAAGGTCAGCGCGTCGGCGCATGTCGCTTTCTTGTCGCGCGCGCAGAGTTCGAGCAGATACTCGCCGGGCTTGAGCGACAGATCGACCTCCAGCTTGTTGTTGCCATACGTCCAGTGTGTGTACACGCGCTCGCTGCCCGCGTCATAAACATTGAGCGTCGTGGTGATAGCCGGCAGTACTACATCGACGTGGACATGGGCCGCATGCTCGATACGGAATTTGAACATGTCGCTGTCGTCTTCGCGGTCAAGCTTGAGGCTTGTCGGAGCATCGAAGCGCAACAGGTTGGCCTGCGCGGCGCTGCCGTTGGGTTCACTCTCTTCGACGGCCGAGGACGCTTGCAGTACTACGGTTCGCTCAATCTTCTCGGCGCGAGTCAGCACTTCCAGGCTGGGCGCGAAGCCGGGCGCCTCCACGCGCAGGTTGAAACGGCGTGGAAGCACGTCCGCCCTCACATCCGTACCGCGGTTGGCATCGGAAAAAGACAGTTCATCGAAGCTCGCCAGTCCGGCCGCGTCAGTAACAGCGCGCGCGTACTCACCCCTAGGCCACGCCACTGCCAGGACCACGGTGGCGCCCGTTACCGCGGTTCCTTTGTCGTCGCGAACGCGAATGACAGCCTTGCCCGCATCCACTACGCGATTGAGCGTCCACTCGACCGGCTGCATACCGGGCTTCACTTCCAGCGCAACATCGAAAGGCTCGAAACCTGGCTCGGCGCCCGTTACACGGTAGCGCCCCGCCGGGATCTCCAGCAACTCGAACGCGCCTTCCCAGTCGCTACGAAACTCCAGCGGGCCCTGGATTGCGGCGTTGACGTCTGTCGGCTCCATCCGCAGGGACACACCGGGCGCACCGAGCCCGCTTTCCAGTTTCAACACGCCCTTGAAGCGCACACGGTCCGCCGCGGCCAGTTGGACGGCTTCCTCGTCGCGAGCGCCCGGCGGCAGCTCGGCACTCCACGAAACGCGGTCACAGCCCGGCTGGGTGATCCATGCATCGAACGTACCGGGCGGGACACCGTCAAAGACCGCAACGCCGTCCGTCTCTGTGTATGCGATGCGGGCGCCGAGGTGGACGGGTATCGCCTGCGCGGCACGGCCGTCGGGAAGGGTTACTCTTACGCGATAGGGTCCGGGCGCAATGCGGTGCTGGGGCACGGCCGGGCTTGCCTGCATCGGCGAAGATTGTGGGTTGGGCGCAGTCTTCGGCGCCGGCGCCGCCAGCACAAACCAGGCGCCGGCAGCGAGCAGTACGGGAACAACCAGCAGCAATGCCAAACGCCGTGGATTCGCGACCATCTCAGTCCCCCATGGTTCGGATGCGGCCCCATTATTGAAGGTCCGACACGAAACTCACGGGAAAATGAGGGCCATAGGGGTGTCCGGCCGGCGCTTCGGACACTCCTGTAGCGGCACTGTCGTTTACGCTTCCCGCCCGCTGCGAACTATGCGGACGCCCGCAATCGACATCGCAAGCAGCGCAAGCAGCGCGAACCAGCCCGAACCCGGCGCCTCGCTGGTCGAGCACTTCTCTTCCTTGCTTCCCCCACCGACTGCGTCGGGCGTGGTACCCACAACCTCGAGCTGGAAACTCGGCGTGTCCGGGTCGTCCGTCAGGATGTTGACCTGGAAGCTGAAGTAACCGCCGCTGCTGGGCGAATGCTCGATGGTTACGGTCGTGCTGCCGCCCGCGGCAACCTGCGTACTGTACGAACCGAGCACACTCGCGACGTTGTTCACTTCGTTCGAAATGGTGATGGCCGAGATGTTCAACGGAGCGGTACCGAGGTTGCGGATCGTCAACTCAAGCGTGTGCACGATGCCGGCCGCCTTGCCGCCTTCGTAGACCGAGCCGTTGTTGGCGATCGGCGTGAACTCCGGTGTTTCGACCTGGATGTCGGGCGAGGGACCGACGCCTTCAAGACTCAGCAGGTACTGGCCCTCATCGCTGTCGTCACTGTCGATCTGCAGGATTGCCGACAGGAAGCCACTGGCCGAAGCCCGCACGCCGACGATCACGGTATCCGAGCCGGCCGGCGCGATGCTGCTGCCCGGCTGCGCGAGGATGCGGACGTCGCAGTTCGACTCGTTCATCACTTTCACCGGCAGCGACAGGCTCAGCGCACCGGTGCCAAAGTTTCGGATGGTATAGACGAACGGCTTGTAGCCGATGGTGTTGACCAGGCCGATTGAATCCACGCCGCCGCTGGCGATGGACTGGTTCTTGCGCGAGACGTCGATCTCGGGTGCCGTCGAGGACGTCGCCGTGCCGGTAACGGTAACCATGGTGGGCGATTCGTCGGCGTCGTTGGTGACCAGTTCGAAGGTAAACTGGAACCAGCCGGCCGCAGTGGGCGTGACGTCGATGTCCATGGTGGTACTGCCGCCCGCCGTGACGCTGGTTGCCGGGCTGGTGGTGACCGTGGCGGTAGCGTTCATCTCATTCGAGATGGCAACCGGGGTAGTGACGGTGAGATCGGCGATGCCCAGGTTCCGAATCTCGTAGCTCAGGGTCGTCGCGCCCGCGCTGCTGATGTAGCCGATGTTTTCGATGTCGCCGGGGCTGAGCACCCGGGTGCCGACCAGCTCAAGCTCGGCCTGGCTCGAAACCGACCCCGTGCCAATCACGTGAATCACGAACGGGTTCTCATCCGGGTCGTCAGTGGCGATGCTGACGTCGAACCAGAACTGACCGGCGGCGGTCGGCGTGATGTCGAGCGCGAGCACGTCGCTGCCGGCCGCGGCGATCGGTCCAGCGGGCGGTGTGGCGACAACTGTGCAGTTGCTTTCGCCGCTGATGGTGACGGGCGTGCCGCCGAAGTTGAGGTCGATGGTGCCCGCGTTGCCAATGTCGTAGTTCAGCGTCGTCGCCGCGCCGACCAGCATGGTGCCGAGCACGTCCTGCGCACCGTTGGAAATGTTCGTATTGAAGGTGCGCCCGACGGTGATGTCAGGCGCGTCGGTGCCGGTGCCGGAGACGGTGAAGTCGTACGGATCATCGTTGGCGTCGCTGTTGGCGATGCTCAGATCGACGCTGAAGGTGGTCGCCGTGGTCGGGATCACCTGCAGCACAAACGTCGTCGACGAACCGGCGGCGACTGAGCCGAACGGCGGGTGCGTCACCCAAGCCTGGCAGTTGGTCAGGCCGGACAGGACGACTTCCGGCGTGCCTGTCAGGTCAAGTGTCGCGTTGCCGGCGTTGGCAATGGTGTAGGTGATGTTCAGCGGCGTGCCGACAGGATTGTTGCCGATCATGTCGGTGCTGCCGTTGCCCACCGTGCTGGCGCCGTTCAGCACCTCGATATCTTCGCTGGAATCGATCGTAATGGTGAACGACTGGGCGCCGGAAGTATCCACGCCGCCATTCGCCGTACCGCCGTTGTCGCTCAGTGTCAGAGTAATCGTCGCGGCGCCGCTGGCGTTGGTGGCTGGAGTGAAGGTCAGGTCGCCGCTCGTGCCGTTCACGGCCGGCTGTACGCTGAAGAGCGCCGTGTTGGTGTTGTTGGTGACATTAAACGTCAGGGTCTGGGTGCTTTCGTCGCTTGGACCGGCGCTGATGCCGGTGGCCCAACCCGAAACGGTCTGGGCGCCCGCAGCCCAGGCCACCGTGACGTTGGCACCCGCGGTGAAGCCGGGCGCGTCGTTGACGGGCGTGACGGTGATGGTGAACGGACCTGCCATAGCGGATGTATCGGTGCCGCCGTTTGCGGTGCCGCCGTTATCCTGCACGGTTAACTCAAACGTGGCGGTGCCGTTGGTGTCCGGGTCGGCCTCGAAGAACAGGTTGCCCGCCGAATCCACAACGGGTGCCGTCGCGAACGTCAGGTTGCCGGAAGTCTGGGTAACATTCGCGACCGTCCAGCCGAGCGAAGTCTGCGAGGATTCGTTCGTCGGCCCGGCGCTGAAACCCGCCCAGCCGGTGATGATCTGCAGCCCGGCGTCTTCCAACACAGCTGTGGGGCTGCTGCCGGTTGCGGTGGGCGCGTCGTTTACCGGGGTCACGGTGATGGCGAAGGTCTGCGGCGCCGAAGTATCGCTGCCGCCGTTGGGCGTGCCGCCGTTGTCGGTCACGGTCACGTCGAACGTGCTGGTGCCGAACGCATCCGCGGCCGGTGTGAAGGTCAGGTTGCCGGATGCGTCCACGCTCGGACCGGCGCTGAACAGCGCGCTGTTGCTGACGTTGGATACGTTGTAGCTCGCGACGCTCTGGGTTTCGTTGGCCGCGCCAGGGTCGAACCCGCCCGCCCAACCGTTGATCGTCTGGGCGCCCGCATCCTCAAGCACGGCAGCGGGGTTGCTTGCCGTGTAGCTCGGGGCGTCGTTCACCGGGTCGATCGTAATGCTGTAGGACAGCGTCGCCGAAGTGTCGACGCCACCATTCGGTGTACCGCCGGTGTCCCTGACAAAGATATCGAAGTTCACCGTGCCGTTGGCGTCGGCGGCCGGGGTGAATGTCATTGTGCCGGCCGTGTCGACACTCGGACCGGCACTGAGGAACGCCGCGCCGGACGTGACGGTGACGGTGTAAGCCAACACGCCCTGCGAGCTTTCGTTGATACCGGGATTGAAAGTGGCCCAACCGGACATGGACTGCGCGCCGGCATCCTCATCAACCGTTACGTTGCCGCCGGCGAAGGAAGGCTGGTCGTTCACGGGCAATACGTACACCGGAACGGCAACCGGCGTGCCGGAGTCCAGCGCGCCGTCCCAGGCCACCAGCGAGAACGCGTTGATAATCCCGTACGTATTCGCGGCGGGCGTCCAGGCGATGATGTCCGTGCTGCTGAAGTTGGTGGCCGCGGTTACCGGGCTGCCGTTCACGGTGACGTTCGCGGTCGCGCCGGGGAAACGAAGCTGCAGGGGCGAGCTATCGACGTCGGCCTCATTGGCCGCGCCGAATAGCGCCGAGCCCTGTAACTGGATAGTCGTGTCTTCCGGGCCGCCGAAAACCGTGCTGATGGTGGTCATAGTCGGTGCGTCGTTCACCGGTGTGACGTTGACCGTAAGCGTCGGCTGATTGCTGGTGCCGGTGTCGCCGTCGGTCAGTGTGAACTCAACCGTGCGAGGCAGCCCGGATGGATCGTCCGAAGTGTTCATGTACGCAACCTGGCGCATGACCAACTCGGCGATTGCGGCGTTGGGGAAACTGTTGAAGGTGATCGTGAGATCCGCACCAGCCAGCCCGCTACCCGCACCGGAGGCCGGGACCGTGCCAATAACGATATTCGGACCACCGGGCAGGAATACCACGTTGGTGCCCTGGCGCTCGATGTTTGTCGTGGTGGTCAGGTCGAGCACGTCGTTCGTCGTCCCGTTGGCGGTGATGGACACCGTCAGCGTGCCGGTATCGAAGTCCGCGCTGTCCGGGTCCGAGGCCGTGGCCGCCGCATCCAGCACGGTCAGCGGATCGTTTTCCGTGTACGCCACCGGCCCCGCGGCGACGCCGATCGTCGGCGCGTCGTTCACCGGGGTGATGGTGACGGTCATCGTCGGCTGATTGCTGGTGCCGCCGTCACCGTCCGTCGAGGTGAACTGCACGGTCCGCACGGCCGCGGAGGGATTGTTCGAAGTGTTCATGTAGCCGATCGCGCGCAGGACTTCCTGCACGATGGCCGGCGTCGCGCTGGCGTTGAAGGTGACTATCAGGTCGTTGCCGCCCGCCCCGCTGCCGGCGCCCGAACCGGGGATGGTTCCCACGGTAACCGCCGCGCCGGAAGGGTCGTAGACAACATTGTTGGTCTGTCGCTCGACGAGTGCTGTGGTTACGACGTCGAGAACATCTTCTGCGGGTACGCCGCCGGATATGGAGGCGGTCAGGGTGCCTGTGTCGTGGTCGAGGCTGTCGCCGTCAGTCAGCGTCGCGCCGGCGTCCAGCGCCGTCAGCGGATCGTTTTCCGTATACGGCAAGTCGGTCGCGGCCAGTGTGATCGTCGGCGGCAGGTTGATGACCTCGACCACCACCGTGCGGTAGGCCTGCAGCGTAAGCATCCCGCGCCCGGTACCGGCAATCGCCAGGTCGCCGGAAGGCAGCATGCTGAGCGCGTAGCCGTTGTCGTTTCCGCCTCCGCCGCCGTTGAAGACGTAGTCCCAGTATGAATTGCCGGAGGTGTCGTAGCGGGTGACAAGGAAGTCCGTGTTGTCGCCGTTGTCGGTGGTGCCCCCAACGTGCAGGAACGTACCGTCCCAGGCCAGCGCATAGCCTACATCATCCGAATTATTCGGCCCGTCATGCGAATCGCTCCAGAGCAGCGAGCCGCCGGATGCACTTGGATCGGAATCGAGCGCCGCCAACAGGAAGTCGTTGTTCGTGCCGTTGTTCGAGTAGCCCGCAATGTAGACCGTGGAGCCATTCAGGAAGACGTCGTAGGCGCCGTCGTTGTTACCGAGGTCGATGCGGGTCGTCCACTGGTCGATGTCGTTAGGGTCGAGCCAGATCACCACGGCGTCAGTGTCCGAGCCGTTGTCGCTCGTACCCGCTATATAGGCGTTACCCGAGGCATCAACGGTGATGGCGTTGCCGACATCGTTGCCACCTGCAAAATCGTAGTTGCGTTGAGAGGCCGTGCCGAAACCACCGCCATTGATGAAGGCTGCGTAGAGGTTGGCGTCACCGCCTCCATCGTCTGCTACGCCTGTGATATAGACGTTGTCACTGGAATCCAACGCAAGGGCGTAAACTGCATCCCCTTGGCTCTGGTCCTGAAGCCAAACAGCGTCTTCTCCGCCGCCGCTGTCGAAACGTACCACAATGAAATCCGTGTCGCCGCCACCATCGCTGGAACCCCCGACGATGATATTGTCGTTGCTGTCGACCGCGACCGCGTACGCAACATCGTCCAGCCCGTTCTCACTGCGCGGCGTGACCCACTGCTCATTGCCGCCGGAGTCGTACGAAATCAGGATCATGTCGAAGTTACCGCCGTTGAAACTCTGGCCGCAGACGTAGACTTCGCCGGTGTTCTGGTTGATTGCGATGCCGTGGGCGTAGTCGTCTCCGCCGACGCCGCCGTCGAAGGTCGCGGTCCACAACAATGTCCCGCTGCTGTTGTAGGCAACTGTGACCGCGTCGTAGTCGTTGCCGTTGAAGCTGCGCCCGGTGACATAGACGTTGCCGCTGCCATCCGTGACCATTGCGTGCCGCGCGGCCGGGACAAAATCGGAGCCGACATGGGAGTTACCCGCCGAGCCCGCCTGCGTGGCCGTCCAGTTCACGTTACCCGCGCTGTCGTAGCTGCGGGTGATGCCGTCTTCGCTGCCATTGCTGCTGTCGGACTGGCCGCTGACAATCACGTTGCCGCTGCCATCCATGGCCACGCCATACGCGTTGTCGGTGCCGTTGGTGGCAGTGCCGTCGTAGGTGCGCGCCCAGCTCGTGGTGTTGCCCGCGTCGTGGCGCACGATCAAGAAGTCGTTGTCGGTGCCGTTGCTGGTGAATCCGGCAATCACGTTGTCGCCGGCCGCGTTGACGTCGATTGAGTAGGCGTCGCCGCCGGTGCCGACACTGGCGTATTCGTCAGCCCAGTCGATGGCGCCGGTAGTCGCGTTGAATCGCACTGCCGCCGCCTGGTTGGTCGAGAGCCCCAAGGCGCGCACGGCAGCATAAGCATTCCCCGCCGAGTCCAGACCCAGCGCATAGCAGAAATCGCTTCCATTGCCCGGGCCGTTGTAGTAGCCGTCCCACTGGAAGGCGCCGGCGGAGTCGTACTTGACCACGATCGCGTCAGTGTTCGCCGCGCCCACACCGTAGCCCGCCACGTACACGTTGCCGCTCGCATCGACTTCAACGTCGTAGGCTTCGTCAAACCCATTGCCGACACCGTCGTAGGTTTCGTCCCAGACGACGGTGCCACTGGAGTCGTACTTCACCGTCAGGAAGTCCACGCTGCCCGCGATCACCGTGCGCCCCACCATATAGGCGTTACCCGAGGCGTCGGTGGTCAGCCCGTAAGCAAATTCAGTTGACCCCGCGTCGTAATTGTCATTCCAGACAACGTTGCCGTCTGAGTCGTAGCAGATGATACGCGCGTCGCTGCCGCCCTTGCCGGCAACGTAGGCGTTGCCGGAGGTGTCAGTCGCGACGGCAAAGCACTCGTCAGTACCGCCGAAGTCGGAGCGACGTGTCCATTGCTCAATGCCGTTCGAGTCGTACTTCACCAGCACGATGTCGAGGTTGCTGCCGTTGTTACTGTCGCCGCCGACGTACACGTTGCCGCTGCCGTCCACCGCGATCGCGTAGCCGAAATCATCCGCGTTCGCCGGGCCGCCGTAACTGGCCGCCCACAGTTCATTGCCGGCCGAGTCGTACTTGACCGTCAGGAAGTCCTGGTTGCCGCCGGTCTGTGTGCTACCGACCACGTAGACGTTGCCGAATGCATCCGTCGTAACGCTCTTGTTGCCCTTCACGTTGTTGCCGCCGCCCGGCCTGGTGTCCGACGCCTGCGGTATCTCGTGCGTGCGCGTCCACTTGGTGACCGGGGTTCCCTGCGCAAGCAGGGCGCCGCTGGACAGGGCAAAGAAGCACAGAGCAATGAGGTTCACTTGACGCATGTTTGGTTCCCGGATCGTTGAACTTCGTAGCTGAAACCAGCCGATAGTCGATTGAATTACGTTGTGATGAACTTGAGTCAGGGACCCTAGTCCGTGCGTGCAAAGTGGGCAATCAGTAATCAGGGAAAGTTACGTCAACGCGGATCTAGAACGAAGCCCCGCAACCCCAGCGGTCAGGCCTCGCCTGCTATTGCCTTGAGGATTTCGCCTGCGGCCCTGGGTCGGGCGCGGTCGCGTGCGGCCTGCTGCATGCGTGCCCGCATGTCGGGATCGGCAAGGAACTTCTTTACCTTGTACTTCAGGCTGCCCGGACTTCGGGCGATCAGCGCGCAGCCGTTTTCGGTCACGTACTCGGCGTTGCGTTCCTCCTGCCCTGGAATGGGGTTCGGAATCAGCATCGGCAGCCCCATCGCCAGGCACTCAGCCGTGGTCAGCCCGCCGCTTTTCGTAACGCAGAGGTCGGAGACGGTCATCAGCTCGTGGATGTTGTCAACGAAACCGAATGCGCGCAGCTTCGCGCCGTCAGGCACCGGCAGATCGGCAACCTCTTTCCGCATGCGCTCGTTGCGACCGGCGATGGCGATCACCTGCACCGGCGTGAATTCGAGCATCGAAGCCACCAGCTCCGGCAACCCAGCCTTGCCCCAGCCCCCGCTCATGACCATCACGGTCGGCACATCCGGGTCGAGGTCGAACTTGCCGCACAACTCAGCCTTGTCGTACTCGCGCCCGAACTGCGGCATGATCGGTATACCCACCTGCCGAACCCTCTCGCGCGGGATGCCCTTGTCGACCACTTCCTCTACGGCCTCACCGCAGTTGACGAAAATCCGCGTAGCATTCGGCTGCACCCAGAAGGTGTGGCACATGTAGTCGGTGACGCACAGGTTCAGGCTGAAGTTCACCCAGTCCTTACCCTCGTAGGGCAAGAGGATCTGCGCCGGCAGGAAGTGCGTGCACACCACGTGGTCGGGTGCGAAGTCGCGCAGCATCCCGCGGAACTTCGCGAACTCGATGCGGTCAAAGGCGCGAATGATTGCGGCCTGGCGCTTCTTCAGCTTCGGCTTGTCGTTCTTGTTGTAGAGGTAGCCCCACAGGTCGGGCGCGCCGTCGGCCAGCTTCAGGTAACTCGCCGCGTAGGCCTTACGGTAGATGGCGGCAGTGTAGTCGAGGATGTCGACGTTGCGGATCTCGGCGTCCGGGTACATCTCTGTGGCATACGCTTCAAGCGCTTGCGCCGCGCGCACGTGGCCGAAGCCGGCGGAAGCAGAAATGATCAGCAGACGCATGCCCGAGTTCCTTCCTTATTAATGGACCCAACTCTCAACCTGATACCGGAACAGCGGGTTGCCGCGTTTGCCCCGAAACTGAACCTCGGCCCCGTCCCGCCGCACAGTCAGGACCGCGAAGCCGAACTGCATCATCTTATAGAGCGTCCCGTCGGTGTGGCCATCCACCCCGTGCAGGGTCTTGCCGCCGCCGCCCGCGATCACGTGCAGCATCTCCGGGCGTTCGATCATTTGAAGGTTGTGGTCGTGGCCGCAAAAGTAAGCCATCGGTTTGGCCTCGTTCAGGACCGGCTCGATCTGGCGGCGCATTTCCGAACTGATCTCGTGATTCCCATTTGAGCAAAGCGGGTGGTGCCCGCAGACGATCACGGGCCACGGCGCATCTTTCAGTTTCTCAAACTCGCTGTGCAGGAAACGGACCTGCTGCGGCTGGTATTCGAGGTTGCGGTCGGTGTCGATGGCGAGCATGGTCAGCAGCGGATCGCCGCCGGCTGGGCCAAAATCCTGTCGGTAGAAGTACCAAGGCATGCTCCATCGCCCGTGCGACCGCCCGCTGTAGTCGATCTGCGCCTGCGGATTCCCGGCATGGTCGTGGTTGCCCAGCACCGCGTGCCACGTCAGTCCGCCCAGGTACTCGGTGTCGTAGACGTCTTCGAAAAACTCCTTCCACAGCGGGTCGCCGACACTGTCCACCCCGGCCGGGTAGAAGTTGTCGCCAAGGAACACGCCCGCATGGAAGCCGCCGAGTTCACGGGCCGCAGCGTCGACGCCCTGCGCAACTTCGTACTGCTCAATCTTGCCGGAGCCCCAGTCACCGAAGATCACCAGCCGTAGTTCATCCTTAATCCGCGGCGGCGGAACGCGGCGTGGCGGCGCGACGTAGTCCGGCAGTTCGTGGTGGACGCACCCGAGCAGGGTACCAGCCATGCCAACGAGCGATGCCTTCAGGAATTCACGACGGGTGACGATCACGGCGGGATTCTAACGCCCACGCAAACGCTGCACGAGATAGATTCGGAGGCGGTGTCAGCGCGCCCGACCACCCCTTGTGGCCGGCCCGGCACGGGCCTGTCCGGGAGATGCCCCGACACCGCCCTCCTTCATTCCGTCTTCGCGTCCTCCGTGATCGTGACTTCGCGCGCGAAAGGGTGCGAGGGCTCGCGCCCAACGCCGTGCACGGGACGGGCGCCCAGTGCGCGTAACTCGTCGGCGGCCTGGCTGTCCAGCGATCCTGCGTTGAACACCACCAGCTTGCGGTCGAGCGGGCGGGCGTTGAACGAATGCTCGCGCTCGACACCGATCGCGATAATGGCAGGCGTCCACTCGGCGGGATCGGCCAGCAGCTGTGCCAACCTCCCGAGAGTCGTCTCGCCGACGACTTCGCGCGGCGTACCGCCCCGCGCGATCACACAGACTGGCTCGTCCTCGGCACGACCCGCGGCGAGAAACTGCGCCGAGATTTCGGCGGCACGGTGCACACCCATGTAGATCACCACCGGCCCGGGATACCCAGCCCAGCGGGCGAATTCGGACACGTCGGTCACACCGGCGCCGCTGAAGACGGCGAACCCGCGATTGCGCCCGCGCGTCGTCAAGGCCACGCCCGCCGCGCCGAGCACACCGTTCAGCGACGTCACGCCGGGGATCACGCGGAACGGGATGCCCGCGCGATGCAGCGCTTCTATCTCTTCGGTGCCGCGCCCGAAGATGAACGGGTCGCCGCCCTTCAACCGCACGACGTTGCGCCCGAGCGATCCTTCGCGGACGAGCATGCCGTTGATGGTCTCCTGCGCGGTCTGCCTCCCGAACGGTTGCTTGCCGACATTGACCAGCTCGGCCGTGGCCGCGTACTCGAGAATCTCCGGGCAGACGAGGTTGTCGTACAGAACGACTTCGGCGCGATTGAGGGCACGCGCCGCCCCCACCGTCAGCAGGTCCGGGTCTCCCGGCCCGGCGCCTACCAGCGTGACGATTCCTGACTTCTCGTTCATGGCGTCCTCCGCCCGTGCAGCCCGCATTCGGTTTTCTCAGCGCCCGCCCACCGACCTTCGCGTTCGCCCTGGTGCGCCCTCACAGAATGTGTGCACGGCACGCAACCGATGCTGCGGAAACCACGGTCGAACAGCGGATGCTGCGGGATGCCGTAGTGGCGCAACTGTGCGTCGATCCAATCGCGCTTCACGAATGCCAGCGGCTGAACCTTGACCACGCCGTCGAATTCGCGCTCCAGCACGCCGATGTTTTCGCGCTGCCCGCCCTGTTCGCGACGGAGCCCGGCCACCCAGGCACGCTTGCCTTTTCGCAGCTCATTCGACACCTGGACCTTGCGGATGCCGCAGCACAGGTCCGGGTCGCGCTGCCAAAGTCGCTCACCATAGGACTCGGTGAATGCACGCTCGCCGAGCCCTGATCCGACGACGGCCAGGTTCAGTCCGAACTCATCTCTCAGTTGCCGGTAGTACGCCAGCGTCTCGGGAAACAGCTTGCCGGTATCGATCAGGAACGATGTGTGCGCCGGCGCGAGTTCCTTCAAGTACTGCGCCAGTAGCACACCGCCCGCGCCGAGCGCACTGGTCACCAGCAGCGAGTCACCGTAGGTATCCAGCGCCCACTTCAGGATCGCACGCGGATCGGCGAGTTCGAGCTTCGCGGAAGCGGACTCCACTTCCGCCTCAGTCGACGGGGCTGCGACGTCAAACTCACTCCACCATTCGCCTTGCTGAAGTTGGACCTCGTTCTTCAGTTCAGCCGCGAAGACGTGCAACCCGACCCGGTCAATCAGTGCGTCAAACGCCTCGCCTTCCAGTGCCAGACGGGCGTACGTGCGAATCCCCGCCGTGGCTGTTGCGATCACGTCGTCCTGGTCGAGCAGGCTCGCGAATTGCTGACCCATCAGAGTCCGCCCGTACAGACGGCCGCCGAGCAGGAAGTCATAGCCCTTGACGACCCGGCCGTTCGCCTTGCCGGCGTTGCCGCGGAACCCAAAGTCGTAAAGCTGCGGTTGCGAGCAACTGTTCGGGCAGCCGCTGACGCTGATGCGCAGACGCTTCGCCCAGTCTGGCGCGTCGGTGCGCTCCAGGGCGCGGGAAAGAAGCTGCGCGAAGTCGCGCGTTTCAACGAACCCCTTGCGGCACGAAGTCGCACCGGGGCACGCCACGATATCGCGCGCCCCGAACCAGCCGGACGGCGGGAACCCGAGCGCTTCCAGTTTCGCAACCAGCGCCGGAACACGCTCCCGCTCGACGTCGGGTATCGAGAGATTCTGGCGCACGGACAAATCCAGCCGTGAAGCCCCCGCGCGCTCCGCTAGATTGGCAATCGCCTTCGCCTGCGTGCCGGACAGGTCGCCCGCAACGACCGGCACGCGCACACGGAACCTGCCATCCTCCTGGGCGTGGATGCCGTCGGCCGAGAATCGGCCCGGGGCCCTGCTCAAGCCCGGCCGTGGGGAAAGCTCAACCCCGACCGGCGGCACCCACTTCTCCAGGATCAACTCGCGCACCCGCTGCAGGCCCAGGTCGTCAAGGACGAACTTGAGCCTGGCACGTGCGCGGTTTTTGCGGTTCGAGTATTCGTTGTGGACCAGCACGGTCGCCGCAACCAGCCCGCCGACCGCATTCTCGGGAACGTGCCGGAACAGCAGGTCACCCAGCCGCGGTTCGCGTCCCAGCCCGCCGCCGATCCACACGCTGAAACGCAACTCGTTGCCCGGCTCCTCGACGAAGCCGAGGTCGTTGATGCGGTGCAGCGGCTCGCGATCGTCAGCAGCGTAGAAGGCCACCTTGAACTTGCGCGGCAGCATCTCGAACTCAGGCTTGCCGGCAAAGCGATGCGTCAGTTCGTCGACCACGTTCTGGATACGTGCAATGCTTGCGCTGCCAGTTTCACTGCCGGTGACGATGTTGCGCATGGTATCGCCGCAAGCGCCGCGCGTCGTAAGCCCGGTGGTTTCGATCGCCTCAACGAACGCAACCAGCTTCGCCTCGGTGACACCGTGAAACTCGACGTTGGCGCGTGTGTCGATGTGCCACTCGCCGTCGGCGTAACGGTAGGCGTACTCGGCCAGCGCACGCGCCTGCGACAGCGAAAGCACGCCGCCCGGCACGCGCACGCGCACCATGTAGATGCCCTTCTCGCGTTCGGGGTAGACGCCGTCGATGGTCACTTCGCCGTCGCTCCGCAGCACGCGGTGCCTGGAAAGGTCGGTCTTGGGTATGTGCCTTACTTCCGGTTCCATGTCGTCCTCAATTCGCAAGCCACAACAATGCCGCACCGGCGGCCGCCGCCCAGACCAGTGTCCCTAGCAACACCGGCCGGAAACCGATCCGCCGGATCACGTCGAGCCGCGTCTGAAAACCGACGCCGACCAGCGCCACGAAGAATGCGAGGCGCGTGATTGAACCCAGTTGCGCGCGCTCGCCGGGCGTGAACGCGCCAAGTGCGCTCGCTGCAGCCACCGCCGCAAAGCCCCACACGAAATAGGGCACACCCGCCAACAGCTGGCGCGGCACGGAGATGCCCGCCGCACGCTCATGCGAACGCGTGTGCAGCCACAGGTAAAACAGGATCGGCAACCCCTGCAGCGAGTTGACCACCAGCTTGAAACCCGCGGCGATGCCAAGCGCGCGGTCGCTGTGGATGGCTGCGGTCGCCACGGCTTCGGCACTGTTGGCGATCGTCAGCCCGGAAAGCGCGCCGAACTGTTGCGCGTTGAAACCCAGTGCGCGCCCGACCAGCGGGTACACCAGCAGGCCGACCGCGCCGGAGACCAGGATCGCGAGTGTGGCGTAGGTACTCGGCGCACCAGCAGCCTTGCGATCCTGTTGCGCCGCGGCGGCCACTGCGGATACACCGCAACCGATCAGCCCCAGCGTCATCAACCCCGCCAGTCGCGGCGTGATCCAGCCGACCCTGGCGAGCAGGTGAAAAACCAGCGCCACGCCGACCCACAAAGCCGCAATCGCACCCAGCCCCGACCAGCCGATCACGTGCAGCAGGTTCAAGTCGAGCTGCGCCCCCATCAGGATCAACCCGACCGTCAGGGGCAAGCGGTACGGCAGGGCAGGGATCGACCGGCGCACTCCCGCCGAGCCGCTGCCCGCGAGCATGCCGAAGCCGAGCGCGAACACGGCCCCGGGCACGACAGGCGCCAGCACCCATGCGAGCTTCGCCAGACCTGCCAGCAGGATCAGCACAAGCGTCGACGCCAGCAGATTGCCTGCACGCGCGGAGATCGGTTCAGTTGTTGCCCTGGTCGCGTACATCTCAACCTGCCAGCAGTTCCACGATTCCGGTTTTCACCACGGCGATCACCGCCAGCGCCACCATGGCGGCTGCGACGTCGCGGCCGAATGCCCGTTGGTTGTTCATCTCTTCAGTTCCTGAGTTGGTGCAAAAGAAAAGGCCGCCCCTGGCGGCCCGTGTCATCGCGTCTGTTTACGCGTCAACACGAACCTCTGCGCTTGCAGCACATGCAGGCCATCAACTTGCACTTGTTCGCAGCGATTTCGCTCATGCCTGCAGCACCGGCTGGTTGATCGAAATGAACTCGTTCTCGAGCAGGTAATTCCAGATGCGATCCGCGGAAGCCTCGACTTCTTCAAGCTCGCTGTCGATGGTCACCTGCGGATTATCCGGCGCTTCGTACGGGTCGCTGACTCCGGTGAAATTCTTGATCTCGCCGTGCAGGGCTTTCTCGTACAGGCCTTTGACGTCGCGGCGCACCAGCTCATCGAGCGAGGCCGTCACGAACACTTCGACAAAACGCTCACGCCCGATCTTGCGGCGCACTTCTTCGCGGACGTCCTTGTAGGGGCTGATCGCGGCCGTGATCACCGGGATTTCGTGGCGGGTAAGAAGCTCAGCGACGAATCCGATGCGGCGAATGTTGGTGTCGCGGTCTTCCTTGCTGAACCCCAGGCCCTTGCTGAGGTTCGTGCGCACCACGTCGCCGTCGAGCACTTCATGTCCGATGCCGTGGTCAACCAGCCGCGCCGAGATGATCTCGGCCAGGGTGGATTTGCCGGCCCCGCTCAGGCCGGTGAACCAGAGGGTGAATCCCTTCGTTGCCATTTTCGCTCCAGGTCGTTTGAAAACAAAAAAGCCACCGCAGTTGCGGTGGCGTCGTGTACAGGTTGGTTCGGGAAACTATGCGACCATGCCTGCGCACGCACCACCTTCGTGGGCGCACATCAGACAGCACATCTTGGTCGCTTGGTTGGTCATTGCGGCGAAAACATACGCGTGAAATTTGACGGGTCAACAGCCACGTCGAGTATTTTTCTAAACGGCATCCCGATTTCATTCAAGCATCAACCAATCAAACGCTGACCGGCGCACGGAACTCGGCCAGGCGGCGCACCTCGGACATCAACTCGCTGAACTCGTCGAAGTGCAGGCTCTGGCGCCCGTCGCTGAGCGCTTTTGAGGGGTCCGGGTGCACTTCCACCATTACGCCGTCCGCCCCCACCGCCAGCGCCGCAAGCGTCAGCGCCTTCACGTATTCGCGTTTGCCCGCCGCGTGGCTGGGGTCGATCACGATTGGCAAATGACTGAGCTGCTTAACCACCGGCACGGCCGCGATATCCAATGTGTTGCGCGTGGCCGTTTCATACGTGCGGATACCGCGCTCGCACAGGATCACACGCGGGTTGCCTGCATCCACGATGTATTCAGCGGCCAGCAGCAGTTCTTCAAGTTTGCTGCTTGGGCCACGCTTCAACAGCACCGGCTTGTCGGTGCGCCCGACCTCACGCAACAGGTCGAAGTTCTGCATGTTGCGCGCACCGACCTGCAGCACGTCGAGATACTCAACCGCATCTCCAACCTGGCTGATCGACATAACTTCGCTGACGGCCGCGAGCCCGTGCGCGTCGGCGGCATCACGCATCATGCGCAAGCCGGGCACGCCGAGCCCCTGGAACGCGTAAGGCGACGTGCGCGGTTTATACGCGCCGCCCCGCAGCCCCTTCGCTCCTTGCGCGGCAACATGCCGGGCGACCGCATTGATCTGGTCTTCGTCTTCAATGGCGCACGGCCCGGCGATCACGCCGAATCCCCCACCGCCGAACTTCGCGGCGCCGGCCTCGATGACCGTGTCCTCGGGATGGTAGTCGCGGCTGACGCGCTTGAACGGGTGGACGTCTTCATGCACGTCACGAACGCCGCTGAGCCCGCGCAGCAGGTGCTGCTCAATCGGCGTCTTGGTGATGACGGCCGTGATCAGCGTGCAGCCGCAATCCCGCGAGATCGACGGCTCGGCGCCGAAGCCCTCCAGCGTGCGGATGACGGCGGTGATTTCCTTCAGGGTCGCGCCCGGTTGCATGGTGACGATCATGATTGGGTTCCTGTGGCCAAGGCCGCATCGCATGCGGCACGTAGCGGTTTGAGTATCCGGGCTACGCTCTCGCCCCGTTCCAGTCCTCGGACCAGGGCCGAGCCGACGATGAATCCTTCGGCGTGCTCGTAGAGTTTTTCAATGTGCGCGGGCTTGCTGATGCCGAAGCCGACACAGACGGGGACGGGCGACAATGACTGCGCCTTGCGGATGTAGTCGATCGTCCCCGCGGGATATGCGTCGCGGGCGCCGGTCACCCCGGCCACGCTGATCAGGTAAACGAAACCCTGTGCGCGTTCGAGGATTGCGCGCATGCGTGCTTCATTCGTCGTCGGCGCCAGCATCGGGATGAGTGCGATGTCGCGGCTTGCAAACAACTCGCGCAGGTCGCCCTGCTCCTCGAACGGTAGATCCGGGATGATTGCGCCACTGACGCCCGCGTTCGCTGCGCGTGCGACAAATCGCTCGACGCCGCCCGCAAGCACCTGATTGAAGCTGAGCATCAGCACCACCGGCGGGCCGGGCCTGCGGCGTTGCAGGACGTCCAGTGTTTTCGCCAGTGTCGTGCCGCCGGCCAGTGCTTGCGCGGCCGCGGCCTGGATCACCGGGCCGTCGGCGAGCGGGTCGCTAAACGGCACGCCAACCTCAATGACGTCCGCAATCGCGCCGGCCGCCTCAAGGTTGGATTCGAACGCGGCGTTGGCCGGATGCCCCGACATCAGGAAGGGCATCAAGGCTTTGCGACCTTCCTCAGCGGCGCGCGCGAACGCAGCCTCCAGTTGGTGAACGCTCACAGCAGCCCCCTTTCCATCAGGGACGGCAGGTCTTTGTCGCCGCGCCCGGACAGGTTGACGATGACATTCAACCCCGGGCGCTCACCCAGCAGGCGCTTTGCAAAAGCCAGCGCGTGGCTGCTCTCGACGGCGGGAATGATGCCCTCACGGCGGCTCAGCGCGCGGAAGGCGTCCAGTGCTTCGTCATCACCGACTACGTGATACTGCGCGCGCCCGCTGTCGCGAAGCGCACTGTGTTCGGGACCGACGCCCGGGTAGTCCAGCCCGGCGGCGATCGAGTGGGTATTCAGGATCTGGCCCTCGCCGTCCTGCAGCAGGTACTGCATGGCGCCGTGCAACACGCCGGGCGAACCGGAGTTCAGCGGCGCGGCATGGATTTCACCGTTGCCGCCGGCCTCGACGCCGTGCAGCTCAACGTCATCTTCAAGGAAACCGGCAAACATGCCCATCGCGTTGCTGCCGCCGCCGACACAGGCGATCACCGCATCCGGCAGTTCGCCCTCGCGCTCAAGGTATTGCTCGCGGGCCTCGCGCCCGATGACGCTCTGGAACTCGCGCACGATGGTCGGGTACGGGTGCGGGCCAACAACGCTGCCGATCAGGTAGTGGGTATCGCCCGGGTTGCTGATCCAGTCGCGGATCGCTTCGTTGATGGCGATCTTGAGGTTGCGGCTGCCGGCCTCGCAGGGGATGACCTCGGCACCCAGCAAATTCATGCGCTCAACGTTGGGGCGCTGCCGCTCGCAATCGAGCGCGCCCATGTAGACCACACACTCCAGCCCGGCACGCGCGCACGCAGCCGCAGTCGCGACGCCGTGCTGCCCGGCGCCCGTCTCGGCGACGATGCGCGTCTTGCCGAGTCGCCGGGCAAGCAATACCTGGCCGACCGCATTGTTGATCTTGTGCGCGCCGGTGTGTGTCAGGTCTTCGCGCTTCAGGATCACGCGTCCGCCCCAGTCGGCGCCAATTCGCTCGGCCGGGTACAACGGCGTTGATCGTCCTACGAAGTCTTTGAGAATCGCCCGTAACTCGCTTTGGAACTCCTCGTCCGCGGAAGCTGCTTCAAACGCCTGCTCCAGCTCGTGCAGGTTGGCGATCAGCGTTTCCGGCACGTACTGCCCGCCGTACACGCCGAACCGTCCCCTGGTTTTGATCGTCGTCGTCAACTCTTTGCTCCCGCTTTGTCCATGGCTGCCTTTGCCGCCTGCACGAACGCGCGTACGCGCCCGTGATCCTTGATCCCCGGCGCGCTTTCCACGCCACTTGACACGTCCACGCCGTATGGGCGCGTCAACTCGATCGCTTCACCGACGTTGTCCGGTTTCAATCCGCCGGCCAGGATCACGCGCCGCGCACTCGCGAAACGGCGCGCATCGCCAAAGTTCCACGCCACGCCGCTGCCTTCACCGATTGGGGAATCGACCAACACCCGGGCGTGCTTGAAATCGTTGATGTACTCCACCCGAATGCCGGGAATGACTTCCCGCCCGTGCAGAACGGAGGGCAGGTCTTCGGCCCGGTGTACCTGGATCGCGTCGAGGTCGAGTTGCTCCAGTATCGAGGGCAGCAGCCGAAGGTCCATGCGACGGAACACGCCGATGCGCTCAATCCCGCGCGGGAGGCCGTCGACAACCGCAAGCGCCTCCGCCACTGTCACCCTGCGCGGTGACTCCGCGAACACCAGCCCGATAGCATCCGCGCCAGCCTCAACGGCGACTTCAGCGGTCTTGTTGTCCCGAACTCCGCAGATTTTGATCATCGCGCCGCCCCCACAGATTGCCGGAGCTTCATCAGCGCGGCGCCCGGATCATCCTCGCGCATCAGTGCACTGCCGATCAGGGCGGCATGGTAGCCGAGCTCACGCACGCCTGCGAACCGGGCTGTGCTGGTGATGCCGCTTTCCGCGACGGCGTAGCGGTCCGGGTCAATGTACTCGCGGAGTTTCCGGAAGCGCTCAAAGTCGACACTGAGGTCGCGCAGGTTGCGACAGTTTACGCCGACAAACTCGGCGCCGGCCAGTTGCGCGCGCTCGATGTCCAGCTCACTGAACGCCTCCACCAGCGCGAACATGCCGAGGTAGGCCGCAACCGAGAGCGTTTCCTTCAACGTGTAGTCGTCGAGCATCGCCGCAATCAGCAGCACACCGTCAGCACCGTTGGCGCGTGCCTCAAAGACCTGGTATGGCTCCACCAGGAAGTCCTTGCGCATCACCGGCAAGCTGGTCGCGCCCACTGCTTCGCGCAAATCGGCCAGGCTGCCGCGGAACCGCGTCGGCTCAGTCAGAATAGAAACCGCAGCGGCACTGGCCCGTTCATACCGCCGCACGCGATCGATCACGCTGACGCTTTCCCGCAACACGCCGGCCGACGGCGCCGCGCGTTTTACTTCCGCGATCACTTCCAGCTCGTCACCAAACCGCAACTCGCGGGCAGGACGCATGTGTTCGGCGGCGCGGCGCATCTCCTTTTCCGGCGTGGCGCTGCGGGCCTCGGCGACGCGCCGTGCCGACGCGCGGGCCATCTGCTGCAGGAAGTCAGGCATGGACGGCGCTCCTTCGCAGTGACGCCAGGAAGTCGGTGGCAATGCCGTCGTCCAGCGCGCTGCCGGCCAGTTCGGCTGATTCAAGGGGCGTGCGCGCGCGGCCGAGCAGCAACAGGGTCAGTGCGGCGTTCAGAATGACGACGTCGCGTTTCGGCCCAGCTTCCCCGGCAAACACGGCTTCTATGATGCATGCGTTTTGGTTCGCATCGCCGCCTTTCAGGTCGTCGAGATCGCAGACCTCCAGGCCAAAGTCCGCCGCGGTGTAATCGGCTGCGGTGATTGCATCCGGCTGCACGTCGATCACGGTGAAGCGCCCGGCGGGTGTCGCCTCATCCAGCCCTGGTTCGCCGTGGACCACAAACGCGCGCTTGCGGCCAAGCCCTTGCAACGCGCGGGCAATGTCCGGCAGGCGCTCGCGCGTCGCGACGCCGACTAGCTGGAAGTCAGGGCGCGCCGGGTTCGCCAGCGGACCCACCAGGTTGAATACGGTACGAATGCCCAGCGCCCGACGGATCGGCCCGATGCGTTTCAGGGCCGGATGGAAGTGCGGCGCGAACAGAAAAGC
>JAGQRI010000055.1 GCA_020425515.1 Planctomycetota bacterium | reverse complement strand
GGACGCCGACGAAGCGGAAGCGCGTCCTGGTGCCCGCCCGGCGCCGCCCGCCCGGCCCGCGTGGGACCGCTACGCGCCGGACCACAAACTCGAGAGCGTCGCCGCCGAGCTTCCGGCCTCGTCTTCCATGACGGACTGCCTGGTGCGGCTCTGGCAGATCGCCGCGCCGGACTGGACGTGGCGCGGGACTGAAAACGGCGGAGATGGCTGGGACGTCACCACGCGCTTTCATTCACAACCGGATCGCACCCGCCGGCTGCTGCTCAACGCGGCCGGGCACTCCAAGGGCGTCGCGCGCCAGAACCTGATTTTCCAGGTCGCCATCACCCTTCCGCCGCAACAGGCGCACGACTGGCTGTGGAACGTGACACGAGAGGGCGACTCGGAAGATTACGCCGACGCCATGTGCGCGCTGGCGTTCAGCGGCGATGAATCCGCGGTCGGCTGGTTCCAGACGCTGCCGGTTCAGGAAAATTGCCGGCGTCTCGTCAACCGTGCCAGCGAGCATGACGCGCTCGCGAAAAAGGGCGACCGGGCATTCCTGCGCTCGTATCGGTGCATCGAAACCCTCGATTGCAGGCCGTACTTCTACGAGCACTGCTACGCGTTCCAGCGCGCGCCGATCGTGATGTTCCCGTGGGCCGACCCCGCGGCCCGCTTGCGCGCGGACGACACCGAGCTGGCCCGGCGCCTGCTTCCCGCCTGGATGCGCCATTTCGAGGGGCACCCGGGAAGCGACGACATGGCCTTTCGCATGTGCCGCATCGCCGAGCAGAACGAAGACTATCTCGAAGCCGCGCGCTGGGCGTCCCGCTGCGCAACGCTGCCGGACCAGGACATGCTCTGCCCGGGCACCCGCGAGCTGTTGGAACTGGCCGAGCTGAGGCTCGACGACCGGCAGTTGCAGATGCTCAACGACTGGCCTGACGCCGACCGCAACCGCAACCTGGTCAACTACATCCGTATCCGCCGCGTCGCCGCCCGCGAAGGCTATGAAGCCGCGCTCGACCAACTGGCGATCCTCACCGCCGCGGAGCCAGATCTGCCCGTTGCCCAGGCCTACACCGAACGTTGGGCCCACGCGCCGACGAAGGGTATCGACAGCGGCGAACAGGTACTGCCCGACAACGATCCACTGAAGCAGGTGCACGGCAAATACACGTCAACCGATGCCTTCAACGCCGCAATCTTCTACCGCTACGGGCGGTGTGACAACGACGACGAGCGGATGAATCCCCCACTCGAAGCCGTATACCTGAACAACAGCGAACTCGGCGAACAGTTCCGCGCATGGGAAACCCTCGCCGAGTTGGAGCGCCGGCGAGACACGAGCCCCGACCCGGCCGACTTCAGCTACAAGATCGCGGCGGTGCTTTACCACAATCCGACCGCGCTGTTTCCCACCTACGGCTGGTACACCCGCAGTTGGAGCGGCGTGCCGTGGTCGGCCGTCAATGACGACGACTGGTGCGGCGGTGCGTTCGCGATGCTCCGCGCGGCCGAGATGTTCGAGGAACTGGCGGACCGCTACCCCGGTTACGCAGGGAGCGACAAGGCGCTGTTCAGCGCGGGCATGGCGCGCATCAAGCTGGTCCGGGCGCGCGCGTACGTGAACGACGATCGAGACACAGAGCGGGCTATCGTGTTGTTCGAGCGCTGCGCCCGCGATCATCCGCAAAGCAACCTTGCCGACGACGCCGCGAACGCCGCCAGGTATTGGCGGCGCTGCGGCTACGGCCAGGTTGTCGAAAACAAGTAGGCTACGCCCGTCTGCGCCGGTAGATCAGTGCGGCGCCGAGGATCAGCAGCAGCCAGGGCGACAGCCCGCCTGCTGTGGTCATGCAGCCGCCACTGCCACCGCCGCCACCAAGACCGGGTGTAGTGCCGCCGCCGGAACCCCCGCCACTGCCGCCGGCCGGGTCGATGGTCACGCTGAACTGCCTGGTGTCGAGCCCGGTGCTGGTGCTGTCGCTTACGGTGATGTCAAAGGTGTAGGTGCCCGCGACGACGTCCTGCGCGGCGGCCGTGAGGTTCCCGTTCGTGTCCAGGCTCCAGCGGCCGGCAGCAACTGGCCGGTCGTCGTGATCGACGCATCGTACCAGTAGTACGGCGCCGTGCCGCCGGTAGCCTGGAACGTGTATGAATACGCCTGCCCCTCGGTACCCGCCGGCAGCGTCGCCGGCGAGGTGATCTGCAGCGCCTGCCCGCTCGCCGGGCTGAAGCGGTAGGCCATATTCGGGCCGGCCGTCACAACCCAGCCGCCCGGGCCGGCATACCCGACCGTGCCGTTCGCGTTCTCGATGCCGCAGCAGAAGTTGTACGTAGCCGACAGCGGGCCGAAGTGGATTTCGATGTCGCCGGTCGCCTGGTACATGCAGACGACGACCGTGTTCATGGCCGATTGCGCTGTCTGCCCATGGTCGGGCCAGTCGGTCCACTGCACGCGGAATTCCCAGGCGCCGAGTTGCGTGCCGATGTCGGTGTAGTACTGCACGGCGGAGCTGTTCTGCGAAAGCGGCTGGCGCCCGAGGTCCTTCCACGCGGCCGCGATGCAGTTGTTCGGCCCGGCTGCGTCAGGCACGCTTGCGGCCGGCGTCGGGTAGCTCGACGTCAGCGGGTCGAACGAAACCAGCCCGTTCGTGCTGATGTAGCACTGGTTGTAGCTCTGGCCGAAGAAGTCGAAGTTGAAGTTCAGGTTGACGGGGCCGACGACGCCATCGTCCGTGTCCGGCGTGCTGCTTCCCGGCGCGGTGAAACTGCCGGTTACGCCGGTGCCGTAGCTGACGATGTTCTTGGCGGCGAAATCGTTGGTGATCTGGGTAACCGTATAGGTCTGTGCGCCCAGCGCACCCGCCGCCAGTGTTGCTGCAATCAGAATCAGGTATCGCATGTCAGTGCTCCAGAGTAGTCCGTAGCCGCCGACCGCCGGCGGCATGCGGGTTCGCGGGCCCCCATCCGCGCTATTTGCGTGATTTGCGTTTCGCCTTGAGCTTGCTGACCGGCTCGCCCTCGCTCCAGAGGCGCAGGAACAGCGCGCGCATGTCCTCGGCGAGGCCCGGGTTCGGCAGCAGCAGGGCGAAGCGCGAGCCGTCGGTTTCGCGCAACTCGAGCAGGCATTCGCGCCCGTCGTAAACGCCCATGCGCATCGGCACGAAGTCGTGTACCCGCGCGTTGCCGATGGCCTTCGCCCACTCGATCAGCTGTGCGCCGTTGCGTTTGTCGTCGACGGCGGCGCGCTCGATCAGCCACTTGGCTTTCAGCCCGGCCGCGCGCGCATTCTTTGCGGCCTCGACGTCACCGATGCGCGTGACCGGCGCGCGTACCGCGATCAGCAGCTCATTGTTGGCCTGGTTCATCTTCTCTTCGAAGGTCGGCGCGACGCGCTCACTGGGTATCAAGCGGATGCCGGGGAGACTCGGCTCGGGCGTCGGCCCCTTGGGCGCCGCGGCCGCGATTTCGCGCATCGCGAATTCCGCCTGGCCGAGCGTGCCCTCGACTTCGCGGCGGTAGCGCTCGAACGCGAGCTTCGGCTCGGCGGCACGGTAGCGCTTGCGGTCGCCAAGCAGCAGCTCGGCAAAGCCCTTGCGCTCCAGGCTGGCCAGCGCCTCGTAGGCCTTGTTCTGCGGGATCGCGGCCTTGCGAATCACCGTGGCAACGTCGCTGCCGCCCTCGCCCAGCAGCGCGAGATAGACCTGCGATTCGTACTGGCTGAGACCCATGGCCCGCAGCGCGTCGATGAAATCCTCGTTGTTGTGGAAGTCTGCCACGGCGTCTCCTTATTTACTCCTATTCAGAGTAACTTACTCTTTTCGGGAGTCAATATTTATGGGCTGAGTTTTTCTGCATCCGCGCTGCTAGGCTTGCCGCATGAAAATCAGCTACTTCCAGGTCAACTCCTTCACGCGCGAACTGACGGGCGGCAACCCGGCCGGGGTCTGCCTGCTGGACACATGGCCCGAGGATGTCCGGTTGCAGGCCATCGCCGCCTCGCACCTGCTGCCCGAGACCGCGTTTCACCTGCCCGGCGAGCCGAAGCTGCGCTGGTTCACGCCGACCACCGAGGTCGACCTGTGCGGGCATGCGACGCTGGCTACGGCGCACGTGTTGTTCCGGCATCGCGGCGTAACGGAAAGCGCGATCACCTTCGAATCACGCAGCGGGGAACTGGTCGTGACCCGCGCCGGCGACGCCTACGAGATGGACTTTCCCGCCAAGCACGCCGAGACGGTTCGCCCGCCGGCCGGGCTGACCTCGGCCCTGGGCGCGGCGCCGAACGAAGTACTGGACGGCGACTTCTTGATGTGCGTGCTCCAGAACGAGGAGGCCGTGCGCGAGTTGATGGTCGCGCCGCGTGAGCTGGCGCTGCTGCACGAGCACGCGGTGATGGTGACGGCGCCGGGCGACGAAGTGGATTTCGTCTCGCGTTTCTTCGCGCCGAACATGGGGATCATTGAGGATCATGCCACCGGCTCGGCCCATTGCATGCTCGCGCCGTACTGGGCGGACCGGCTGGGAAAGAAGGCGCTGAAGGCGAAGCAGCTTTCTTCTCGCGGCGGCGAGATCGAGTGCGAGGTGAAGGAAAACCGCGTCCTGCTGCGCGGCCATGCGGTGACGTTCATTGAGGGTGAGGTGGTGGCTTAGGGTCAGCCCCGTGTGGCTGAGCGCCGGGCGGCCACACGGGGCCGCCCCCTACGGCTGGTGGACGATCTCGACGCTGTCGATTTCGATCTTAGTCTTGCCCTCTTCCGGGTGAAGCTGGAAGAATTTCAGCCGCAAACCCGGCTCGGCTTTCTTTGCAACGTCGGTTGTCTTGTAGAGTTTGCTGAGCGGCAGCTCATACTCGATCCATTCGCCGGCCTTGACCCCGCCCAGCTTGTAGCGCCAGTTGTCGGACTCGAGCGTGCCGAACTGCAGAATCATTTCGCGCGCGGTCTCGATGCGGAAACGGAAGCGCACGACGTCGCCCTGGCGGTACTCGTAGGGCTCGCGCAGGTAGAAGCCGCTGCCGTTTTCGCTGTCGCTGTTGCCGACCAGCACGCCGTCCTTGATCTCGCCGCCGAACAACTCGCCGGGGGCCTCGGCCAGGTCTTCGTGCAGCATCACGCGCTTGGGCGTTTCGCGCAGGAATTTGAACTCGCGCTGCACGTCCTCCCAGCCGATCTTCTTGTCGTGTTTAAAACCGTCGTCCTCGAGGCGCGCGCGGTAGCCGGCCGTGAGGTCGTCTTCGCCGGATCTCACGCTGCCGCTGACACAGAACACCTCAAAGCCGTGCAGGCGCTGTTCCAGCACGCCGACGCCGGTAAGGCGCGCGGTGACCCTCTCGGAAGTCACGGCCAGCTCGTGCGTGACGTCCGCGTACAGCGCACCGTCGTGCAGGGTCAGGCTCAAAGCCTCCGGCTCGCCATCAAAACTGAGTTCGCCGTCCAGGCGCAGCAAGCCGCCGTCCATCAATGTGAACTCGGCCGAGCCCTTCGGCTCGACTTTGTCCCCCACCCGGATGATGAACTTGTCGTCCGGCTTGACCCTCCACACGCTTCCGTCGCGCGTTACATGCAGCACGTCGCCCTTCCATTGCGCAACAAGGGCCGGTGCCTTTTTTGACTCAGAATGATCGCCGCGCGGCCAGGCGTCCGGCGGATCGGTCCAGCCCTTCGGGTCGGGCTTCGGGCCGACAACGTCATCCGGTTCTTCCGGCGGCGGGTCAGACTTCGGCTTCTCCGGTACCGGGAACGCACCCGGCGGGTCCGTGTGCCCCTTCGGCCACGAGCTGCCGTCCGGTGTCTCAGCCGGCGGCTCTTCCGGAGAATCACCCGGGTTCTGCTCGGGCTCAACGTCCGGCTTCTGTTCCGGCTCGGGGGTAACGTCCTTTTTCACCGGCGGGGTGAACTGCGTGGTGTCTGCTTCCTCTTTAAGCTCAACCGGCTGCTGCTGGCCGGCCCGCTCGTGGCGCTGGTCGTCGCGAACACGGTCCTGTAACACGCTGACGAGCGAGTAACAGCCCAGCCCCGCTGCGAGCAACACCGCGGCTGCGGCGGCCATGGGACGCCAGGCCGGCTTGCGGGGCGGTGGTGGGATCACGCGGCTGCGTTTTTCGGGCGGGTGCTTGGCGTAGTACTCGCGCAGCACACTTTCGCTGAGGTCGGGCTCAATGCCCAGTTCCTCACGAAGCTGCGCCTCGAGGTAGCGCTCGTTCAACTGTTCGCGCTCGTTCATTCCCCTACCTGCTTGCGGATGCACTCCCGCAGTTTGTCCTTGGCGCGGCGCATCAGCGTCTTGGCGCCTTCCGGTTCCAGCCCGGTCGCGAAACTGATCTGCTCGCGCGAGGCGTTCTCGCCGTAACGCAGGCGCAGTGCCAGTTGCGTACGCTGACTCAGCTTGGCCAGGCAGTTGCGCAGCGCCCGCCGGTACAGCCCGCCTTCGTCGTCGCCCTCGTTCTCGGCCCAGCTTGCTTCCAGCAGGTCCTCATCGGGCAGCGTCACTTCGCGGCGCATCTTGCGCAGCCACATGAAGTAGAAGTTGCGCGCCGTGGTTCGCAGATAGCCCGAGGTCGCCCGCCGGTCACGGATTTCAAAGTCGGCCTCGATGGTCGCGAGGAAGGTGTCCTGGGCCAGGTCCTGCGCCAGGTTTTCCTCACAGCCAAGGAAACGCAGATAGCGCAGCAGGCCCGCCTGGTGGTCCCGTACCAGCTTCTCGATTTCGACGGCGCCGCGCATGCTGCAACCCTGTAATGCGGAAGGATGCGGAATGGGGTCATTGTAACGAATATTAAACGAGTGTGGGTAAGCTCCTGTTCGATTCGCCGGCGATTGCACTTGCGGAATCAGGCCCCACGGGTGATCGTTAAGTATTCGGTGAAACGATGTCCGACACGAAAACCAGGATTCGCCGCTGGGGACTCGACCACGCGCAACTGCGTGCGGAGCTTGAACTTATCCGCGCCCAGTACCCCGACGACGAGGACTTCGAGGCCGCCCTCGAACGCCTGTACGCCGAGCTGAAGGTCAAAGAAGACTTCCGCAAACGCACAGAAGAGCCGCCCCACTGGGAATAGCTTGCGGGTCCAGTCTCACCCGAAAATGATGTAAACAGGGCCGTTCGGGTGCAGGACTCGTGAATGACTGATCCGCAACAACTTGACCCCACCGGCTCCGCGGTCAGCGGGCGCATCGAGCCGCAGGCCGAGTGGCTGCGCCAGATCGCCGAGCACATCCGCGACGTCTTCTGGCTGACCGAGCCCGACTCGTTGCGCATCCACTACATCAGCCCGGCCTTCGAGAGCATCTGGGGGCGCACGCCGGAAAGCCTGTACAAGGACCCGGCCAGCTTCCTCGACGCCGTGCATCCCGACGACCGCGAACTAGTCGTGCGCGACCGCAACCGCAAGGCGCCGCAGGGCTTCGACGTGGAGTTCCGGATCGTGCGCCCGGACGGCGAGGTGCGCTGGATCCGCGACCGCGCGTTCCCCATCCGCGACGGTCAGGGCAACGTGGTGAAGATCGCCGGCATCGCGCAGGACGTCACGCGCCGCAAACGCGCCGAGATTGAGCTGCAGAAACGCGAGGCCTGGTGGCGCTCATTGTTCGAGCACACCAACGACCTGGTGACGGTCACCGACACGCACGGGCGGCGACTGTATCACAGCCCGTCCGTCGAGCGCGTACTCGGCTACGGCGCCGGTGAGCTTGAAGGCGACCGCGCGCTGGAAATCGTCCACCCGGATGACCGCCCGCGACTACAGGCCGTGCTGGCCGAACTGATTCTGCACCCGGACAAGCCGCAGCGAACGCACTATCGCCTGCAGCGCGCCGACGGGCGCTACGTATACATGGAAAGCACGGTCGTGTTCCTGCCCGACCTGGTCGACGGCGGCGCAATCGTCGCCTGCGCGACCAACGTGACCGACCGTACCCTGCGCGACCCGGTAACCGGGCTGGTGACGCAGACCTTTCTGGAGCATCACCTGGAGTTGCGCCGCGAACGCAGCGAGAACGAGCTGTACCCGGTCAGCATCCTGCTGGCGGACCTCGACCAGTACTCCAGCGTCGTCAGCAGCCTCGGCGAACTCGAGGGCGAGAAGATCCTCAAGGTCGTCGCCGAGCGCTTCGAGAACGCACTCGCCGAGATGGACCTCGTCGCGAAGTTCGAAGGGGAGCGCTTCGCCTTCGTGCTTCAAGGGATCAACGAGGAGGCGCAGGCCGAGGTCGTCATTGAACGCCTGCGCAAGATTCTCGAAAGCCCGATCAGCACGCCGGCCGGGGAAATCTCGCTGACTGCCAGCTTCGGGCTGGTGGTGACGCCGCCGCTGGATTCCTCCGTGCGCGAGGTGCTGCACAAGGCGGAGTCCGCGCTCGACCGCGCCCGCCACAAAGGCCCCGGGCGGCACAAGGTGTTCAACACGCTGACCGGCAACTACATGCTCGAGCGCATGGCGACCGAAAGCGCGCTGCGCACGGCCGTCCGCGAAGGCGACATCATCGCGTTCTTCCAGCCGATCATCGACCTGAAAACCGGGCGGGTGGCCGGCTTCGAGGCGCTGTCGCGCTGGCGGCGCAGGCAGGGCGCGCTGGTGATGCCGGAGTTGTTCATCCCGATCGCCGAACAGTCGCGCCTGGTGTGCGAGATCGACATGGCCGTGATGCGCAGCGCCTGCGAGCGGCTGGTGAAGTGGCGCGAACAGTTCCCGAACTTCGAGACGCTCCAGGTCGCCGTGAACCTTTCCACACGCAACTTCACCGACGCTTCCGTCATGGAGGACATCGACGCGGTGCTCAAGCAAACGGGCATCCCGGCCGACGCGATCAAGCTGGAGATCACCGAAAGCGCGCTGATGGAAAAACCCGACGAGATGGCCGCGATCATGAAACTGCTGGCCGGGCGCGGGCTGCGTTTCGGGCTGGATGACTTCGGCACCGGCTACAGCTCGTTGGGTTACCTGCACCGCTTCCCGTTCCGGACGCTCAAGGTCGACCGCGAGTTCGTCACCGGCATCGGCACACAGAACGAACGCCCGGAGCTGGTCCACGCGATCGTCGCCATGGCACGCAGCCTGGGCATGGACACCGTCGCCGAGGGCGTGGATACCGACGGGCAGCTCAAGTTCATCCGCGACGCCGGCTGCGACTACGCGCAGGGCTACGGCATCGCCATGCCGTTGTCAGCCGAGGACGCCGAGAAGCTGCTCGCCGAGGACCGCCGCTACTGAAATGCAGCTCAGTCGTCTAGCCGACCGTAGGGCACGTCCGGTTTCTGTTCCGCTTCGGGGGCTTCGGGCTTGAGGGGGCCGTGGCAACGCGGACAGGTATCGGACTTTTCGAACGGCGACAGGGCGCGCCCGATCGGCGCCAGGCTCCGGCAGTGCGGGCAACGTCCCCGGGGCAGGGCGTACAGGAAGTAGACGACCGCGAGCCCGCCAGTGGGCGCCATCGCGTAGCGGAAAAACGAATCGGTGCTCTGCAGCCCGTCTTTCCCAAGCCCGACCGCCACGACGAATACCAGGAAGTTCGCCGCCATCACGATCAGGCCCAGCCGCCGCGCGTTGCGGAAGCCGCGATAGAACTTGCGCACCTCCGCGTTACTCGCGCGGTCATAACCAGTGGGAAGACGCCCGCGATGCACGGCCTGCCCGCCCGGCACGGTCCCGTGGCGGCACTCGGCCCGGTACTCGTGCACCGTAAGCGGACGGTCGCACGCCCCGCAGCGCTTCGGCCGAAACCCCCGGCGAGGCAACGACAGGGAAGCACCGCACCAAGGGCATGCCCGCAGTTTGTGAATCAGGAAAAACACCAGGAACATCGCCGGCAGCCCGCCCAGAAAGAAGCAGATCCCGAAAACCGTTTCCGGCAGCTCGCGGCCGAGCGCGTCAGCCACCGCTTGCACCGCCGCGTGCAGCGCGAACACAAACGCCCACGCCAGCGGCGGGAAGACGTAAATCAGGAAGGGCGCCGCGGCAGCGCGCCGCTGGTAACCGCGAACCTGCCGTTCACTCAGGGTCTTCATAGCTCACCCTGCTTTCGGTACCCGTAAGGAACGTTCGGCTGCTGGCCGAGCCGGGGCGGCCTGGGATACAGCGGCTGTCCGCACTCGGGACAGTCCCACAGCAATTTCAACCGGACCTTCCCGTGCCCGAACATCAGGTGCTTGCCGCAATGCGGGCAGAACGATCTCGGAAGCACAAACATGAGGACTGCCACGATGCACGCCGCATGCGTCAAGTACATCAGCAACATGAACACAGTCCCCGTGATGCAGCCGGCGCCGCACAGCACAGCCAGGAGCATCGGCAGGCCGACGCCGGCGGAGATCGCCACGGTCAATACCCGGTGCGCGCGCCGGTACTCGCGGTCGAATTCCGCAAGCTCGGCGGGGTCCTTCGGCGCGGCTTCACGAACCGGCGCGACCTTTCGCGGCGGCTTCGGCGCGTCGTGCATGCGCGCAAGGCGGAAGCATATCTGGGAACTGGTCAGGGCCGTCATCGCCAGACCCTCCGCCCATAGGGCACGTTCGGCTGCTGGCCGAGCCGCGGGCGCGTCGACTTCGGGGGAAGCCCGCCGGTCCAGGCGTGGTCGTCGCTGTTCAGCCGGGACAGCAGGTGGACGACGCTGCACATGAGCACGCAAAGAGCTGCCAGCATGACCAGGCTGACCGACAGCTCCGTACTCAGGCCCGCGTTCAACATGATTGCACCGACGGGCGCGACCAGCACGCCGAAGACCAGCGGCGCGAGCATGGCGGACATGTGCGCCTGCAGGTTGCGCCGGGTGCTGCGTGTTTGCCTGGATGTGCGACCGCGTGGGGCAGGCCGGCGCGCAAGGTTTCGATTGCGTGGGAAGCGTGCCACAACGTTTCGCGTCTGCGGTTTCATGGCGCTTTTAGTATACCACATGGGCGCCCGGCCCCGAATTGCGGGGGATTACAAGCGCCGCCCCGCGTTGTAGCAGCGTCTCCTCACCTGCTGTTCCAAGACGTGCCGGACTCGTGGCACAGGCAATCTTGCCTGTGGGGCTGAGCGAAGCGAGGCCCAGTCCGTCGCGGCAAAAGCGCCG
>JAGQRI010000372.1 GCA_020425515.1 Planctomycetota bacterium | reverse complement strand
TGCCCTGGTCACCGGCGCCCTGCTCGTGGTGCAGCCCGACGTTTTCGTCGACGCCCTGGGCGATGTCCGGGCTCTGGCCGTGAACGCTGACCATCACGCCGCAACTGTTGCCGTCCAGGCCGTAGGCGCCGTCGGTGTAGCCGATGTCGCAGGCGGCCTTGCGGGCGATGTCGCCGATCTCAGCCAATACGTCGATCGCCTTGGTGGTGATCTCGCCCATCACGATGATCTGGCCGGTGGTGGTTGCGGTTTCGCAGGCCACGCGTGATTCGGGGTCCTTGGCAAGCAGCGCGTCCAGCACCGAGTCCGACACCTGGTCGCAGACCTTGTCCGGGTGGCCTTCGCCGACGGATTCCGAAGTGAATAGTTTGCGCTCGCTCATGACTGCTCCTGCACTGCTGCTGCCGCCCGGCCCGTAAAATGAAGCTATGCCTTATAGAAAACCATCACGCGCCCGGTAGCCCTGTACCGACAAAGTCGCTGAACCAGCAGGCGTACGCGAAGGCGACGCCGGAGCCGATCAGCACGCCGCCAATCGTATCGCCGATCCAGTGCGCGCCAAAATAAACCCGGCTGAACATGCACAGCGGAACCAGCGGCAGGAACACCAGCGATGCGGGCAAAGGCAGCGGCCCCAGCAGGATCAGCAGCGTCGTGATCGCGCCGGCCTGCGCGCTGTCGCCGGAAGGAAACGCCGGATTGCTGACCAGCTTGCGGATTTTGATCGCGCGTTGCGCTTCCAGCGGTTGGGGCCGGTCGCGACCGATCCAGTGTTTCATCGGGTTGGTGATGGCGACGGTGGTGACGGCCGCCATGGTGCAGACCGTGCCGAAGCGCCACCCCAGCCAGAACCCCAGCGCCAGGATGGTAAACGGCATCACATAGCTGCCGAACAGCATGCCGGGCACGACCAGGACATAGTCCAGCACCCCCAGCCGCAGCCGGTGCACCCGCCCAGAGATGGAATGGTCAAGCTCGATCATGGTTTGTTGCGTGCTCGTGCTTCCGCCTTTGCCCAGGCTTCAACGGACAAGTCGCACTTGCGTTTACCTGGACGCGAAGGTGCGAAGAGTGTTGGAGACCGCGAAGTATCTTTCGTTGTCTTACGCTCTCGATTTACTTCGAATCACACGCTTCAGGCCGCGCTTCAGGAGCGCGACATTGAAGTTGATCAAGAGCCCGATCGGCTCGTGCTTCTGCGACAGGTACGCCACGACCTGCCCCGTGTGAGTCGGCGACAGCTCTTCAACTGACTTGATCTCGACGGTCAGACGCGCGCCGACCCAGAAATCGATGCGACCTTCGCCGACATCCCTGTCTTTGTACATCACCCGATAATGATGTTCACGCTGCGCCGCAATGCCACGCAGTTCAAGCTCATACTCCAGCGCGTTACAGTAAACCCGCTCGGGGTGCCCAGGCCCCAGATGCCGGTGCACCTCAATCGCGGCGCCAATCACCGCATCGGCCAGCGACTCAATCTCTTCATCAAACCGATCCACTCCACGCTCCCTTTTCACGAAAGACATTCTGCCAGAATAGACTCTTGGCGGCCTCACAACCCCTTCGCACCTTCGCGTCCCAAGCCAATTCAAGCGCGACTTGTCCGCCGAAGCCTTGGCGAAGGCGGAAGCGCGAGCGAGTTGTCGCCAGTGCAGCTATACTGCTCAAATGGGTTATCCGAGTGACAAAGGCCGATTGCCGACCGGGCGCACCGCCGCGCTGATGGTGGCGCTGGTTGCTGTAATCGGCGTGGTGCTTTGGTACAGCGGCTACCTGCCGTTCCGCCTGCGACCTGACGGCATCTACGGCGGCACCGGCAACACACCGGTCAACTCATGCGGCGCGGCGCTGATCGACCGCCCGAAGCTGTATCTGCCCCAGCCGGAACGCAAACGCAGCGGGCACTACCGGGTCACGCGCGTGGTCGACGGCGACACCCTCGAGATCGAGCACAACGGCAAGCCCGAGCGCATCCGCCTGATCGGCATCGACACCGACGAAATCGGGCGCGACCGGGTCGATCCCGAAAGCACCGGCTGGAAGGCCAGCATGTTCGTCTTCGACCTGCTGGAGCCCGACGCGCAGGTAAAGCTCAAGTACGACGCCGAGCGCGAGGACAAATACGGGCGCACGCTGGCCTATGTCTACCTGCCCGACGGGCGCATGCTGAACGAAGTCATCATGAAGGAAGGCTGGGCGAGGGTAATGCGCATCCCGCCCAACACGAAACACGCCGAGGATTTCCAACGCCTCGAAACCGAGGCCAGGGGCAAGTCTCTAGGCCGGTGGCGCTAGTGGTTGTCGGGCAGGAACAGGGTGATGATTGCGCCGGTGTCGCCCTGCACGTCCACGCCGCTGCGCACGAACCGTTCATTCCCCAACTTGTAGACTCGGTTCTCGAAGATTCGCCTGATCCGGAATTCGGTGTTCGGGACGCGCTCGCCTTCGAACAGGGGCTTATCCATGCCTTTGAACTTTACCGCCGGCAAAACCCTGCCGTCAGGCGCCGTAACGTGGACGATGGCTTCAATCAGCGCGCTTGACTTCAACTGTTCGATGTACTGCTTGCGATCCGGGTCCATCACGTCAATGTTCTGCACGCGCAACGGGTCGATTCCGCCCGTCCATTCTCCCTGCGGCTGGCTGATCTCAACCTCGCCAGGCATCGGCTTGTCGACGGGCTCGGCCGGCGCGACGGGAAGCGATGGCTGCTCGTCGCGAATGACCGCAGCAACGGCAGGCTCGTCCCGCAGCGAAGGACCGGCCTCGACGGCGGGGCGGGGCGGCGTCAGCAACAGCCAACCGGCGGCCGCGACCGTGCCCGCGACGAACGCCAACTGGCCTGTGGCGACTCCGACCATGCTTGCTCTGCGCATGGGCGTATTCTAGCTCCCGCGCTTTCCGGGCCCAAAGGAAACCTGCTGTTCCCGGCACAGGCGGGGCCGCTCCCTTGCGGTCGCGGCTCTGTTAAACCCATACTCGCGCGCGTGACGGACGACTTTCAAATCATCACAGAATTGCCGGTGCTGGCCAGGCGCTCTCTGACCATGCACAAGGGCGAGGCCGGGCGGCTGTTCTGCGTAGCGGGCTCGATGGGCATGGTGGGCGCCGCCACCCTGTGCTCGCGCGCGGCGCTGCGCACCGGGGCGGGGCTGGTGCGGGTCGGCATGCCGTGGCGCCTGGCGGCCGTCGTGGCCGGGCGCGACCCCAACATCATGACCAGCGCGCTGCCGGAGACCGAAGACGGCACGATCAGCGCCATGTCGCCCGCGAAGATCCTCAAGCAGGCCGAGGGCTCCGACGTCATGCTGATCGGCCCGGGGCTGTCACAGAACCCGCAGACCGTGCAGGCCGTCATCAACCTGCTGCCGCAGGTTAAGCAGAAACTGGTGATCGACGCCGACGGGTTGAACGCCATCGCCCACGACAAGTGCGAAGTGCTGAACCACCTCGCGCGCGAGGACGGGCTGCCGATCCTGACCCCGCACCCTGGCGAAATGCTGCGCCTGCTCGGCAGCGAATACGACGGCGCGCCATTAAAGGATGGCGACGAACACCGCCGCGACGTCGCCCTGTTCTTCGCCCGCAAGTACAAGGTGGTGCTGGTGCTCAAGGGCTACCACACCGTCGTCACGGACGGGAAGCGCGTCTACGTCAACCACACCGGCAACCCGGGCATGGCCAAGG
>JAGQRI010000371.1 GCA_020425515.1 Planctomycetota bacterium | reverse complement strand
ATCGAGGGCGCGATCTTCGGGCTGCTGTTCAGTGCGGCGGGCGGCGCGGTCGCGTTCCTGTGGGGGAACTGGGCCACCGACGGCGCCATGAAACCGGTCATCGTTGAGTGGTGGTACGGCGCGGCCCTCGGCTTCTTCGTCGGCATCGCGGCCCAGGCCGGCGACCTGGTCGAGAGCGGTTTCAAGCGCGCCGCCGGGATCAAGGACAGCGGTCACCTGGTGCCGAGCTTCGGCGGGGTGATGGACATCATGGATAATTTCATGCTGACCGGGCCGTTATTGATTGTGGTGCTGGCCCTGTGGCCTGCGTAGTCACGTCTTTGAGCCCGAAACGTCAGTGAAGGGGCACGCGCCGAAGGCGCGATACGCACGCTGAAGACTTGCCCCTTCGCTTACGCTTCGGGCTCCAAACCTGCTCATGAGGAGGCTTGGCGCATTCCATTCATGCTTTCCACAAGCCGCTAACACAAAGTAACGCGGTATGGCGGAAACTCGGGTAGACGCTTAGAATACTGGTCATGGGTAAAACACTCGAGCGTCGACGCTCAAAACAACGTCCCACTCACGATTTCATGGAAAAATCGATAAGGCTGCGCGACAAGGAAGAGGCTTACGCCCTCTTCGGTGAGCGTGATCGTCACCTCAAGATGATCCGCAGCCACTTCGACGTGAAGATCTTCGCGCGCGACAACAACCTGCGCATCGCCGGCAATGAGCAAGGCGTGCTGGATGCGTACGTGGCGCTGCTCGCGTTGATCGAGAAAGTCCGCAAGTACGGGCAGATCCGTACCCAGGACGTCGAGTCCTCGCTGCTGCGCCTCGATTCGACCGACGGCGACAGCAACCCCGAAATCGCGCCTCTAGGCTTGCAGGGCGCCAAGCCCATGACGCCGGGCCAGGCCGCGTACATCGAGGCCATCAAGTCCAGCAACGTCGTCTTCGGCGTAGGCCCCGCCGGCACCGGCAAGACCTTCCTGGCGACCAGCATGGCCGTGGCGGCGCTGATCCACGGCAACGTAAGCAAGCTGGTGCTGGTGCGCCCGGCGGTTGAGGCGGGCGAAAAGCTCGGCTTCCTGCCCGGCGACTACCAGGCGAAAGTGAACCCGTACCTGCGCCCGATCTTTGACGCGCTGGGTGCGATGCTGCCGATGCAGCAGATCCAGCGCTACATCGAGCGCGACGTCATCGAGGTCGCCCCGCTGGCCTACATGCGCGGGCGCACGCTGGACCGCGCGTTCATCCTGCTTGACGAGGCGCAGAACACGACGCCGAAGCAGATGCTGATGTTCCTGACGCGCCTGGGTCGCCGCAGCAAGGCCGTGGTGACCGGCGACGTCAGCCAGACCGACCTGCCCGAGGGCCAGCGCTCCGGGCTGGTGGACGTGGTGGAGCGCCTCGACGGCGTGGACGGCGTGAAGGTCTGCCGCCTCGGCAACAAGGACATCGTGCGCCACGACATGGTCCAGCGCATCATCGACGCCTACGAAGCCACCGACCCGAAACGCGAATAGCATCAGAGATCGCGACGGAACGACTCAAGGCCTGCCTGCGCGCAGGCCTTTTCCATTGACTCGTGTTTTTCATCGAGCGTCACGTTGTCGCCGAGCTCGGTCAGAATACCGATGCCTTCGAGCCACCTTGTTCGCGCCTCGTCAGCCCGGTCCAGGGCAATCAGCAGGCATGCGTAGTCGCACAGGTGCGCGGCTTCAATGCGGCGGTATCGGCTCGCGCGGTCCAGCTCAAGTGCCCTCAGGAACGCGCGCTCCGCTTCGGCCAGTCGCCCGGTCGCGTGGTACACGCCGGCCAGGTTGCCCAGCGCGAAGCCCTCATCGCGCAGGCTGCCGACCTCGCGCGAGATATCGAGCGATTCCAGAAAGCACTGCTCGCTTTCGTCTGTCTTTCCAACCTGGTTGTACAGGCTTGCCAGGTTCGCGAGGTTCGTGGCCATCTGGGTTCGCAGTCCGGTTTTGCGAAGCAAGCCGAGCGCCTGGAGATAGCCCGCTTCGGCCTCGTCCCAGCGCTTCATGTTGTAGCAGAGGTTTGCGATCAAGCCGTAGACGACGCCCTGGCTTGGCAGGTTTTCGATGTCGCGGTGGATCTGCAAAGCCTCGTTCAGCATGCGCTCTGCCTCGTCGAACTGACCTCGTTCGAGGAAGTGGATGGCGTAGTTTCCGAGTGCCTTTGCGAGGTCCGCTTTCTTGCCGCCTGACCGGTAAAGCGCGAGCAGCTCTTCATAGCTCTGGCACACCAGTTCAGTCTGGCCGGTGTGCTGGTACTGGATCGCCAGCACAGCCAGCGGGGCGGCGCGGCGGGACGAATCGCCGGCTTCTTTCAGTTCGGCGAGAGCCTGCTTTGCCATTTCGACGGCCTTGGCTGCATCCCCGCAGATCGTGAAATGAACCGCGAAGTTGGCGATGACATTGGCCGCGAGATCAGCCTTGCCAGCCTGCCGGTGGATTTCGAGGGCTTGATTGAGAGCGCGCTCGGCTTCGTCCTTGCGCCCCATCCGTGCCGCGATGTCGCCTGCACGCCGAATCGCTTCGCCCTTCAGGCTGCCTTCCAGGCGGTCACCCAACTTCAGCCAGAGCTGCATGGCGAGGTGATTCTGGTTCAACCGCGCGGCGTGCTCTGCTGCTCGTTGCAGGTAGACTAGGTAGGCAGCCGACAATTCAGGGTTTTCCGTTGCGGCGTTCGCCAGTGCGATCTCCGCGTGGCGGCACATTTCCGCCGCGACGCTGTCAATCTGGTGATACCGAGTCGTCGCGACCGGCGATTCATCAAGCCTGTCCGGCTGCGGTGGCTTGCCGCCGAACGCTGCCTCAATCAGGTGGAAGGCCAGTTCATGAAGCCGCGCCCTGTCGGCAGGCAACTGCAATTCGTAGGCAGCCTCGCGCACGAGCGCGTGACGGAACAGGTACGCCGTTTCTGCCGACATGTTGGGCATAGGTATGTCAGTTCACGTGATTTTGTCCCCATTTCAACTATACGCTGACACTGCTGGATTTGTGCTTTTGATGGGGTACCTTTCTTTCGTGCAGCGCGGTGATGCAGCACCGGGTTGCGGGAAAGAGGACTGCAAAACACTTTCCCGGGGTTGAACCTGGCGTGCCTCGAGTACGCAGGTGATCGGAAGACGAGAGTCAGTCGCTTGCCGGTTCAACCTTTGTGGTGTCGACACCACGCAACCGCCCGCCGGGCCTCAAAACCCGGGTACGTGTGAAGGGAACAGCAACCCGGATCGCGTCTGAGTGAGGGGCTGTCCTCACGACACAGGCTCACTGCACACAAACACAGGCCGGGGCGAACCCCTGGCTGCTGAGGCCCTCGCCTGGCGGGGGCCTTGCTCATTTGGCAGCACATATTTGCCACTATCGGTGGCAATACTGCCGACCGGAATGAGCATTTGTTGGGGAAGAATAGTTAGTAGCCGCGGGGGCGGGCGGCGGCGGTCGGCCGGTCGCTGCCAGGCCCGATATTCGGGGACTGGCGCCGATTGAGACGGGGGTCAAAACCCGAATTTGGGGGAATTTGATATGTTTCCTGCGCCGAAAACGGGATAATTCTTGCATTGGCAATTTTGTGCCTATACAACCCCCGGACAGTTATGCGCCAAAAGCTCAAAGAAGCCTTAACCCAGAACGTGCGCGACACGGGCATGTGCTATGCCCGCCAGGAAGGCCCGCGCGCCCCGCTCAACGAATGAATTCCCACGTGAGAAGACCGATGGTTGAGAGACAACTTTTGTCTCTCTATTCAGTCATGCTTACGTGGAGCAATTCGTGAATCGCGACGAGTGGATTCAGAAGCTTAAGAAGATGGGCCTCAGCGGCTACGAAGCCCAGGTTTACCTGGCGCTGCTGGGCGAGACACGGGCGCCGGCATCCCGCGTGGTGCGCAAATCCGGCGTGCCCCAGAGCAAAGTCTATGGCGCCCTCAACAGCCTTGTCGAGCGCGGCTTTGCCGAGCAGGTCCTGGGCGACGTGAAACTGTATCGCGGCATCCCGCCCGAGCAGGCCTTCGAAAACTACCGCCGTTCCGTTGAGGATTCTCTGGCTGAGTCCCAGTCCGACATGAAGAAACTGGCTGAGAAAGCTCCCGATTCGCCGACGGACGACCCGGGCAGCCTCGGCATCCGGCTGGTGCGTTCAGGCCAGATCGTGGGCGTCGTCAACGACGCCTTCGACGTGGTCGAGGACGAACTGCTGATCGCCGTGCGGGCGCCAATGGTGATGGGCCCCGACACCGAGATCGACCGGCAGATGCTCAAGCGCGGCGTGAAGCTGCGCTACATCGTTGATACGTCGATTCTGGAGGATGCGGTCTACGGGCCGCAGGTCCTGCAGAACGCGGAAGACCTTGAAGGACGCGTCCGTTTCGCTGACGACGTTCCGCTGCGCTTCATGGTGATCGACGGCAAGACCGCGATGATCGAGCTGGCGGAAGAAGACAACTCAACCATGGGCCTGGTGGTCCCCAACAAGGGGCTCGCCGTGAATATGCGCATGCTGTTCGACGGGCTGTGGGAGAGGGCAAAGAGTGTCGACGGGCTGCCGGAGCGATTTCGGCAACCGCTGACGACACAGGGATGACCGGAATTGGGGGCCGGCTCCCTTCGTTGGGTTTAAACAGCCCGACACGCCCAGCTTGTGGGAAGCAGGGTGGGGCCACATTCGTGGGGAATGTGGCCCGCCCGCGCCGGGGAGGCGCGGGCAAGTAGCACGCGGAGGACACACATGCGGTGCGGACGATTCACCTGCCGGGTTCTGCCTGGATTGATGTTGCTTGTCGCCTTGACGCTTTCGGCGGGCACGCTGGCCGCCCAGTCGGGGCCCCCGTACTCGGGGTATGCGAACGTCACTTATTCCACCGGAACGGGCGACGACGACTACATTGACGACGTCACGATCCGTCGCGGCTCAACCACCCTGCTGCAAAACCTTAATACCGGCGGCGCCGGCTCACCGTACAACACTTACTACGGCAGCCTCGGCTCGGCGAACCTGGTGCCCGGGCAGCAGCACAGCATCGACGTCACCATTACGCAGCAGTGGCCTGAGTACATCTCGGCCTGGATCGACTACAACAATGATGGTGACTTCCTCGACAGCGGCGAAAACCTGATCAACACCATGTACCTCACCACCGGTTCGTCGGGCACGATCAACTTCACGCCGCCGTCGGGCGTTGGCGGCGTCCTGCGCCTGCGTCTTCAGTGCGTGTACGGCACCAGTTCACATACGCCCAATGGCAGCTACACATACGGCGAGGTTGAGGATTACCTGGTGAACCTCGGGTTTGCGATCAGCACGCCCTCGCAGTTGCCTTCGGGCGCGGAACAGCAGCCGTACAATGCGACGATTTCCGCGACCAACGGCGTAACGCCCTACAGCTGGAATACGTCGATTAGCGGGCTGCCGCCGGGTGTTACGGCGTCGCAGAGCGGCAACGACCTGGTGCTTTCCGGGACGCTGCCAGCGGGGTCCGCGGGCACCTATAACTTCACGGTTTCGGCGTCAGATTCGGATTCCCCGGCGTCCAATGCTTCCAAGCCATTCAGCATCTACATCGATCCGCCGCCCGCGGCGATGCCGTTCATCGACGACTTTTCAACGGACACCGGCTGGAACCTCGGAACCGGGTGGGAACGCGGGTCGGCTACGGCCTTTACCGGCAACACGAGCGTCGGCCCCACGCGCACCGAGCCGGGCAGCGACAACTCGCCGACTTCCGACAACATGATCCTCGGTCACGACATCGGCAACGACTATGGCAACGGTCTCTCGCCGGTTTACGCGAATTCACCGCCGATCAATTGCTCAGGCGCCACCAATGTGCAGTTGCGCTTCTATCGCTGGCTGGGAATCAACTCCGGCGATACGGCCAAGATTCAGGTCACCAACAACGGCACCACCTGGACGGACGTCTTCGACAACGGAACCGGCGGCGTAAACACGCCCAGCAACCAGCAGTGGGAGTTCGTCGCTTACGACATCACCTCGGTTGCCGCCGGCAACGCCGTGGTGCACGTGCGTTTTGTGCTCGGTCCGACGGACAGTTCAATCGTCAACGTCGGCTGGTGCATTGACGACCTGGAGATCCGCGACCCGGGCCCGCCGCTGGAAGTTCGCGAAGGCGGACTCACCGGCACCGTCATCACGGACAACGAAGCGGTTGGCGGGTTGCGCGATTTCGGCATCGTCAACACTTCGACGCAGGCCCCGCTGCAGATTGGACTGATCAACAACGGCGTGGCCGCGATCGACCTTTCCGGTTTCAGCGTGAACTCGAAGACCGGCGCCAATCCCGGCGACTTCACCCTGCAGCTTGCGGGCGTGCCGGCCTCATTGCCGGTCGGTTCTAGCTGCACGTTTACGATCGTGTTCTACAGAACGACGACCGGCGTAAGTACGGCGACCATCCAGATACCGCACAACGCGACCGGCTCCGGCACTTCGCCTTTCGATATCAATGTGAAAGGTGAGGCCGTCCAGCCGATTCCGTACATCCAGGTCGACCAGACCGTGTCCGGCGGGACGAACATCCCGCACCAGTCTTCGCCGACCGGCACGCCGCGCGACTTCGGACAGCAGGATGTCAACGCGGGTCCGACCGCGGAGATCACCATCGCCGTCACCAACGTCGGCACAGGCACCCTGAC
>JAGQRI010000370.1 GCA_020425515.1 Planctomycetota bacterium | reverse complement strand
GGCAGCACCTGGAAGTTCATGTTCATCGGCTGCAGGCTGAAGCCGTGCTGGAAGTCGCCCGACGACATGTGGACGCGGTATTCAACGCCCTTCTTCAGCTTCAGGACGGGGTACCACTGCCAGTTCTTGCCCATCAGGTAGACGTCGCTGCCGGGCGCCGGCTGGACAACCGGGAGCCCGTTGCGCTCGTCCACCTTGTTCGCATCGATAAACCGGATCACGCGCCGTTCGTAGTCAACGGGATCGACCGTGTAGGCCTCGCCGCTGCTGGTCTGCTTGCCCTTGAAATGCCAGTAGGGCATGGCCGCGGACAACACGAGGCACCACAGCAGCGCAATGCCGATCCAGAGTCGCTCGTACCCGTGCGGCGCCTGCAGCCATCGTTCCGGTGGGTTGAAGATGCTCATGGTGTTTCGCCTTTCCGCTTACGGCAACTGGGCCGGTTTGGTCATCAGCAACTCGATCCAGCCCCACATGGTGTAGGAGAGGAACGGGATCACGAACCCGAGCACCAGCAGCAGCCAGGGATTGTCCAGCAGTCTCTGGAGCGGGTGGATCGGACCGGGCGTCTCGGCCGGCGCATCCTCGGCTGCCCCTTCGGGCTGCGCGGGGGAATCCGGCTGTTTCGGCTCGTCACTCATGGCTGGCTCCCATATTTCGGTTATTCATACCTTCTTATCCTGAGTATTCCCCGCGGTTTCCCCGGCGTCAAGCACGTCCGCCGCGGTGGAACCGAATTTGTAGTCAGGGCGTGTAGCGCAGGCTGAAATGCGGCGTGGGCACGTAGGAATCCCGCCCCGTGATGAGCCACAACTTGCCGTCATGGAACGCGGCTGAGTGGAAACCCGAGGCCGCATCCGGGGCCGCACCCTGGCTGACCGTCCCGGAATTGCCGCCCGCGTTCGGCGTAAAGATCTGGACCTGCGCCGTCGCCTGCGGGGCCGGGCTCGAGTCCCAGCCGTTCAGGATGTACAGCGAACCGTTGTGTACCGCTGCGGCCGGGTACCACACGGCCCCCATCAGTGGGTAGCTGCCGGCCCCGACGGTCGAGAGGGCCGCGTTGTCCGCGACTGGGTCAGGCTCATACATCTCGACGATGCCTTCAACCTGTGCGGCGCTGCGTCCGCCGGCCATGAAGATTTTGCCGTTGATCATCCCGGCCGCCATGAAGCGCCGAGGCGTATACGGGCTGGCGTCGAGCTTGCGGTACCAGGTGCCGGTTCCGGTTGACGTCAGCGGAGGCTCGAACATTTCGACTGTGTCGTTGAACTCTTTCGTGTAGGTCGCGCTGGCCGGGGCAGTCTCGATGCGGATGCGACCTCCGACCAGGTACAGCCGGTCGTCCACATCCGCGGGCGCATCGTTGGCAACCACCGACATCTCGGCCCAGCCTTCCACGGCCCGCCCGCCGATATCTGAGGGCAGAGAAGCGACAGCTTCCCACGTGCCGGGCGTGGCAAGCGCTGTGCCGCTGCCGTCCGAGACTTTCATGCGTTCCACGACGCAGGTGAATGCGCCGCTGGAAGGCGCCGTATCCGACCAGAGCTCGCCGCCGACGGCATAAATGTAGCCGCCATAGCTGTGCTGAAGGAACGCGGCGCCCAGGTACTGCCGTTCGCTGCTGAGCGGCCTGCCGATGTCTTCCAGCTTGTAGTCGAGATCCGCATTGCCCTGGTGGGCGGTGTGGAAGACGTAGACGTTGCTGACCGTTTCGGACACGCGACCTCCGAGCACGTAGATCGCGCCCTCATTCCCGTAAGCGGGATGCGGGGCTACAACCATTGCCTCGCAATAGTGCTCGTGGAAATCACCGTCACCGTTGGGCCGTGCGGCGTCGTAGTAGCGATGTTCGCCAAGGCGTTGCCAGTAGTCGCCGAGCGTCGAATCGTAGACCCGGATGTCCACGTTGCGCATGGCCGTCCTGCCGCCCACGTCGACTTGAAATTCCACGGTGGACAACCCGTCCTGTGTCGGTGTGCCGCCGAGAGTTCCATTGCTCGAAAAACTGACGCCGTTGGGAAGCATCCCGCTAACGACCGACCAGGTGCCGGTACTGACGGGCACGCCGGCGTCGAAGGCCTGCAACTGCTGGTTCAGGTTGCCGCCCGTGCCCGCGTCATACTCGACCAAATCAGTACCGATGGTCAGTTCGCTGAAACGGATCCGGAAGGTGTAGGCGTTGGCGTTCCACGTCGAGTTCTTGTACTGCGCCTCGACCTTCAGGTACCAGGTACCCGCTGCGGCATTGGACAGGACGATGCTGTTGTCGTTGCCGCCTGCGCCCGGAAGTCCTTTCACTTTCTCTTCCGGGTAGCCGTTGTGGTCGCCGTGCAGGCCGGCGAACAGCTTTCCCGTTGTCTTTGCAAAGTACACGTCCACTGTAATTTCGCCGACCGTGCTTGTAGTGAACTTCAAGAAGTCGACGTCAGGATTCGGCGGCTGCGAGGTCACACTGAGCGGCGTGGACTGGACGATCGGGCTGGCGGAGGTGAGCACACCGAGGTCCGTCGCATTCGTATACGAGTCGTTGTCCGGGTTTTCGTACGCATCCGGGCTGTAGGTGTAGGTAATCGGCTCATACACGATCATATCGAGCGCGACGTCCGCCTTCCCGCCAAGGGCGTTCTCCGCCCGGAAGACGGTCTCGAAAAGCCCGCCATTTGATGGCGTTCCTGAAAGCGTGCCGTCGCCGGCGAGCGCCATTCCGGTCGGCATGGATGCGGATTGCGGCGCGAGCGACCAAGTTACCGGGCCGGTACCGGCAGCGGTCGTGGCCTGGAGGACATCACTGTAACTGCTCCCGACGGTCGCGCGTGAAAGCTGTGTCGTGGTGATGACGGGAGAGGCCGGGGGCGGCGTTGGCGGCACGGCGGCGGCGCCTGAGTTGCCCGAGCCGTCGCAGGCTGCGAGCAGCAGAAGGAGTGGGGCGACGGCGATCAGAACTTTGCGGTACATGGCTCTCTCCTGTTCACACTTTCCCGTGACATCTCTTCACCTGCAGTTTGTACCAGTTATTCAGATACGCAAGTCTTTTTATATAGAATTTGGTCGGGACGGACGGATGCGCCGTGCCGGGTGCGCATATGGGCTTCGTCAGCCGGGGGTATATTTCGCTATCCGGATATGCTAGTCCTGTTAGCTTTCCGCTACCAGGATGACCCATGACCGCCACAACCGTATCGCGCGCCGACGCAGGAACAACGCAGCCGGTGCACCCGCTGGGTTCGCGCGCCCGCGTGCTGCTGACCAGTGTTTTCGGCCCCTACGCCCAGGATGACGAATTCGGCAGCAGCCGCATCAACCCGATGGAGCTGTACCACAACCAGGTCACCCGCACGCAGGGACCGTTCTCGCTGCGCATGTTCCACCGCAGCTGGGGCATCATGATGATCCAGTGCAACATCGAGGCGCACTGCAACCTGCTGGACTTCCCCACGCGCGAGCGCTTCATCCGCGAGTTGAAGACCGTCCCCTACGACGTCATCGGCATCAGCAGCATCCTCGTCAACGTGCTGAAGGTGAAAGAGATGTGCCGGCTGATCCGCCGCCACCAGCCCAGCGCGCAGATCGTGATCGGAGGGCACATCGCCAACCTCGAAGACCTGCACGAGCGCGTGATGGCCGACCACATCGTGCAGGGCGAAGGGGTGGAATGGTTCCGCCGCTACCTGGGTGAAGATACCGGCCGCCCCTACCGCCACCCTGTCGTGTACTCCCCGGTGGACATGCGCAGCATGGGGGTCCGCGTGCCCAACAAGCCGGGCGAAACGGCGGCCACGGTAATCCCCTCCGTCGGCTGTCCGATGGGCTGCAACTTCTGCTCGACCTCAGCCATGTTCGGCGGCAAGGGCAAGTTCAACACCTTCTATGAGACGGGCGATGAGCTGTACGAGATCCTGCTCGGTCTGGCGCGGGAAACCCAGGCCCGGTCGTTTTTCGTCATGGACGAAAACTTCCTGCTGAACCGTAAGCGCGCGCTGCGCGTCCTCGAGTTGATGGAACGTGACCGGCAAAGCTGGTCTTTCTATCTGTTCGCGTCAGCCAACGTGCTGCGCCGCTACAGCATCGACGAGCTTCTCCGCATCGGTATTTCCTGGATCTGGATCGGGCTGGAAGGCGAGGGCAGCCAGTACGGCAAGCTGCGCGGCGCGAACACCCGTGAAATGGTAGGCGAGTTCCAGGCCAACGGAATCCGCGTTCTGGGCAGCACCATCATCGGGCTCGAGGACCACGCCCCGGACACCATCGATGCCGCGATCGACTACGCCGTTTCGCACGCCACGGACTTCCACCAGTTCATGCTGTACACACCGCTGCCCGGCACGGCGCTGCACAAAGGCCTGCGCGAGCAAGGGCTGATCATGGAGGAAGCGGAAGTCGGGCTTCCTGAAATCCACGGCCAGGCACGCTTCAACTACCGGCACCCGCACATCCGGGACGGGCTGGAAACGGACATGTTGATTCGAGCCTTCAACCGGGACTTCGAAGTGAACGGCCCCAGCGTCGTGCGCATCGTGGAAACCACACTGAAGGGCTGGCTGCGCCACAAGCACCATCCCGATGAGCGCGTACGGGACCGCTTTCACTGGGAATCGAAAGAACTCGCGACAACCTGGTCGGCCGTGGTGTCCGCAACACGCCGCTACTACCGCAAGGATGCCGCCATGTCGAAAAGGCTCCGGTCGTTGCAGGAAACTCTGCGGACCGAGTTCGGCTGGAAGTCGAAGCTGGCGTCCGGCCTGGGCGGCATGTTCGTGTATCTCGCCATGAAGCGCGAAGCCTCGCGGCTTAAACGCGGCGCCACTTCCGAGCCGCCGACCTTCTACGAAAGCAACTACCAGCAGGCGGGCTCGGCGGCGGAGCCCTGCCGCTGGGTCGAGGCAGATTCTGCGAATGCTTCGCATTCGGCTTGCGTTCTATAATTGGACTTGTTTGTCTTTTTATGAACGGGGGCAACGGCCATGGCAGACCGAATCCACCACGACGAGTTGATCAGCGAACTGCTCGCCCGCAAGCCGCACCTTCGCTGGGTGTTCGACCGCTACGGTCTGCGCGGCTGCGGAGGCGTCAGCGGACCGCCGGAAAGCATCCGCTTCTTCGCGCAGACCCACGGCGTTGACGAAAACCAACTCCTGAACGAACTCGCCGGCGCGTCAAACCGGCCCGCCCGCCCGGTTGCAGCACACCGCGTCGACAGTGCCTACCGCTTGTTCTTCGCTGCGGGGGCCGTGACGGCACTATCGGCGGGGGCGCTGCTCGGCACCTGGTTCATGTTCCGCATGGGCGCCAGCGGGTCCTACTTCGAGCCGGGTATTCATCGTCTCAATGCGCACGCCTTCGCGATGATCTACGGTTTCGTCGGCGCGTTCGTGATCGGCTTCGGCTACCAGGCCTTGCCGCGATTCAAGCACACGGTGGTTCGCGACCCGGCGCTGGTCCCGATTACGTTCGCGCTGCTGGTTGGTGGCGTCACCCTGAGGTTCTTCGGCCAGTTTTTCGCGCACGACGAGTCTTTCACTTCCGTTGTGTACAACCCTTACGGCGCGGGCCTGGCAGTCGCAGGCACGGTTCTCACATTCGGCGCGTTCCTGCTGTTCGGGATCGAGTTGCTGCGAACCTATCGATCGAGCGGGAAGAAGATCGAAGAGTACGACCGCTGGGTCTTCGCGTCGCTGTTCTGGTTCGTGGTCAGCCTCGCGCTCAGCGGTGTCTACTACCTTGTCCTGCTGCAGGCGCGTGATTTCAGCGGGCTGGTGCTGCGAGTCTCCACCTTGCAGGACGCCCTTCGCAACGTGCAGCTTTTCGGCGCCGTCAGCATGGTTGTGCTGGGGGTGATGCAGCGCTTCCTCCCGCCCGTGCTCGGGTTTCGAGCGCCTTCAGAACGACTGTTTCGCCGCTTGTTCTGGCTGGTGAACGGCGGGCTGCTGCTGATGGTCATCAGTTTCCCCGTTTCGATGGCAATCCAGCACGGCTGGATCGAGGCAGAAGCCGCCATGCCGATTTTCCGCGGCGTCTACTATCTCGGCGCGTTGCTTCTGGCAGGCGGGCTGATTGGCGCGATTGCCTCATTCGCTCCCTGGCGGCGCACAACCACCAGCGACCGCAGCACAAAGTTCGTGCGCGCGGCTTCATTCTGGCTGTTGGTTGCATTGGTCATGCTGCTGCTGGAACCGGTCTACATCATCGGCGTGCTGCGCACATTCGGGCACGGTTACCACGGCGGAATGCGGCACGCGCTGACGCTCGGTTTTGTGGTGATGATGATCGTGGCCGTTTCGGTGAAGGTAGTCCCGACGCTGAACGGCGCCGATCCGGCCCGGCTAGGCCGCCTGGTACCCCTGTTCGTGCTGCTGAACCTGGCAATTGCAGGAAGAGTCGCGTGCGAGATCGCCGGCGACTTCACCACAGACGCCCTGAAGTTCCTGGCGCCGACGGGCGCGGCCCTGCTGGTTGCGCTCGCACTCTGGGCCGGCCACCTGGTGAAGGTAGTGGTTGCCACCCCCGACATCGGCACGCCAGAGCCAATTCGCGAGGCAGAACCTGACTCAAAGGTGGGCGCGATCGTCGAGCAGCACCCGGCCACGCTGGAAGTGTTCATCAGGCACGGTTTCGCGCTGCTGTCGAACCCGGTTGCGCGGCGCACGATTGCCCGCAAGGTCAGCCTGGAACAAGTCTGCCGAATGCACGGCAAGGATCTGGGAAGCCTGATTGCCGACCTGAACGAAGCCATCGGCCGCGGTCACCAAAAACGGGAGACAACCTGAAGGCCGCCTCCCGTATCGTGCCTGGTTCCACGTCAGCGAAGGCTGGCCCGCCCGCCGAAGCTGTAGCGAAGGCTGGAGCCACCTGTCGGATTTGAA